>JAOAAF010000001.1 GCA_026419015.1 Spirochaetota bacterium
TTTTGAATGCGAATGCCGTGCGGGGATGCACCTTTGGGAAGATTATTACTATATGGAAATCATAAATCCAGACACAGGCGAAAATCTTCCCGATGGCGAAGAAGGAGAACTGGTTCTAACGCATCTCAATCGCGAAGCAATGCCGATGCTGCGCTACCGCACGCGCGATTTAACGCGCATTATACCCGACCCGTGTCCATGCGGAAGAACTCATAGGCGTATTGATCGCATTAAGGGGAGAACCGATGATATGATTATTGTGGGGGGAGTTAATATTTTCCCGTCGCAAATCGAAACAGTTTTAATGAATATTCCAGAAGTTGGAAATAATTACCAAATCGTACTTGAGCGCGAAGGGGGTCTCGATCGAATACATATAAAAGTTGAGTTGTATTCTAAAATGTTCACGGGTGATATAAAAGCTCTTGAAAATTTAAAGAAGAAAATAGTCGAAAGATTGCGAGCTCTTATTGTCGTCAATCCGCGTGTTGAGCTTTTGGAGCCTGGTTCGCTTCCACCGAGCACAGGAAAAGCTGTTCGTGTCATTGACAATCGGAAATTGTAGGAGGGATCATAATGCCTCATCAGGTATCGGTATTCGCAGAAAACAAACCAGGCAAAATTGAAAGAATAACGAGAATCCTTGCGGAGAACAATATTAATATTCGTGCCATCACTATCTCCGATAGCGGGGATTATGGAATCATTAAGCTCTTGCTTAACAAACCAGAAGATGGATGCGAGGCGCTGAAGCGCGATGGAATTGCAGCGACGTTAAAAGAAATCGTTGCGGTGAAGATGGACGATAAACCAGGTGGCCTTTATAATGTTGCGCGCATAATTAGAGAATCGGGGGTGAATGTGGAAGACGCATATGGGTTTATCCTTGAAAGTGGAAAAAGTGCCGTGTTTGTGTTTCAAGTCGAAAATGTCCGAACGGTTGAAAGAGTATTACAGGATGCAGGGATAACTGTGCTTCAGGAAAAAGATTTGTATATGATATAACGTAAAAGATTATAGAAACTTACAAAAGCTTTCCTGAAAAAAGAATAGTTGTATTGACAAAAAGGTTTAAACGAATGGTAATCGATTTTCACGTTCATGTTTTTCCCCCAGAAATGATTGAAAGAAGGAAGCAATTTTTTAACGATCCCCACTTTGTTGCTCTTTATGGAAGCGAACGCGCGAAAATGGTCGATTGCAATCAAATCCTGGAAATGATGCGGGAAGAGAAAATCGATCGCATTGTTGCGATGGGATTTCCTTTTCGTATCGATGAATATCGCGAAATGATGAATGCGTATTTGTTCGAATCATCGCTTGCAACTAATGGAGCCATCATCCCATTTTTCGCAGCACCTGGCGATATTGGAAATCTTGAAAAGTTTATTTCAGATGCAAAGCGAAGTGGGGCAGCTGGCATTGGCGAGGTAGCTTTTTATGCGAATGGTTTTGGAGAAAAGGAGAAAGAATATTTGAATTTGCTTTTCAAGGTATCAGCACAAGCAGGATTGCCAGTTTGCGTGCATGTGAATGAACCTATTGGGCATCATTACGATGGAAAATATTTCACTTCCTTTTCACGCTTGTACGATGTCCTTTCGCAAAATAGAGAAACAAAAGTGGTGTTGGCACATTGGGGTGGAGGAATTTTTTTTTATGAACTAATGAAAGAGGTGCGCGATGTGCTATCGCATGTGTGGTACGATACCGCTGCGACGCCATATTTGTACGATGATCACATATACTCCGTTGCATTCAAAATAATCGGACATGAGAGAATTCTTTTCGGTAGTGACTATCCGCTCGTCTCCCCATCGCGTTATATTACCGCAATGAAAAAAGTGTATGACGAAGTTATACTACAAAATGTGCTTGGGGGAAATGCACGAAAACTTTTAGGTATGAAATAAATTTTACTTGTCAAACGCGATTATCGTATTAATACTATGTCGCATAAAAATCTCTTTTTGATTGCACGCAATCTCGCAAAGTGGGGAGTTTTTAATGGCACTAATTGATTCGTATGAGCAATATGCAAAACTTATTGTGCGCTCGGTCGATCATATTTTTAAGAATTTT
Source organism: Spirochaetota bacterium (assembly GCA_026419015.1). GTDB lineage: Bacteria > Spirochaetota > UBA4802 > UBA4802 > JAGODF01 > DYLV01. Next base: position 2,083 of record JAOAAF010000001.1, read on the forward strand.
TTAAAAGACAATACTATTGAGGAAGTATTAGAAAGCCAGTCTTCTAAAGGAGATCCAACTGTCAGCATAGGCATAAGCGGTTCCATTAAAGGGGAATTAATCATAAGCATGCCGCAATCAACGCTTGAAAACATCACAAAATTTTTTTTTAAAAATGCTAGTGCAAGGACAATCAAAAAGCATTACGAAGAGGTAGCAGGTGAAATTGCAAACCTTATTACTGGCACCTTTGCGAATCAACTTCAATTTCTCAATCATACTGTAAGGCTCACCCCGCCAGAATTTAATGAAGAGATTACTACACGCACATTGTACGATAATGTAAATCTTTCTTTCATTTCCCATTTTGGAGGCTTTGATGTGGATTTGTACTATCGGCATGAAAGATAAAAAATATTCCCTTATTGTTTCTCTTCGCGATTCATCATCTTTATGTGAATGAATTGCGATGATTCAATTTCCTTAACCAAACTTGCCTTCATTCTTGGCAACCATATATCGTAAAGTAATCAGATTTATTTTCGATTTGTTATCGTTGCACTCGAGTAATTGTCTGCAAAAATAACTATGTTGCGCTTTCAGTATGTACATTACCTTTGAGTACGTTTTTAGTTTTTTCATCTTTAGGTTTTAAATTTATTTACAGAACAATCTTGTTTTCGTATGTATTATAGCGTTGCATTTTGCGAAAATTATTTGTGTTCAACTGTTATAGTGCGAATGCGCATTAAAAGCTATTTTGGCGCAATATGTGAATTAAGGACATTATTATCAAAAAAGATGGTTGTAAATTCTTTAAATCAGCATTTCGTGAAAGAATTTAGAAATTCATCGGTAGTATAGTTTTGGTTGTGTTTAAGAAAAGTCGTTTAATGGCAGTTTCTCGTCAATTCAACGATTTTATAAAGTTACAAACTGTTTGTACAATGCTATGCGCTATGTGCACGAATAGTTTATTTGTAGCGCTTGATTTGGAGAAAAAAAATAAAACATTTATTGTTTACTTACAACATTAACTTGTGAGATGTTTTGTTTCCTTGGCGCAACAAGAGTCATTCTGGTTTGATTTGCAATTTAATAATATTGAAAGAACAATAAAAGAATGTATATTTTACAATCCTATTTTAACGCTTGAACAGATTCATGATATCGCAAAACTTTTTACAAAAATAATAGATTTTAGAAGCTGATTTACCGCATCTCATTCAACTTCAGTGGCAATGGTTGCCCGAGAGTTGGGAAGATTACTTAAATTTTCTGAAAAAGAATGCTTAATGCTTGATATCGCTGGTCACCTTCATGATATCGGAAAACTTGCAATGCCCTTATCAATACTAGAGAAACCAGATAAACTATCAGATGATGAATGGCGGGTAATGAAGCGCCATGTCTATTTCACCTATCAAATACTTGATGAAATCGATGATCCTTTTTTTAAAATCATCAATGAATATGCCTCATTGCATCATGAAAAGCTTAATGGGGATGGATATCCGTTTAAAATGATTAAAACAAAACGTTTACCAGAATATTTTTTAGTTGATTATAAAGGAAGAGCATTGCGGTATTTCAGACCTGTTCGTCTAACAAAAGATTGCTTAATATGTCATGGGGATCCTGCGCTTTCTTATGCGTTGTGGGGTAGAAAGGATGGCAAAGACCCAACGGGTGGGCCTATGGAGGGTTGGAAGGAAGGTGAAATCCATGGTGCGTTTCAGATAGTTTATTCATTAAAAGAATATTTTAATGCGCAGCTTCAGATATTGATAATCAGCATTTTCATCAATGTGATTATTCTGGGAATAGCAGTTGTTCTCATTCGCGGCGTAGTGAATAAAGGATTGCATCCTTTAGATGAGATGGTTAAATCGCTGGAGGATATTAACAAAGGTCATGGAGATCTAACGCGTAAAATACCTGTTGAGCGGGATGATGAAGTTGGAAAACTATCAATGCTTTTTAATCAATTTATTGATAATTTACGCGATTTAATATTGGCAGTCAGAAATGCGGCAGATCATGTTGCATCTTCATCAGTTGAAATGACTCAATCGAGTCAGCAGTTAGCAAATGTTGCCCAGGATCAGGTAGCATCGATTGAGGAAACTTCGTCAGCAATGGAACAGATTAAAGCTACTATCGATTCAGTCTCCGAAAATGCAAAAGAGCAGGCGAAGAAAGCAGATCTCACTACAAATTCTATGGAATATTTAGCTGAGGCAATTGATAAAATAAACCAACATGCGCAGGATGCATATAAGATGGCTGATGAAACACATCGCTATGCAAAAGAAGGCGAATCGGTTCTTGGGAACACTGTAAGCGGAATGAAGGCGATTAATGAAAGTTCGCGTCGAATTACCGAGATAGTAACTATAATCTCTGATATATCTGACCAGATTAATCTTTTATCGTTGAATGCGTCGATTGAAGCAGCAAGAGCGGGGGAACACGGGAGAGGATTTGCTGTTGTTGCAGAAGAGATATCAAAGTTGGCGGACCAGACGGCGCAAAGTTCAAAGGAAATTAATAAGCTCATACTTGAAACTAACCAAAAAGTGAATGCAGGTTCAGAACTTGTTGAAAAAACTGCAAATTCATTGCGTAAGATAATTGAGAATGTAAAAACTACTGCAGCGTTGATGGAAAATATTGCACAATCTTCACAGGAACTTAACCGAATGAGCAATAGTGTGAAAAAAGATGTTGAAGAAGTTAATAAAATGTCTGAAGAGATATCAGTTATGATGGAGGAACAGAGCGCTTCAACGAATGAAATAATAAAAGCCGTTAATCAAATTAACGAGGTTACACAAGTGGTATCGAGCGGTTCTGAAGAACTCGCAGCAGCCAGTGAAGAATTGTCATCGCAAGCAGAAACATTAAACAACATCGTCAAGCGATTTAAAGTGTAAATGAATATTGCCTTTAATAAAAACCAAAAACTCTTTCAACCATTGCCAATGGTTTGTTTTTTATTTACAATGTCCAATATTCTTTGAAGAAAAGATGAGAAGGATTTGAAGCTTTATGCTCGACGTTTCGCTTCGCGAGGTTGCAAACTCTACCTAAATAATTACGCCGAAAATTGATTGCTGTTTTTCGCGTAGCGCTTGTCTAATGCATACATGTCTTGAAATGAGTAAATTGCCATCGCGCGCATTTTGAGATGCTTACAAAACATTTTATAATCGTAGTTTTCCTACCTTAAATTTTTCCCATGAATTTTTGATTTTCAATGATCATGCTTGGGCAATTTTCAAATATGATGAAATTTAAGGGTTTCGTGCGAGTATAAAAATCCATTAGGATTTTTGCTTGACAATAAAAGTCGATTGCATAAATTGTTAGTATAACTAACAATTTATGAAAGGGTTTTCCATGAAAGGCGTTAATCCGACAATTACCCTTCTTGATGTTCTGAATAAAATTTTTGATGCGAAGAAGGCTTTTTTGTGGAAACTTGCACAGCGATATCATCTGACTCCCCTGCAAATTCAGATATTATGCCACATCCACAAGTGCGCACCGAGCGCAAATATAAGCGCGCATGAAATTGCGCAAGAACTGTACATCACTCGCGCTACAATGAGCGTTGCGGTGAAGTCCCTTGTAAAGAAAGGTTTTATTCGCAAAAGCTTTGATTCATCCGATAATCGTAAACAGCACCTTAAACTCGCCGCGAAATCGAAAAAAATTCTAAATGAAATTAAAAGATTTGAAAGTGCCTTTGTTTCCCATTTTTCGCAATTTTCTCCAAACTCGATTTCCACTGCAACTGGTGTGCTGGTTCAAATGCTCGCGTTTATGCAAGATGCTGGAATGGTAGATCGCGTATCGATGTGTGCGAAGTGCAATCATTGCAGCAAAATTTCGCAAACAACATTTCGCTGTGAGCTAACTCAGAGAACGTTTTCAATCGATGGAATGAAAATCGGTTGTTGCCGTTATGAGAAAATCAAAGCTATAAATGAATAGTCGCAAGCATTTAAATTGCGCTTCGCATGTGCGCAAACGTTGTGAGAATGGCCGCTGAGCCTTAATAAAAAATTTTACGGAGGTTTTTATGAGCGAATTTTTCGCAGACATGACCGAAAAGAAAGAGATGCTCAAAAAGATGATTAAAATGCTACACGATGGTGCGGATGTCGCAGAAGTGAAAAGCCTTTTTAAAAGAGAATTTGGCAATGTGATGCCGCATCAGATTACCATGATTGAAGAAGAGCTCATCAAAGAAGGGATGCCAGCAGAAGAAGTTCACAGACTTTGTCAGCTTCACATTGAGCTTTTCAAAGAATCGATCGATGCAGGCAGGGTAAGCGTTCCGCAGGAGCATCCTTTACATATTCTGTATTCGGAACATGAAAAGCTTTTGGATTTTGCGCAACAATTGGCTGAAATTTTTGCAACGCTAACGAATAAATTCGATAGCGCGCTGTTTGAGAAAATCGAGAATCTGATTGAATTTGTAAAGGAATCATCGGTGCACTACGCGCGCGAGGAAAATGTTCTTTTCCCTATACTGGAAAAATACGGGGTTACGCAACCGCCGAAAATTATGTGGATGGAGCATGATGCAATCCGCGCAATCGAAAAGGAACTCTACACCGCAGCCAATGCGCTGAAAAAAAATGTTACAAGTGAATTTTTACAAGCGCTTCGCAGCCAAAGCATAAAGCTTTCTGATACTCTTGCGGATCATTTCTATAAAGAAAATAATATTTTGTTTCCCACATCACATAAGCTTTTTTCCGATGATGATTGGAAACTGGTAAAACAGGAATTCGATGAAATTGGGTACATGTCATACAGCCCTGTGACTGAGAAGATGAAAAGTGGTGCTCACACCAGAGTTACCGCGGGGGTGATTGAATTTGAAACTGGAAAACTGAATATTGAGCAGCTTGAAGCAATGCTCAATACCTTGCCGGTCGACTTTACTTTCATTGACAAAGATGATGTGGTCTGTTACTTTAACAATGCGCCTGAACGCATTTTTGTTCGATCAAAAGCGGTTATTGGAAGGACGGTGCAAAACTGCCATCCGCAAAAGAGCATTGATGTGGTAAATCGGCTTCTTGAAGAAATGAAATCGGGGAAGCGCAACAAAGCGGAGTTTTGGATTGAACTTAGCGGAAAGCTTGTGTACATCACCTATTATGCAGTAAGAAACAGACAGGGAGAATATCTCGGATGCCTTGAAGTAACGCAGGACATTACAAATATTAAAAAGATCGAGGGGCAGAAGCGCCTTTTGGATTAACAAAATCGGGTTGAGAAAATGGCAGAAGAATTGCGAAAAAAAGTTGTAATTATCGGTGCAGGATTCGGCGGCCTTAATGCCGCACAGGAACTTTCGGATTCGAATTTTGACGTTACCATCATCGATCGCAACAATTATCACACGTTTTTCCCGCTTTTGTATCAGGTAAGCGCCGCAGAAATTGAGCCCGAACAGATTGCTGCGCCAGTGCGGCTCATTCTTCGAAAATTCAAAAATGTAAAGTTTATTCGCGGCGAGGTATCGCGCATTAACTATAAAGAAAAAACAGTAACCTGCCTTGGTGAGCAAATTCCGTTTGATTATCTCATCGTTGCGGTAGGGAGTGTGAATGCGTTTTTTAATGTCCCAGGAGCTGAGAAATTTACCTTTCCGCTTAAAACGCTCGATGATGGGATGATTTTGCGCAACCACATTCTCACGTGTTTTGAACGCGCATCGTTTATAAGCGATCCTATTCAGCGAACGCGGCTGCTTACAATAGCGATTATCGGCGGAGGTCCCACAGGAGTCGAATTTGCTGGCGCGTTAGCCGAATTGGTGTATGGCCCTTTGAAAAAGGATTTTCCAGAACTTTCGAAGGACTCCGTTCGCATCGTTCTTATCGAAGGATCAAAAACCCTAATTGGCATGTTCGATGAACGCCTTTCGAAATACGTTGCGCGCACCTTGCAGCGCAAAGGGATTGAGGTGCGAATAGGGGTTGCCGTGAAAAGAATCGATAAAAAGGGAATCATCCTTGAAAGCGGCGAGATCGTCGAAACAGAAACAGTGGTGTGGACGGCAGGGGTGCGCGGCGAGATGATTCCAAACGATTTGCGCATTGAACTACAACCAAACGGGCGAGTAAAAGTCGATGAATATTTGCGGATTCCTGGTTATCGCGACATATTTGTAGTGGGAGATTTGGCGTGTGCATATCATGAAGGGAAAGCCCTTCCTATGATTGCTCCCGTTGCGATGCAGCAGGGAAGATATGTGGGAGATTACTTAAAAAAACTTTCCCGCGGAAAACGAACCGCACCGTTTCGCTATCGCGATAAGGGAAGCATGGTAACTGTGGGACGCAATCAGGCTGTGTCGCAAATTGGCGCGTTGAAAATGAAAGGGTATTTTGCATGGATCATTTGGATTTTCATTCACATCCTTTATCTCATCGGTTTTCGAAATAAATTGTTTGTGATGATCAACTGGATTTTCGATTACATATTTTTTGAAAAGAGCGTGCGGCTCATTTTACCACGCTGTTGCGATAACCCAATGCACATCCACTGCATAGCTCGTCGCTGTGGAGAAAATTATTCCAAAAAGCAATCGAACGTGAAAGCGAGAGTGTAACGTACGTTTTATCGTTTTTTTTAAAATCCCAATGCACCGACTGCGCGAATAGATTAAGAAAAGGATGATAGATAAGGAGAATCGTGTTGTGAATCGTTTTAAAGCAGTAAATTTAAAATTTGTATATCTTTCTCTCTTTGATAATATAAAACTTCATTTTATCAACAGAGCCAATATGCGTATAATTTTTTTGCACGTATTCGTCTATTAGCGGCGTTACGGGATACACGAATCCGGTAAGCCCGTTTTCAGATGTGTCGATGAACAATACAGGCTTTTTTCGTTCAATCGTTGCAATAAAAGAACGCTCAATGTGATGAGCCTGCGCAAGCGATTGGGCATCGCTCTTTTTATAAAGCTCATGTAAACGAATGATAGTAGTCTTTGGCCAAAGGTGCTGTATGCCCATGCGCCTGTTGGAAAAATAATAAAGGTATGGACCATCGCCCCACACAAAAATGCGATCGCCTTCCTGTGTATTTTCTTTGATGAAATGGATTGCATTGAGATATGAAAGTTCAGGTAAAAGGTAATCCTGAAAATGGCCAATCAATGCTGCGCGTGCCCAATAAATTGCTTTTGGTTCATGATAAAATGCAGAAGGAAAATAATGTTTGATGATGATATCTTTCGTATTCCATAAAAGAAAGAAAAAGCTGGGGATTGCAAAACCCCAAAGAAGTCGCGCGCGAATTTTTGAGGTTACGTTCTCCATGGGTTTTTCGAGCGCAAGCGCTGCCGTCAGTGCCAAAGCTGGGTAGGATGCCATAAAGTAATGGTGGTAAAGGCGCGCCAGCCCAGCAAAAATTAAAAGATATGACAATCCAAAAAATACGAGCGTTGCCGATTCTTCAATCGTATCGAAACGGCATTTGTTTTTTATGAATCGAACAGTAAGTGCCATGGCAGGAAACCACGCGGCAAAATGCCATAATATCAAAAGCCCTTGGCGATGAACGTATTTTGCAAGAAACACGAGAGGATTAAGCCCTTTCGCAGTTGCGTAATACAATTTATCGTAAACATTGCGCACAATGGCGTGTGCAAAGATGTTGGTGGTGAAATAATCGATGAGAAAAGCAATGATGCACACCGAACCGATTGCAATTGCGCTGATGAAATACTTTTTTGTGATTTTATGTTCCCACCACGGTCGATATACCAAAAAGAAAAATGCGAGGTAGATTCCTAAAATCAGTCCATGGAATTTTACATACGAAGCAGCAAGTACCATAAATGCTGCGCATAATAAAAATAATCCTCGCGATGCATTTTTTTTCTTTAAATATAAAATGAAAAAATAAAAGCCCCATGCGACAGGGAGATTGAAGATAATCTCTCCATTGGTTGCCATAAAGTGGCGGTTGAACGATGAAATGAAAATAGCGTACATACACGCGGAAATTGTACCCACTGCAGGAGAACGAATCGATTTTCCAGCAAAGTAAATTCCCACAGAGGTAAGCCAGACGGCGATGATGGTCAGCGCATGGACGATTACCCATCCTTTTTCAGGCCACAGTCGGTAAGAAATTTTAAAAATCGCATGGTAAAGGGGGAGCTTGCTTTCCGAAAAATCGACTCCAGGAATTCCACCAGCCAAATATTCCCGAGTTTGCACAATTGCAGCAAGCTCATCGGCATCATAGTAATCGTTAAAAAGCGTGGGGAAGCGAAAGGTCGCAGACAGCGCAATTAGCACCAGCGCAAGGCGAAAAGGCTTTTTTCCAATATCATCGATTCGTTCAATGAAAGTCATTAAATCTTCGATACAATGAGTTAATATTTGATGTCGATTCTCGATGAAATAAACGTTGGAAGCGCAAATGAACCTTTATGGATTGCCGCATTATAATACCGAAGTTTTGGCATAAGCGCAACGATTCTCGCTTCATTGACATCTTTAAGCGGGTGGTACTTCTTTGAACAAAACGTAAATCCAATGATGCCGCTTGGGTACGTGGGTACCACAGTAAAATAGTATCCGGGAATGGAGAAGTATTTTTTCGCGTATCCTGTTAGTCGTTGGACAATATCGCCGTGGTAAAAGAACGATTCCGATTGCGTCGCAGCGATTCCGCCTTCTGTGAGGCAATCGCGCATGGAGGCGTAAAACTCTTCGGAAAAGAGGACGGTTGCTGGACCAATTGGATCCGATGAATCGACTAAAATGATGTCGAATGCGTTTTTGTGTTCTTTTACAAACTTTGCGCCATCTTCGCATACAATTTTAACGCGTGGATCGTCGAGTGCCGATGCCATTTGGGGAAGATGTTTCTTGGAAAGGCGAATGACATGTTCATCGATTTCGCACAGGACTGCTTCTTTTACGGAAGGGTGTTTCAGCACTTCGCGCATTGTACCGCCATCCCCCCCACCTACCACGAGCACTCTCTCGGGATTGGGATGCGTGAAAAGGGGAACGTGTGCGAGCATTTCGTGATACGCATGTTCATCCCATTCCGTACACATGATGACGCCATCGAGCACAAGCATGCGCCCGAATGGCTTGGTTTCGTACACTTCAATGCGCTGAAATTGAGAATCGTATTGTTCAATCATTTTTATAATTTTTATCTTTATCGTACGACCGAGGTCATACTCATAATTTTCTTCAAACCACAGATTCGAAAGTTCTGGCATCGTCAACCTTCCTTATATTTAAAAATTTGTTGTGAGTTTTCGCAGTATGGTATGTTGTAAATTTTAGAAAAAGCGACGACCGCAGCTTATGACGATCGCCGCTTTATGGTTTCTCGCTGTATTGCGTTACTTCCTGAGCGCAACGTTCAGTTTGTAATCTGTTCCTTTAAAATAGTTTAGGGTAAATTGAGCCGCCATCTCGGGATCGTAATATTTGCAACTGAAAATGTCGATATACGCTTTATTGGTGAGATTTGCAAAATGTCCCGAGATAAGCGATGTTTCAATAAGCTGAACCATTGAGTATCCGGCTACCTTCTCATCTTCCCCGAAATGGACAACAATCGTCTCACCGAACCGACGCATTTTGATCAGGTCGCACAGCTGAATCACATATTGGCGAATGGCTTCTGCATCGCGAATGATGTACGGGTCACAGTTATTCACATCGACGCTGCAGTAAAGACCCCACGCCCCGAGTTCTTCGAATTGCTCGAGTGTGGGGATGTTTGGTGTTTCTGCATCTTTAATCAACGATGCGTGCATTTTCAACCTCCCTGATCATTGAAAGCTCTTGTACCCGTTTGCTGCCAGGAAGTATTCCCCGTTGCAGGTGAAACAAGGTGCATTTTTCGGATTCAAGGCCGTTTTTAATGTAATCCACGGCCAGTTGATAATCAAAATCGCCGCAGGTAAACACATCTACGGCAGCATAGCCATATTCAGGCCATGTGTGAATAGTAAAATGGGATTCGGCGATGACTATTACTCCGCTAATACCATAGGGGGAAAATTTGTGAAAAAAGGGTTTAACTATTGTGGCCTTAGAGAGTTCGGCTGCAGCCATCATCACCTCCTCAACCTTTTGTAGATCGTTTAGATGACACTGATTGCAGTTGAAGAGCTCTGCAATTACATGTGTTCCTAAACCCTCCATGGCAATTACCTCGCTTTATACAATATTAACTGCCGCAAATGCGCGCAGGTAAACCCTTTTTTAGAAGCAGAACCGTCAGGTTCACGCGTAAACAAGGTAACCACGCTGTTACAGTTGCCTGTGGTGTGATTACGGATTTACTGAAACGAATGTCACAAGAAAATAGCTACTGAATATGTCAATTAAATAATCGGTAATTTTTTTCAGATTTTTTTCAGTAAATCCGACTTACAATATCACCCCCAATTTCGAACAGTAATTTTTGATAGCGACATAACTTTTGAAACGCTATAAATTAAGTGTAATATAGCAACTAAAAAATAAATCGCACACTATTTTTTTTAAAAAAATTCAAATTTTTTGAAAAAAATTAAATTTGCAATAATAAATCAATTTTATATTAATTATGTTTTTTAATAATTAAAAGTAATTTTTTAGTATTCGAATATATTTAAAATAATATAAGAAATTGAATATAATGATGATTTGTTAATAAATAATATTTTTTCGTTTTGTTATATAATAAAACATAATATGGTCGCATGATGACCATAAAGCAAGTATTGATATTGGCACTCCATATAAAAAGGATATTATTTGTCAAGATGATCTTGCACGATTTATTCAAAGAGAAGAGTTTTTCACTTGTCTTTGTAAAGAAAATTATCCTTTTGGCATTGGTATTGTACGTAATTGAAAGGGTTTATTATGAATTTTTATGAAATTGTTTCACAAAAAGCTCCGCTTTTGCTCGATGGGGCAATGGGAACAATGCTATTTGAGCTTTTACCGGGATTTTCTGGCTGTGTAGAACAGTTCAATTTAGAAAATCCACAGGTAGTGCTTAAAATTCACCGCGCATATATCGAGGCGGGTGCAGATATCATCCTTACCAATACCTTTGGCGGAAGTCCTGTAAAACTTGCTCAATACGGCCTTGCTGATAAATGCAATGACATAAACGCAGCTGCCGCGCAGATTGCGCGCGAAGCTGCAAAAGGGAAAGACGTTTTTGTTGCAGGTTCAATTGGTCCGAGCGGGAAATTGGTGCGCCCTGTCGGCGATATAGGGCCTGAAGAAATTTACGAATCGTTCTTTCGTCAGGCAAAAAGCCTTGCAAAAGGCGGTGTTGATTTACTCGTTATCGAAACCATGACCGATCTTGCTGAGATGCGATTAGCGCTTCTGGCAGCAAAAGAGGCATGCGCACTTCCTGTTGTTTGTAGCATGAGTTTTGAAGAAAATGGACGCACTGTTACGGGGAATCCGTTGTGGGTGGCGTTTCAAACATTGGCTGAATGCGGTGCAAGTGCAGTTGGGATAAATTGCAGCATGGGGCCTGATGGACTTTTTCGGCTGTATTCGGACCATATTGAAAAGCTTCGCGAGCTTGGTATCCCGCTTACGGTATGGGCAAATGCAGGAATGCCGGAAATTGTGGACGGAAAAGCCATCTATAAGCTTAACCCAGAGCGTTTTGCTGAAATGTCCGCACGCTTTGCAGCGCTCGGCATTTCCATTATTGGCGGCTGTTGCGGCACCACGCCTGCGCATATTGCAGAATTGAAAAAGCGGATTGCATCGGCAAAAGCTCTCCATCGCGCTTTTACGCGGCAATTTCGTTGGATTACCAGCCCTTTTTCATCGCTCGATGTAAGCACTGCGAGAAGGCCAATTCTCATAGGCGAGCGGTTGAATCCGACTGCACGGAAAAAGTTTGCTGAAGAACTTAAAGAAGGAAAAACGGCGTTTTTGCGCGATGAATCAAAAAAACAGGAATTGGAAGGCGCACAGGTGCTCGATCTGAACGTAGGCGTTCCAGGCATTGATGAGACAAAAGCGATGCAGCGGTGCGTTGAAATCCTTATTACCACAGCGAAAGTGCCGCTTATGTTTGATTCTGATAACTATCGGGTGATCGAGAGGGCATTAGTTAGCTATCCGGGCGTTCCGGTGATAAATTCTATTAACGCAAAACAGAAAAGTTTTGAAACCATTCTGCCGCTTATAAAAAAATTTGGATCATTTGTCGTAGCACTGTGCATGGACGAATCGGGAATTCATCGAGAATCTTCGAAACGAATAGCCATTGGCGAATCGCTTTTAGAAAAGCTTTGTGCCAATGGCATCGCGCTGGAGAGAATTTTCATCGATCCGCTGATTCTTGCCGAAAGCGCAGAACCCGGTGCAGCAATGGAAACGTTAAAGGTGATCCATCATTTTGCACAAAAAGGCATAAAAACGAGCATTGGGCTGAGCAATATTTCGTTTGGATTGCCGCAGCGCAAATTTATTAACAATGCCTTTTTGAACATGGCCATTGAGCGTGGGCTTACCGCTGCGATTGTCAATCCCGCAGCCGTGAGAATTTCGCGTGAGCTGACAGAAGAGGAAATGCTTGCCCGCGATTTTTTAGAAGGGCGCGATATGCGCGCAGCAAAGTACATTGCTCGTTTTGCTCATCATCCATCCGAACAGAAAGATGTAAGCGCAACGAAGGAAGACATTTCGTCCGATGTTCTTTTGGAGGTAAAGAATTTAGTTGTCGAAGGCGATAGCGAGAACATCGTGAGAGCAATTGAGCGCGCCTTAAACCAGTATTCGCCGGAAGAGGTAATGAATGGCGCGCTCATTAAGGGTTTAGAAATTGTAGGCGATTTGTATTCGCAGGGAATATACTTTTTGCCCCAGATGATTGCATCTGCGCAGGCAATGAAGACTGGCTTTGAGCGGTTAAAGCCGCTTTTGAAAAAAGAGAGTGTGGAGAAAAAAGGAACGGTGGTTATTTGTACCGTAAAAGGCGATGTACACGATATTGGCAAAAACATCGTCGCCATGATGCTCGAAAACCACGGCTTTGAGGTCATCGATTTGGGCAAGGATGTGGATGTCGAAATCGCTATTAACACAGCAGTGGAAAAAAATGCGCAAATTTTGTGCTTAAGCTCGCTTCTCACAACCACGATGGGCGAAATGGAACGGGGGAGCAAAATAATTAAAGAAAAAAATCTTCCTCTCACGCTCATCGTGGGCGGTGCGGTGGTGACGAAAGAATATGCCGATCGAATCGGCGCTCGTTATGGCGCCGATGCAGTGGAAGGCGTAAAGATTGCGCTTGAGGTGGCGAAGAAATGAAAATCCTCGGCGATGTATTTGAGCACGACCGTATTCGAATCGCGGGCAATTTCATTTATCCCGGCTATGTGGTGATGTGCGGTGCGCGCAATGCCATGATCGATTGCGGGCTAAATATTCTAGGGCCCCGCTACCTGGCGTCGCTTCGTTCGCTTTTAGGCAGTGCGGAGAATCTTTCGCATCTTTTTCTCACGCATTCCCACTACGATCATTTAGGCGCGGCGTGTTATTTACGAAGAAAAATTTCATCGCTGCGCATCGGCGGGCATGAAAAAATCGAATCGCTTCTCGTAAAAGAATCGGTGCGGCGCAGAATGGCGGATTTAAGCGAAATCCAACGCGCATTTTTCCCCGATGTGGAATCGGACGATGTATCGTTCGAACCGCTTGCTTTGGATTTGAAATTATTTGGGGGCGAACAAATTTCCTTAGGCGATCTCCATTGCGACGTGTACGCGGCCGCGGGGCATACCGCAGACTCCCTTGCCTATTTTTTTCCGGAAATCGGCGCGCTTTTTGCGGGAGAATCAATCGGCGTCCCCGAAGGCAAAGACGCCTCCGGTGTGCAGGTGGAGTTTCTCTCTTCGTATGATGACTATGTAAAGACGATCGAACAGCTTGCGGCGCTTGAGCCGAAAATCGTTTGCATGGCGCATGCCTGGATTTTTACCGATGATGATGCCAGGCGATTCTTCGAAGACTCACTACGCGCAACGGTCACATACAGAAAGATGATAGAAACAGCGCTGGATGAGACCAATGGCGATGTGGACAAAGCGGTGGAACTTATTGCGCGCCGGGAATATGACGAGAAGGGAACCATTTTTCAGGAACGCAACGCATACCTGATGAATCTTGCAGCGCAGGTGCGGTTGATAGCGGGGAAGAAGGGGTAATACATGAAAGACGGATTTATGGTATGTTAGATTTGATGTGATATTTCCCTGTGCTGAGCAGTCTTGAAACTTAATTGAAAAAATTCTCCTTTGCCGTCAGTATTAAATCTTTTTTACTGAATTTTTTTTCCATGCGCAAAATCGCGAGCATAATGCCAAACATAAGGAATGAGAATATCGAACCAAAAAGAAAACTTATTGGTAAGATTGATGAAATCAAGTCGCTCGATCGCTGTTCTGATTCAATTTTCTGCATTTGTGCCAAGAAAAGTTGATTGAACTTACGCAATACCTTTGAATTTGCTAAAGAGTATAGGGGTACCTTGTTGTCAGTGAAAACTTCCACTCCTGCTCTATCTGCATCTAAGAGATAAACCACAGCATAAAGATTAAGCTGAAAACACGAGACGCTCTCATCATAAATTGTTCAAATTTTTCTGCAACGACCCCCTTTTGTAATTTGATTTTACTTTCATAATTGAATAATTATGAATAATTATTCCTCACAATATTTTACTTCGTCTTTTCATTTTTTTGTCCCTTTTCGACTTTTATTTTTACATCATCGATAAAGAGTATCGAAGAGTAGGCAGCATCGCCAACATCCGATAAAATAAATGAGAGTGTGGACGGCCCTTTGATGTTGATATCCTTAATTGTGAAATCCTTCCAGCCCGTTATCCCGTTATGTACATCACTGTCGGGAAAACCTTGTATTGCATTGAAAGGAAGAGAGTTCGTCTGATAACCTGCAATGTTGATGGAGGTAATCATATACACCTTGCTTGTTTCCAAGCCGCTTACCATAAGAAGGGCACTGTCGTCAAAAATTGAACCGACATACACATTAAATTCTGCAGAAACGAGATTGTACTTAAAAGAAATTTCTTTGATAGTTCCGTCGATTGGTCCACAGATGAGAAGGCTTGTGGTATTCATGAGCGCACTGTTGCCGGTTAATATATTACCTGTCGATAAAGCAGCCATGGTAGTGCCTTCGGGCGCGTTTATCACGTTGTTTGATGAGTACAAACCTCCATCGCCCTGGAAAATGATGCCCACATTTTCTTTCTCGAATCCTCCGTTTTCTAAGAAATTGCCTTCACTGGAAAGAGTTGCATGTACTGAAAATTCATAATCAGAGTTCATGGCATTTCCGCCGTCATCTTGAAGGCCGTTTTTGATGAGAACGTTTATCTGGGAATCTTTTTCAAATTCCTTTTTTGGTATATAAGTAATAATTGCCATCCCGTTTGAGTTTGGTACAATTGTTATCGTCCCTGGTTTTACCACATTGTTTTCTTCAACGATGAAGTTTTCGGATATCGAAGGTAGGTAAACACGGTCATTGAAGAAAACGATAATTGGCCCTTTTGGGCCTATTGAACTGCCATAACCAGGAATAACTTGTACAATCCCCAAAGGGAGATGGTCGTACGAATCGGTATAGGTGGATACACCTGCATTTCCGACATTAATTATGGTATGTCCTTGAGCAGTTTTTGCTTCGATGATTTTTTCTTCTTTAGAGTAGTTTTCAGGTTTGATAAAAATCGGTTCGAGTTTTTTTGAGGGAGAAATTTTGGTTCTGCTCAATTGTTGTGGATCGCCTGGGCGAATCCATGGGCGTTTAAGACCCGACTGGCGAATGATTGGGTTGCGCATTAATTTGGGAATTGCTCTTCTCGCGTTTCGGTATGTGCCGTAATCTTTGAGCAAGGTGACGCGGGTAAATTCTTTGTTTTTTACTACCACTTTTTCAGTGAAAGTTTTAAATCCTGCTTTTTCTAATCGCTCAACAAACCGCTCGGCATTGCCTTCGACAATAAATGAACCAATACTTATGTAGACGTGTGCAGTGTCACCTTCTACTACAAAAAACAAAAAAAATAAAGACATGTAGAGGTAATATCGCTTTCGTTTAAAAAAGGACTTCATTTTTACACCTCATGTTTAATTATTTTTCTAACTGTTTTTCTTATTGTTTTGCTATATTGAATTAAATTTCTTTAATAATTAAATTATAATATTTAAAACATGAAATGTCAACCGCGCAAATCGGTAAATGCAAAAAATTTATATATTTATGCGAAGCATTGCGCGATTTTTGAAGTTTAAATCAGAATTCGCGCACAAGCCATTTATATGATGTTAAAATAGTATGGCGGGAGTGGGGAATCTCGTATATTGATTCGTATATTGATAAATATTAAATCTTTTCAACCATTACGCCGAGAAATCGCTTGACAAAAAAGAGATGACAATACTTTATAATTTAATAAATTTTTAAATATTAATGAGATCGCCATATGAAATAGCGTAATCAATTTAACATAGAAATGAAAGCTGGTTGTCATATAAAGAGAAGCGATTGCAAATAAAAAAGAAATTTTTAGCAAGCGCATAGTTGTGGGAAAAGAGCGGTAGTAAAAGTAAAGATGTATAAATAAATAGAATTAAAATTTTTATGCGAAAAGTAAATCAGCTGGGGGTATTGTGCCATGTATGCGTTCCCAAAGAATTTCTGGTGGGGTACTGCCGCGTCAGCATATCAAATCGAAGGCGCCTGGAATGAAGATGGGAAAGTCCTCTCGATATGGGACGAGTTTACCCACCAACCTGGAAAAATAAAACACAACCACACGGGAGATGTCGCGTGCGATCACTACCATCGATATAAAGACGATGTAAAGATTATCAAAACGCTTGGGTGCAATGCTTACCGATTTTCAATTTCATGGCCCCGTGTGCTTCCTGAAGGAACAGGGAGAGTAAATCCCAAAGGGCTCGATTTTTATAATCGATTGGTTGATGAACTTCTAAAAAATAAAATTGAGCCTTTTGCAATGTTGCACCATTGGGATTTGCCGCTTGAATTGCACAAAAAAGGGGGATGGACAAAGCGTTTTATTTCCGATGCGTTTGCAGAATACGCTTCCGTCGTAGTGCACTCGTTAAAAGATAGAGTCAAATACTGGATGACCATAAACGAACCGATGATCATTTATGCCTTGGGTTATTTTACCGGCGAACATGCACCGGGAATAAAAAACATCTTTAAAGCATCGAAAGCTATTCATAATCTCCTTTTAGCGCATGCGAAAGCGTATCGTACAATTAAATCGGTTCATTCTCAGGCAGTGGTAGGCATAGCAAATGCGCTTTCGCCGGTGTACCCACAATGCGAAACCGACGCGCGCGCAGCAAAAATTGCCGAAGCGTATACCCAGCGGTTGTTTTTAGATCCCTTTCTTAAGGGAAGGTATCCACAACTAATTGAAAAAAAGCTTCGGTTAATTAACTGGGAAATCCGCGACGAAGATTTTGCGCTGATACAAAATACGCTCGATTTTGTGGGCATTAACAATTACACGCGAATTGTGGTTAAAAAAAGCATCATTCCAATTCCTGGCTTTGCCATCGTACAACCGCAAACGGACAATGTTACCGAGATGGGATGGGAAATATTCCCCGAAGGGTTATATCGCCTTTGCGTGTGGCTGCGCGATGAATATGGAAATCCGCCAGTGATTATTACCGAAAATGGCGCTGCGTTTAACGATGTGGTCAACGAGAAAGGAGAGGTTGTCGATACAAAGCGGATTCAATTTTTGGAAAGCTATTTGCGTGCGCTGCATCGGGCAATTCAGGAAGGGTGCAATGTGAAAGGGTATTTCGTGTGGAGCTTTATGGACAATTTTGAATGGGCAGAAGGATACACGAAGCGCTTTGGACTCGTATACGTCGATTATCCGACGCAAAGGCGTATTATAAAGCAAAGCGGAAAGTGGTTTTCAAAAGTGTGTAAAAATAATGGATTTTAAATTTTAAAGAAAAAAATTTTTTTAAGGAGCATGAAATGAAAGAAAAATTTAGCATGGGTGCGCGATTTTTTCTCATATCGATTATGGCATTTAATATTCTGTTTTTAACTGCTGACAACAACATTGTAAGCGCGGTGCTAATTGAAATTGAACGGGAGTTTAACGTAAATACCGCGGATATTGGGCTCATGTCGCTATTTTTTACCATCATCGGCGGTGTAGTGAGCATCGTGTGGGGTTATATGAGCGATAAGGTCGATCGAAAAAAATTGTTCGCGCTCTCAATACTTACCGCTGAGATTCCCTGCGCGCTTACGTATTTTTCACCAAACTTTACCGTATTTTTTATTTTTCGCATTTTAACAGGTATTGGAGTTGGTGCGGCGTTCCCCATAGTCTTTTCGCTTATTGGCGATATTTTCGATAAAAGAGGAAGGCCGCTTGCAGCGGCAATTTTGACGACCTGTTGGGGACTTGGCGGATTGATGGGCGCAATGGTTGCAGGCTATTCTGTTGGCGCTGGTTTGGGGTGGCGTTTGCCGTTTGTGTTGATTGCGGTTCCCAATTTTGTTTTCATTGCATTGTTTTATTTTATTTCGCCTGAGATTCCAAAAGGCGCATCTGAAGATGCATTAAAGGAATTGATTGCGCGCGGTTTGCGATACAAGGGAATTATTCGCGTCCGCGATTACGTTCGATTGGCGAAAATAAAAACAAACTTGCTTTTGTTTATTCAAGGGTTGGCTGGCAACTTGCCGTGGGGTGCGCTTTTTCTGCTCATTAAATTTTTAGAAACCGAAAAGGGGTTCGATAAAAACACAGCCACAACTATATTTGGCATTCTCGGTGCTGGTTCTGCATTGGGCAGCGTCATTGGAGGCGCAATTGGTGGGAAGCTTTTTATGAAGAAGCCTTCCTATCAACCGCTTTTTTCGGGCATCTCAACAATCACTGGGGCATTTCTTACCATTAGCATTCTTTACTTCATCCCGCGCGATTTCGTGCTGGTATCCATCGCTGGATTTTTTGGGGCGATGTGGGTATCGTTTACCGGTGCAAACATCCGCAGCATGTTAATTAGCGTCAACAGGCCTGAAGATCGCGGCGCCATCTTTTCAATATTTAACTTAACGGATTCGGTAGGTGCTGGCGTAGGGCAATATTTTGCAGGAACATTGGCGGTCATGATTGGCATCACTCATGCGTTGGGAGTTTCGCTGGGTTTTTGGGTGCCGTGCGGTATTATCATAGTAGTTGTAGCGCTGTTTTTTGGAAGCGAAGTGGCAAAGCTCGATAAACAAATGGAAGAAGAAGCTGCGAAGATGCAATCATCAGCATAAAAATGATTTCTTGCGCACCGCATTCGCAAAAAATTTCATTGTTCTTACTGCGTTTGCGAAGAAGATCCATATAATTGATCGTTCATACTCTTTCATTGCGGGGATGAGTCCTGATAAATTTTAGTAGCACGAAATTAATATAATTGCTACTGAGTTTTATTTTTTTTTATGCCCAAAATAAAATGAGTTGATTTTTTGCATTTCTATCGCGCCACTTGTTTTTGAAGTTTTTCGAATTAGCATAATAAAAATTTTTAAACGATTGAAGAGGTATGGATATGCGAGATACCGAAAAGATGGGTATGGGAGTTTTGTTGTTATTTGTCGCATGTGCATTTGCTTTCTCTCAATGCAACGATGCGGGAGGAAGCAGTCCCACAGATGTGGTCACCATTACCGATGTTAATTCAGCAATTAACGAAAAGGATATCGCAGCGGGAGTCCATAAGACGAACAACTTTGTGCCCTCTGTGAAAATGTCGCACGAAAAGCATGAGGCACAGGGCATTAAATGCGTGCAATGCCATCACAAGGAAAAAAACGATGACCGCATTAAGCAGTGCGCGGCGTGCCATAAGGGCGACAAAGGGCGCGATCTTATGCATAATTTCTGTGTTGATTGTCACATGAAAGCTTCACAGGGTCCAACGCAGTGCCAGCAGTGCCATCAATATTAATCGAATTAAGGAAAAGGCTGCATGAATGGTGAAATGGCAGAATATACCGCTCCAGTTCTTGTGGTAGGAGTAGGGAACATTCTCATGAAAGATGAAGGTGTTGGTGTTCGCGTGATCGAAGAGCTCGCAAACCAGTACGAATTTCCAAAAGAGGTTGAACTTCTGGATGGTGGTACCAGCGGTTTTGGTCTCCTTTCATTCTTAAAAGCAAGAAAAAAAGTAATAATCGTCGATGCGCTAAAAATTGGCGATCGGCCTGGAAGCGTGTATCGCTGCAAAATAGATGAACTTATCGAAAAACCAAGAGGGTTTTCGCTCCACGAAGTGGGAATTCTAGATGTTTTTCGGACGCTTCGAATGCTAGGTGAAGATACCGATGTTGAAATTGTGGGGATTGTGCCAGAGGACATTGGAAGTATGGAAATTTCTCTCAGCGAATCAGTTCGGCGTGCGATCGATGTTGCTGCCAGTTGTATTATCGATATAGCAAATGAAGCGTTGAAAAAAATTGGATGCAAACTATTGATTCAAAAACGCACAAAACAATGTTGTGTGGTTGAATTAAAGTGATTTTCGTATAATATTTTTTGCAAATTTTCTGGGAGGTTAACACATGCCACTATCAAGACGAGAGTTTTTGAAAATAATGGGTGGAACAACAGCTGCGCTCGCTTTCCCAAGCGTGATGTTACAGGGATGCAAACGCGCATTAGAACGTGCAGCTGAGCGCACATCCGTAATATGGTTACAGGCACAATCTTGTTCGGGATGTTCTGTTTCGCTTCTTAATACTGTTAATCCTGATATCGCCACAGTGGTAACACAACATATTAGCCTGAATTTCCACCAGACGGTGATGGGCGCCACTGGCCATGTTGCAATTAAGGTAATCGATGAAGCTGTAAAGAAACGGCGCACGGGTTATGTGCTTATTGTAGAAGGTTCTATCCCCACTAAGCACGAGAATTACTGTACGCTCGGAATTATCGATGGGCATCACGTGGGCATAAGGAAATGGGTTTTGGATTTAGCTAATGGGGCAGCAGCGATATTAGCAGTAGGCAGTTGCGCTGCATTCGGCGGCATTCCGGCAGCCCAGATACGCGCAACGGGAGATAATCCAACTGGCGCAAAAGCAGTAACCGATATTGTTTCTGATACGCGCAAAATTATCAATATCCCTGGATGTCCACCGCATCCCGATTGGATGGTAGGAACCATCATGCATTTATTGCTTAAAGGAATGCCCGAGCTCGATGAGTTCAGAAGGCCGAAGATGTATTTTAATAAAACTGTTCACGAACAGTGCGAACACCTTGCGGCATATCGGCGCGGTGTATTTGCGCAGAAATGGGGTGAGCCGGGATGTTTGTATAAACTCGGATGCCTTGGCATGGATACCAACTGCGATATTCCACGGCGTAAGTGGCTTGGCATCAACACGTGCACTGGATCTGGATCGGGATGCATTGGATGCACCGAAAAGCCGTTCCCTGATTATGGAAATCGTGGCATCTACAAGCATCTGACGGCAAGTTTAGAAGAGATCCAGCGCATTGAGAACCCTGAAATACGCGAAGCGGTACTTACTTTACGAAAAGGAGGCATAATCAATGGCTAAAGTATATATTGATCCAATCACTCGCATTGAAGGACATCTTTCCATTGAACTTGAAGTTCAAAATGGGCGGGTTATAGAAGCCTGGTCAAAAGGCGATATGTTTCGCGGATTTGAAAAAATTCTCAAAGGGAGAAATCCTGTCGATGCGAATCAAATTACCCAGCGAATATGTGGGGTGTGCCCTGTTGAGCATGGACTCGCGTCGAGCAAATGCCTAGATAGCGCTTTTGGGATTCGTCCAAACAAAAATGGTCGGCTATTGCGCAACATATTGCTCGCGTCAAACTATTTGCAATCGCACATCATTCATTTTTATCATCTTTGCGCGCTCGATTATGTCGATATTGCTTCTATCCTTGAGTACAACGGGAGCGATGATAAACTGTTATCGGTACGCGATTGGGTAAAACAGGAAATTAAACTAAAAGGTGGGCGGAACGATGCAATAACCGCTGCAGGGCCTTTTTTGCCACGATATGAAGGAGATTTTTATATCAAAGATAAAAATTTGAATTGGGCAGCGATTCGGCATTATTTGCAGGCATTTGACATTCGAATGAAAGCTCATCGGATGGTTGCAATTTTTGGCGGGAGAGTACCGCATGTGATTGGCCTTGTGCCAGGTGGAGTAACTGAGGTGCCCACTTCTGCGAAAATACGTGAATTTAAAAAGGCGTTGAAAGAAGTTGAGAAATTTGTCAATGAAGTGTATGTACAGGATGTCCTTGCAGTCGCACAGGCGTATCGCACGTATTTCAATGTTGGCAAATTTGCGAATTTTCTATCGTATGGGCTCTTTGAGGATGATGATTCATTAACTAATTTTGTGATGAATCGGGGCTCAACCATTGGTGGTCGAACAGTTGAAGCGCTCAACACGCAACTCATTCGCGAGCAGGTGCGATATTCGCGATATTCATCCGGGTCGAATCTTCACCCACTTCGTGGGGAAACTGAACCAAATCCAGTGAAGGGGGGAGCATACACGTGGCTTAAAGCTCCACGATATAAGGATGAACCGATGGAAGTGGGGCCACTTGCGCGTGTGGTCGTAAGCTATCTTTCTGGAAATCAAACGGTAAAAAGCGAAGTCGATGCGGTGCTTAAGCAACTTAATGTAGGGATTGATGCTGTTTTCTCTGCCTTAGGACGTCATGCGTGTAGAGCGATTGAGTCGAAAATCATATGCCGAAAGCTTCACGAATGGCTTGATCAACTCGAAGTGGATCGTTCACCGCGAAATTCCTATGAAATTCCCGATTCAAGTGAAGGGGAAGGTCTTGTTGAGGCACCGCGAGGTGCGTTAGGTCATTGGATTGTGATCCGGAATAAGAAAATTGAGAATTATCAAGCTGTAGTGCCTACAACGTGGTTTTGCGGCCCGCGCGATGATCGTGGTGTTCGAGGTCCAGTGGAACAGGCACTGATTGGAACTCCAATTTCCGATGTGAACAATCCGATCGAGGCAGCGAGAGTTGTTCGTTCATTTGATCCGTGCATCGCCTGCGCAGTGCACGTGGTGGAAGGCGATAGGCGGATTTCAAGCATGAAAATTGTATAATAGTTAGTAAATTTTTATTATGGAAGAGGAATACCGCAAAGAATACTCTTTGCGGTATTTTTTTGGTTTTTTTATTGACAGTACAGGCGCAGTTTCTGAAAAGTATTAATGAAATAAAACATGCGCAATGTCAGTGTTTTTCGCTTTGCAATGATCGTGCTGAAAATTCCCCCGCCAAATAAGGTGGGGAAATAATATGAGTGCGTTGTATTGGAACTCTTCAGAGAGTAATTACAAAAAAGGGAACTTCGCGGGTACCGTAAGAGCGTTCCCTTTAGCGCAAAATATGAAAAACCGCAAATAAATATTTTTGCTTTGTGCGGTTTTTCACATGTGCGTATAAACTAAGGTAAGGAGCACGTTTGTGAAACGAACACTGGTGTTAATCTTTCTTCCTTTTTTTATTTTTGCGTTTCTTTCCTACATCGTATTTCTCAAAGCCTGCGATTATGCAATGTCAAATCATCCAGAAAAACCAATCCATTTTAATCACAAATCCCATGGGGAGTATTTAAAAAGATTAGGCGCAGGTGATTGCGAATATTGTCATGGATATTATTCCAATGGAAGGTTTAAAGGAATTCCAGACATTGCCACATGCAAAAGTTGCCATAATGGAAATACTGCAGCGGAGAAAGCGATGTTTAAGGGATTCAAGGATTCGGATCGACCATGGGGGGCGTATGCGAGGCAGCCGGATTTGGTGTATTTTAGCCATATTGCCGTGATGAAAAACACCAAGGAAGCGCGATGCAGTTCATGCCATGGCGATAAGAAAAACGCCATGACCACTGCAAATGTAAGCAGAACAAGAGGAAAAATGCCCATGGGGCAATGCATGGATTGCCATACAGCACTTCGCATAAGCAATAAGTGCATGGTATGTCACGATTAACGAAGCGACTAATGAAGGTGAGGTAATCGAACCAATGAAAAAGATTGAACGCAGAGATTTATTTAAAATTGCCGGTGGTGCAGTGGCGGGAGGTTTAGTTGGTACAACCGTGTCATTTGCACCGTTTGATGCATTGCAATGGCTTGTTGAATGGACTCAAGACCAATATCGTCCTGAAGGAGGGGAAGAAAAGTTTCGGCCGAGCGTATGCCCTACATGCGGGACAGATATCTCTGTACGCCTAATTGGCGAACGTGCGGTAAAGATTGAAACAGCAAATGCAGGGTGTTCTGTCTGCCAAACCTTAATACAGCTTCTCTATCATCCCGAACGAATTCAGCGTCCATTAAAAAGAGTCGGCGAAAAGGGATCAGGGCGTTTTGCGCCGATTGAGTGGGATGAAGCGATTTTAGATATTGCGAATAAAATTAAATGGCTGCGAATACAAAATAAGGCGAATATGATTGCAGCGATTGATGGATCTAATTGTCCCGTCACGCGCGCGGTGTGGGAACGATTTTGTGGAGCAATTGGAACAGGCCATCTCTATTGTGAACCGACATTTGATGAATTGTCTTCTGTGGCAGTTCGCGTCTCACAAAATGTTAACGGTACCATCGATTACGATTTTGAAAATTCGAATTATGTGCTTAGCTTTGGAGCACGGCTTTTTGAAGGATGGGGAAATCACGCGCGCATGCACCGGTTGCTCAACATGTGGAAGGCAAACAATACCACGATTGTTCAGATAGATTCACTTGCCACGCGGACCGCATCGCTTGCAACGAAGTGGATTCCAGTTAAACCGGGAACAGAAATATTTCTCGCATTAGGAATAGCTTATAAACTTATTATGAATTATGGAAAAGGTGGGAATTTGCCCGAACTGGCAAGGTGGAACGGCCTAAACGATTTTGCACCTGATAAAGTTTCTGAAATAACCGGTGTGCCGGTTGAAAAGATAGATGAAATTTCGCGCGAATTTGCAAATGCTTCGCGTGCTGTTGCGGTAGCAGGGCGGGGCGGCAAAATGGTATCTTCATCAATTGCTGAAATTTTAGCAGTCCAATGCCTCAACAAACTTACGGGTAGGTTGGGTGTTCCCGGCGGAGTTTATATTCGAGCGATAAATAATCGAATGGGAGCAGTTGCGCAAGATGCAATTGCACGCGCTGGCATTCAGGCAACGCAGAAATCAAAGGGGTTAGATGATTTTATCAAGAATGGTGAAAAAGTTGAGTTGCTTATTATAAACGGTGCAAATCCTGTGCACCGCAGCGTCTTTGGGAATGATTTTGTGAATAAATTGAAAGAAATTCCCATGGTTATCGCAATAACGGCGTTGAGAACCGAAACGGCTGCGTGCGCGGATTATATACTTCCTGCGTGTACAATTCTTGAATCGCAAACCGTGCGCGGAAACGCAGCAGTGCGGGCACGCTTTGCGGCAAAACATCCCTCAGAGATTGTGCTGCGAATTGCAAAAGCGGTCGAAGGAATTGCGCAGTCATTTCCCTGGGATGCGCATTCAGACATTGCTAACCTCATAAGTTTTGAAAAAAGATCGATTGCGAATTTTGTGCTCAATATCGATGTGCTTCGCAGCGGGATTGAATCGATAAAAAAGAAAATGGAAAGTGCAATGCCGCTTTCTCTCGTTCCGTATGAAATTCCTCTTGTTGGTAATGGAAGCGGTTTAGCATTTCCGTACGTGTTAAAAGGAATTGGGCAAGAAGACTATGCCTTTGAACGCATGCGCGCGTTGATGAATCCCGAAACTGCTGCTGCGCATGGGGTGGGAGAAAATTCTACAATAAGGATTAAATCACCAAGAGGAAAAACTGGAAGAGTAAAGGTGCATCTGACGAAAACAGTTCCTCTCAACACGATTGCCATTGCATTGGGATTTGGGCATCGCGACTATACCAAGTATGGAAGTGGTAAAGGAATAAATCCTCTTGAAATAATGGCGGCCGAAATCGATTCTGAATCCGGTGTGGCCGACTGGTGGTTTACCAGAGTAAACTTGAGCTAAGGAGTTGTTGCCATGATGACTGTACGATGGGGAATGTCAATCGATTTAGATAAATGTACCGGATGTGGTGCTTGCCAGGTGGCGTGCATGCAGGAAAACAATATGCCAATCTTTGAGGATGATTCCGATATTCCAAAAAGGGTTACCTTCTTGGAGTTAATAAAAGTTACCAATGATTATCAGCGCGACAAAAGCTATGGCGAGGTGCATGTCGCGTATGTTCCAAAGATGTGCATGCAGTGTTCAGGAAACGATCCGCAGAATCCACATCCACCATGCGTCTCAGTATGCCCGGTTGTGGCAACCGATGTGGGGGATGATGGGGTGGTAAGCCAGGTTTGGTCGCGATGCATTGGATGCCGTTATTGCCAGGCGGCGTGTCCTTATGAGGCACGAGTATTTAACTGGTGGAAACCATGCTATGAAGGAGATTTCAAAAAAGGGCTAAATCCCGATGTATCTGTTGCATCGCGAGGCACAATAGTAAAGTGCACGTTTTGTAGCCATATTTGGAAACGCGAGCGCGATAGAGCGTTGGCACGTGGTGAAAAAGATATCAACAAAGTAACGTATACGCCTGCGTGTGTAAGTGCATGTCCTACCGGTGCAATGGTGTTTGGAGATCTCAACAATCCATCATCGCCAGTATATGAGGCGCGATTAAAAAATGATCCGCGTGCGGTTCGGATGCTCCATTCTATCGATTTGCATCCTGAAAGCGAGCGCCAGCGGCGAATGCGGATAAAGGAATATCCAAATCCAAAAGTATATTATCTTACAAGCCAAAAATGGCTTCGCGATATTATTAACGGTTTCCAAAACTCTTGAATGTATGAATGAGGAGAAAAGCTGTGAGCACCGTGAAAGAATTCATTATAAACGAATGGAATAGTTTTTCGAGAAACACTAAGATTGCGCTCGCTGTGCTGGGCGCTTTGGTGTTTTTGTTCATCGTGTTTGGTATTCAGATTCTCTTTTGGGGTCTTGGATATACCGACATGAACAATAAATTTGCGATGGGCCTTTGGATCATAGGCGATTTGGGGTTTGTCGCATTAGGAGGCGGCGCATTTTTTACTGGTTTCTTTTTGTACATCTTTCGGGTTGATAAACTTGAGCCTCTCATCAATTCCACAGTGCTTATTGGTTTCATGTGTTATCTATTTACATTTGTGCTGTTGGTTTTCGACATTGGTCAACCGCTGCGCGCATGGTTTGGATATACGTATCCAAATTGGGGACCGCATCTGATGCCGCAATCAATGCTCACCGAAGTAGTCTGGTGCCTCACATTGTATTTCTGCGTTTTGTGTGTGGAACTGATTCCTATTCCATTGAAACACAAATTTCTCGATAAGATTCCTGTTCTTCATTACATTGGTCATTACCTCCACAGGCTGATGTGGATTATGGCTGCAGTTGGAACATTTCTGTCTTTCTTCCATCAAGGTTCGCTTGGCGGTGGGATGTGGGATGTTTTATATGCGAAGCCTCAGTGGTGGAGAGATCATCATCAATTCTTCTTTTTAGCGATTGTCGGTGCCACTGCGGGTGGTACATGTTTTATGATCATGATACCGAAAATCGTTGAACGGATCTGGAAGAAAGAAGTTGCACCGAAAGAATCGTTTTGGACATTAGCGCGCATTTCAGGTGTGATGTTTACTTTTTATTTTCTATTCCGAATTTATGATGTGTATACCACTGCAGTGCGATACGTTCCTCTTGCTGATCGAAGATTTGTCGATCTTTTGGGAGGATATTATGGATGGTGGGTGCTTGTGCTTGAACTTTTGCTTTGCATTGTGCCAATAGTGATTTTGAACACGAAAAAGCTCCGGGAAAATGAAAATTATCTATTCGGTGCAGTGATAAGCGGAGTAGTTGCGATTGTGCTTTCAAAAGTAGGTGTAGTGCTGAATGGATTTAGCATTCCCAATTTCCCATGGAGCAGTTTTGCCGCATACAACCCCACGATCCAGGAATGGGGAATCATGCTGGGTTCTATTGCCACAATGATACTCATATACTGGGGTTTTGCAGCCTATTTGCCGCTTTTCCCGCATTTGCACAAAAATGAACATCAAGGGTAAGCGTAAAAAGCCGCTTCGTTTTACGAAGCGGCTTTTTATGTAATGAGCGAGTATGATTTTATTATCGCGGGAGTTTATAGTTTATGGGAACCTCTAAAAACCACTTTCATTCTTACAATTGCAGCAAAGAGAAAGCGGTTTTATTCTATATATTGTGTCCACAAGGGAACATCCTAAAAAATCAGTTTTGAAAAGTTCCCTTATATTCAATGGTCGCGTAATCTGCAATGCCGCTTAAAGTTTTCCCCGCATCGGTTTCTTTGAACCGGCTCGAAATTTTTATAATATCGCCATCTTTGTTGTAATCAAATACATACCTGTAAAACACAAATCCCTTGTGATCCATGTCGCGAATTTCCTTAAGGCGTCCCAGTTTATCGTAATGGTATGAAAATTTTTTGTCGTAAGTATGGCAGAATTTTAATGTCATTCTTCCCTGCTGATCATATTGGTATGATGTCTGTTTCGAATCATTATCATATTCCTCAACAAGTTTGCCATTATTATTATACAAGTATTTTGTAATGCTTTTCGCGCCGGCATAATTGGTATGCTCAAATGTAATTTTGTTGTTGTTTTTATCATAAGTATATTTGTTGTGCCATGCAAATCGGCCATCGCCGTGTATTGCAGTTTCTTCAAGGATGTTTCCGTTATTGTCGTACACGTATTTACTTCTTAAAATCTCCGTATTGGAACTGTTAGGCCATTCGCTTTTTGTTTCGATTACATTATTTCTCTCGTCATATAAGTAGGTTATGGTCATACTATGTGAGTTATATAAGTAAATAATTTCTTTTGTAATGGTTCCTTTTTTATCAAGTTGATATACGTTACGATCAACACCATAGCCGCCAACACGTTGAAAAGTTACAACGATCTCTTTTACCCCTTTTTTTGGCGTTAACTGATAACCATATCTTTCAATGTAAATCCTTGCGCCAGTGGCATGGAGTACTTGGTATGCAGCAAAAAAAATGTTAATAAAAGAAATGCTAATAAGAAAAATTCTTTGCATAACGAACCTCCTTGCTGTTTTTATGAATTATAAATTATTAAATAAAAAACCTATAAAAGGTAATTAAAAAAACGCAACTCCTTTTTGATTTTTTCAATCTGAAAAAACATAAACGATTATATGTACACGCATATTGCTATATCGCTTGTTGCGATAAGATGTGCGCATTATGCGATTTATTTTTTCGTAGCGCGTTGAAAAAAAGTATTTAAATTTTGTTCAGCGTTGTTATATTGCTCTTAATGCCCGAATGATTTTTTATACTTAGGATTTAACGGTGGCATGAAAATGATCAAAAATTTTTTTTGCGGTGTCTTTCTCGCTATTCAGCGGTCCGAAGCATATTGCTGTGCTGTTGAAATGCGCTTTTCCCCTCGATATGTATTCGCAGTAGTATTTACGGTAGTATTGGGGCCCTCTGCGGGTTTTGCTGTTCGCCCATTTATTACTGATGACGCACGTGTTACCTCGAAGCATACTTTTTTGACGGAAGGTTCTCTTCGGCTTGATGAGAATAGATTTCAAAACCTAATGCTTTTTGCATTCGGAATTAACGATAATCTCGAATGGACCGTCGGATTTACCAATGGCTTTTTGCGCCATGGGGAGGAAGGACATTATGCTATCTACGGGCCAGTTGTTCAGTTGAAAGGTCTATTCATCAATCAAACCGCGCTTATCCCGGCGATCGCTGGAGCAGTTGGCGTTTCTTCGCCGTGGTGCGTTGGCAATGATGACTTTGCGCCTTCAGAGTGGAGTGAATTTGGCTATATAGCAATAAGCCGTGCATTTTCTTCCCATCCGGAACGTTTCATTGTGCATGTTAATTTCGGTGCCACCATCGCGCATGAGCAAAATCAGGGAACGAAAAATGAACTGATGTGGGGAGCGGGACTGCAGTTTGTCATTATCCCGGATATCCTCTTTGGAATGGCGGAGATTGTTTCGGGCGATCCGTACGGTATTAGCTCGGACATCGTATACCAAGTGGGACTGCGGATCTTTATCAGCGAACAGTTGCAGATCGATGCAAGCTACGGAGCGAGAGCATCCTTCGAGTGGGGAGTTGCATGGTTCGCTGGTTGTGGTCTTAGATATTGTACTGAGGCTTTGTGGTGAGCGAATTTCAACGATAAACGCGTTCGAAACGTGTCCGAGGGCGTAAAGCGGCGTTTTTACCGCAGCGACGAAACGCTTATACCTATCACTACCCCGTTTAAATTCATCTATGCTTGATAAGTATTCATCACGATATCCTGCCCGCCTTAAAAAATACTTGCTAATTTATCACTTTCATTATACCAATCGTTTATGTTTTAATTTTTTATATTAGAATTTTCACCGATGTCTGGAGGTATTGCATGAAAAAGAAAATAGTGCTCATCATCCTTGCAATATTGCTTTTAGTCATTTTCCTTGGACCACGAGTGAAAGTGGATACTACAATCCCGCCAATTGCGATCCCGGATGATGTTGAAAGCTATGTCAAGGAATCCGAAGCAAAGTTTGCCGACATTACTCCTGGTGCGGAAAAAACGATTGTTTGGTTTAATTCCACGAAAAAAAATAAAACCCCTTTTGCGGTTATTTACCTTCATGGCTTTAGCGCTACGCGCCAAGAAATTGCACCAGTTTGCGACATCGTTGCAAAAAATTTAAAGGCAAATTTGTTTTACACACGCCTTCGCGGTCACGGTCGCCCGGCCGATGCGCTTAAGGGTGTGACGGTAAACGATTGGCTTACCGATACGGTCGAGGCCATTGAAATTGGAAAGCGCATTGGCGAAAAGTTAATTATAATTTCAACTTCGATGGGAGGAACGCTTACGACTTGGTACGCGCTTACTCAACGCACTGATAATATAGCTGCAGCAGTGATGATTTCGCCAAATTTTTACCCCGCGCGGAAAGAAGCGCGAATCATGACATGGCCATGGGGAAAACAAATCGCGCATCTGCTCATTGGCGAATATCGGACATGGAAACCGCAGAACGAATTGCAGGCAAAGTATTGGAGTTGGAAGCAACCAACAGAAGCGACTGTTACGATGATGGGTTTGGTCGAAATGGTGAAATCGCTTGATTTTCATAAATTTCAGCTGCCATTGTTGATGATTCTTTCCCCTAATGATAAAGTAATAAATTATTCGCTCGCAAAACAACGGTTTGAAGAAGCGACATCTGGGAAGAAAAAACTTGTTGAGATAACCGATTCAACGGCAGAAACGCAGCATGTGATTGCAGGCGATATTCTTTCTCCAAATACTACAAAACGCGTCGCAGAAGAAATTATTTCTTTTATAAGGAATTTATAAAAAGTTTTTCCGCGTTACTAATTGCATTTCTGTTCGGATAAAATCGATGGGAATCCCACGATTTTATTTTTTTGTAAAAATTTATGATTACTTGACACAATGCAAATTTAAAAAATAATGGTTATCGAAATGCGAATATAAAAAAATTAAATAAAAAAGTGGAGGATGGCATGGGACTTGTCGAATGGACAAAGGATGAAAGCGTTGCAATTCTTACAATGACAGCGGGCGAAAATCGCAATAACTTGAATTTCGCGAATGAAATGATGCGAAATCTTGAGGAGATTGTTGCCGATACTTCAATCCATGCAACGGTACTAACCTCAAGCGATGAAAAAAACTTCTGCCAAGGCGTTGATGTGCAATGGTTGATGGAACGCTTTCAGGCAAAGGATTTCCAATCGATTAAGGATTTTATGTATCGGATGAACGATGTGTTTAAAACGCTGCTTCTTTTCCCAATGCCGGTAATTGCTGCAATTAATGGACATGCCTTTGGAAATGGAGCAATCCTTTCCTGCGCCTGCGATTTTCGTTTTATGCGTGCTGATCGTGGCTTTTTTTGTTTCCCCGAGGTTGATTTAGGGATCCCATTTTTGCCAGGCATGATCGCGTGGGTGCGCAAAGCGATACCGCAACATGCATTTCATGATTGGAAGTATACAGGCCGTAGAGTTACCGCCCCAGAGCTTGAGAGAGAACGCGTTATTATCAAAGCATGTGCAAATAGGGAAGAGCTTATGAAGGAATCCATTGCATTTGCAAAGACGTTTCACAAAAAGAGAGGAATATTTGGGGAAATGAAAAAGCGCATGCATAAGCATATCATCGAAATAATGGAAAAAGAAGATCCCGAATATATTGAAAAATTGTTTCTTTTTGTACCAGATTGAGATGGTGTTGGAATAATTTTTAAATAAAATAAAAATAACACAAATGAGGTTAAAGGATGAAAACAAGAATAACAGAATTGCTCAAGATTAAATATCCAATTATCCTTTCGGGGATGAGTTGGATAAGCGTGCCCGAATTGGTTGCGGCAGTCTCTAATGCTGGGGGGTGCGGGATTTTAGCAACAGGGGTGCTCCGTCCCGATCAAACCCGCGAATATATTCAAAAGACGCGCGCGCTCACTAAAAAGCCATTTGCGGCAAATGTGACATTTTATTTTCCAGGTTCCGAAAAAAATGCGAAAGTAATCATTGAGGAAAAAGTACCTATTGTGAACTATTCCCTTGGCAAGGGCGATTGGCTTGCAAAGGAAGTACATAAGTATGGAGGAGTGGTCATTGCGACCGTGACAACTCTTAAGCATGCCCTCGCCGCACAGCGCGATGGTGCCGATGCGCTCATTGTAACAGGGCATGAAGCGGCGGGACATGGTGGTGCAGTTACCTCCCTTGCGCTTATTCCACAAATTGTCGATGCAGTAGAAATTCCTGTGATTGCAGCTGGTGGCTTTGCCGATGGAAGGGGTTTGGTAACTGCGCTCGCACTCGGTGCAGAAGGGATTTCGATGGGAACGCGTTTTATGAATACCGTTGAAAGCCCCGTCCATGAAGTGCAAAAAAAACTTAGCATTGAGCTCACCGCATTTGATACCATCTATACTGATAAATTTGATGGGCTTCCTGCACGCATGGCTGATACAAAAGGAGCGCGTCGCTTGATGAAACGCCGTCTTAATCCCTTAAGCGCATTGTTTCTTTCGCGGAGAATTGCAAAGTTGCTCGACTTACCATGGGGTAAAATTTTTCTTGGAATAATGCTTTCGGGGCCTAAAACAGCTGTTCAAATGGCACGGATGGCGATTGGCTTTCGTGCGTTTGAGGTGGGTACCATTGCGGGCGATAATGTAGAAGGAATTTTACCAATAGGGCAGATTACAGGAATCATTAAGGATACTCCGACGGTAAAAGAGGTGATTGAGCGGATAGTAAAGGAAGCAAATGAAGTTGTTAAGAATGTTGAGAAGAAGCTAAAATGACGCTTTCTTATATTGTTATACTGCTTTTGGAAATGTGCTAAAAACACTTCAACGATGGGGAAGCGAATTTTTAAAATAAAAGCCACCTTTGGCAAGGTGGCTTAGTTTTGATTTGATAAAAAAATGTTTGTATATTATGGGGTTATTGTTACAGTGTAGTTGCCACTACCAGAATGTGACCAGACTTTTACCTGAACCCGCCCTGGGGTATATGCCCGACAGCACGAATACGTTTCTAACCCATCATTGCGGCATACGAGTTGCCCATCGTTGTAAATTTCAATATCGAAATCGACTCCTGGTTGGTGAGTAAGGCAAATGTTCGGATTGGTTCCTTCTTGGCCTTGAAGGGTGAGCCAATCGGTATCGCCCGTTCCAACCATGACTCCATTAAAAGACATTCCGCTAACAGTATAATTTGCAGCGAAAGCGATCAGTCCACATGCAAGCACAAACCCAATTGCGAATAATATTTTTTTCATTTCTAAAACCTCCTTGTAAAGTTATAGATATTTCTTCTTTTTATTGGTGAAATATACAATCACCAATAAAAGAAAATGTTCGTATTAGATTGAATTTAAAAAGTTCAATTAAATATAAATATAAAAAAATAGATTGGCAACTTTTTTTTAAAAAAATATTTTTTCAATTTTTATATGATCACAAATATAAAGCAATATGCGGTTCAAAGGAATTTAAATTAATAAAGATATAGTTTTAAAATTTCCATATCATCGTTTTTTATTAGGAGATTTTATAAGTTACGGCAATAAATAAACTTGGGCAAATTATATTTTGCAAGAACATATAAAAAGCGCGTAACTTTATCAGCTTATTGATTTTAATAACGATTGCACAACCAGTTGTCAAATTAATTAGACGTTTTTAGGAAAAAATGTTTATGTTATTTCGCAATAAGGAAAGCTCACCGGTTTAAAAAATTGAAAAAAATAATAGATTTTGTTTTTTATTTAGGCTTGACAGCAAACATAACACTGTTATGTTGACAATGTTGATTTCGAAAATTGAGTAAGAAAATTTATGATTTTAAATATTAAATAACTGATATGCGGAAGAACAATAGGGATAAAATTTTAAAAACTGCTCGCCGACTGCTTCTCCGTTACGGGTACAATGGGATTTCAATTCGCGAGATTGCAAAAAAAGCAAATCTTACTACCGGTGCGATTTATTTTCATTTTAAGAATAAACGAGAAATATACACAACAATTTGCAATGAAGCGATCGATGTATTGCTCACCAAATTTAAAGAAGCTATAAAAAAAGGCAAAACGGTTAATCAAAAGCTTATTTCAATTTACGATTCGTATGTAGAATTTTACCGCACACATCCCGATTATTATAACATCATCATGGAATATAAATCAGATTATTCTCAAAAGGCTGACAAGGAACTCCTAACGAAATTTAAAGAACTTGCCGACATCACCGCACAGACGTATGAGCTTGGTATAAAAGAAGGCGTATTTCGCAGAATCGATCCGCGACTTATGTCGCTATTTCTCGCATCGCTTACCGAAGGGATGATTCAATACAAAAAAATTGGACTGTTTGATTTACTAAATGTTGAGGATCGCGAGTTTAGAAGATTTATGGCTGATGTGGTTGGAAAAGGAATTGAAGTGAGAGGGTAATGGTTTTGGTGTTTTATTTTAAAAATGCGAGATATATTTATATTTAATTTTGAAAAATTTTAAAGGAGCAAAAACCATGTTTGAAATGCTGTTTCGTCCAATCGCTATTAACAAGACTGTTGTAAAAAACAGGATCGCATATCCTTCATTGGGGCTTCTGTATTCGCTCGATGGAAAGCTAAACGATAGATATCGCAATTTTTATCGCGAGCGCGCGCGTGGTGGTGCGGGAATTGTCACAGTTGGTCCTGTGGGGTTTGATTTTGTTGGAAGCGGTCCTGTAGCATTGCAAATTGGAAGCGATGATGCAATCGATGATTTTAAAGAATTAACGAAGATGATTAAAGATGAAGGTGCATGTGCGTGGATCCAGCTTTTTCATGCTGGAGCATATTCGTATTCAAAATTATTAGGAGGAATAGACCCAATTGCGCCATCAGCGGTCTATTCAAATTACAGCAAAACCATGCCTCGCGAAATGACTCTTGAAGATATTAAACAAGTGCAACAAGGATTTGTCGATGCCGCAGCACGCGCAAAGGAAGCAGGGTTTGATGGGGTGGAAATCATTGGATCTGCAGGGTATCTTATCACTCAATTCCTTTCACCCCTCACTAATAAGCGCACGGATGAATATGGGGGAAGCTTTGAAAATCGCACGCGCTTTCCTCGCGAAATCATCGAAATGATGCGAAAGCGCCTTGGACCCGATTATCCAATATCTATCCGCATGGCTGGCAACGATTTTGTCCCAGGAAGCAATACCGATGAAGACGCGCGAGCAATTGCGAAGGTTTATGAAAAGGCAGGGGTCGATTTGATTAATGTCACAGGGGGTTGGCATGAATCGCGCATTCCCCAACTACCAATGGAATTGCCACGAGGAGTGTATTCGTATTTAGCGCTTAACATTAAAAAAGCGGTAAACGTTCCGGTAATTGCATCGAACAGAATATCAGATCCATACCTTGCTGAGCAGATAATAAAAGATGGCATCGCCGATATGGTGAATTTGGGAAGAGTGCTTATTGCAGATCCATACTGGCCACAAAAAGCGAAAAGCGGTCGCGTCGATGAAATTATTCCATGCATTGCATGTTCCCAGGGCTGTACCGATCAGCTTTTCAGTGCAAAGCCGGTCTTTTGCCTTGCAAATCCGCGTGCGGGATACGAAGGCGAACGGATTGTGAAAAAGACGGCGACTCCCAAAAAGGTGATGGTAATCGGCGCTGGTCCTGGAGGGCTTCAAGCAGCAATTACCGCTGCGGAGATGGGTCATGAAGTATCGCTGTATGAAAAATCGAACGATATTGGCGGACAACTATGGATTGCCGCTGTTCCGCCCCATAAAGGGGAAATTTTGGAACTCATTCGCTATTTCGATACGATGATTGAAAAATACGATATTGATATTTATTTGGAAACAGAAGTCACAATCGATCTCATTAAAGAAGTGAATCCCGATTTTATCATTGCCGCAGAGGGCGCAGAGCCACTCATCCCGCCGATTGAAGGGATCGATGATCCAAAAGTAATAAGCGCATGGGATGTATTGAAAAACGATCCACCGTTAGGGGAAAAAATTGCAGTGATTGGCGGTGGAGCCGTAGGGCTTGAAACTGCTGAATTTTTAGCACTCAAAGGGACTATTTCTCCAGAGACGCTCTATTTTCTTTTTCGCTATGAAGCGGAAAGCGTCGATCGGCTCCGCGAGCTTATTACAAAGGGGACCAAGGAAGTCACCGTGTTTGAAATGCTTCCCAAAGTAGGTAAAGGAGTGGGAAAATCGACCAAATGGGTGCTTATGGGAAACATTGAAAGATTGAATGTGAATGTCATTACTAACGCCAGAGTAATTTCCGTGAAGGATGCGACGGTGAAATATGAAATTAATGGAAAAATCGAATCCGCTCAATTCGATAATGTTGTCAATGCGGTTGGTTCGCGTTCGGTGCGAAATGTTGCGGATAAACTGGATGGGGTAGGGATTCCTTTTAAAGTTATTGGCGATAGCGTCCGCCCTGCACAGATTCACGATGCAATTCATGAAGGATTTCTCGCAGCGCTTGAAATTGGGTAGCGTTGCGTGTTAGCATTGTTTCTTTTTTTGCTCTAAGATAATTTCGGCGTCGGATTTTCGCGCATAGTAAGGAAGCGTGTTTTTGAAGTGTTGATAGCGTTCGGGGTGATGAAGATAAAGTTGCTGTGCGTAATGACAAGCGGGAATGCCGCTTGGAATGAAATTTTTGTGCAAAATGGCACGTGGGGCAAGTTCGTTAATTGTTTTTTCAAATCGATTAATTCCATCTCCAATGCACAATAATGGTGATTTGATGCACTGTTGCGCGAGCAGTTCGTGCAGGTAGTAATCGCCAGGTGGGACGATTATCTCAAAGGTATTAGAAAGTCGGTTTTTTTTATACAGAGCACCGAATACGCGTTCCTTTTTTGCATCGAATGCGACAAGAATATAATCGTCATTCGAAACGTCACACGCAAGTGCCCATATCAATTGGCTTTCAATGCCAACCAACGGTACCTTGAGTACCTGGGCGAGCATTCGTGCCGATGCTACCGCAATGCGCACCCCTGTAAAAGAACCTGGGCCAATACCCACACCGATGAGATTGATTTCGCGAATCGATATTTCGGCTCTTTTAAGCGCAGAGCGAATTCTTTCAAAGAGAGTAACAGAATGTGAAAGATTCACGTGCGTCGATAAATCGCACTGCGACGTGGGAGTAGTTACTGCAATGACTTCAATGTTCGTCGCGGTATCAATCAGAAGGGTATTCAATGCGAATTCTCCGTGTAGTGTCATGCAAATGTTCAAAATAAATGTAAACAGTATGTTGCGGTAATCGCGCTTTTGCGCGTTCTGCCCATTCGATTATTGAAATGCCATCGCCTTCCCAGAATTCCTCGAAATATAGGTTGTCGAGTTCCCGCGGATCGTTTATTCGATATAGGTCGAAGTGAAACAATGGAATATTGCCATCGTAAACTTCTAACAGCGTAAATGTAGGACTTGTGATTTCGTCGTCGATTCCTAACCCGCACGCGATGCCTTTTGCGAAAATTGTTTTTCCCGTTCCCAAATCGCCTACCAGAGCAAATACATCGCCCCTTTTTGCTTTCAGGCCAAGCGCTTTTCCAATCGCAAACGTTTCTTCTGGCGATTTTGAAATAATTTCCTCGACAACTTGCATGTTTTTGTGTACATTATATTGTGTACGTAAAGCGCGATTATCGTAATGAATGCGCATTTGGATGTAAATAAAAAAACTTTCATTTAATAGATAGGATTTTTTTAATGGTTTTTCGCGTAACGCAAGTGAAACGGTTGTGGGCAATTGCATTCATTTCCCTCGCTCTCATATTGAGCCTTTCGGTGTATTTGGTGCATCGCTTTTTGTTGTTACCAGTGGTGGGTTTTGGCGTTTTAGGTGATCAAAAAAGGCTCATATTAACACATATTGTAATTGCCGCAAGCATTTTGACCATCATTGCGGTAATCTATGGCATTTTCTATCTTCGATATCTCGCGCTACGAAAGATGTACGAAAGCGATGTGCGATTTCGCCTTCTGTTTGAAAATTCGCAC
This sequence comes from Spirochaetota bacterium, assembly GCA_026419015.1. Taxonomy (GTDB): domain Bacteria; phylum Spirochaetota; class UBA4802; order UBA4802; family JAGODF01; genus DYLV01. The sequence continues at coordinate 40,938 of JAOAAF010000001.1, forward strand.
GTTCCAATATTTATTCGATCGCTCGATGGCGTGTTCGTCGATGTGAACAACGCAATGCTTGAGCTTTTTGGTTATGCGCGCACTGAAATGATCGGAATGTCGATCGATAATATCTATTGCAATCCCTCTGACAGGAGGACTGTGGAGCGTGAAGTTTTACAAAAGGGTTTTTTGCGAAACTTTGAAGTAGCGTTTAAAAAAAAAGATGGAACGGTGATGAATTGCATAATTGACGTCCAGGCGTGGAAAGATGAGAATGGCAACGTACAGGGCATTCAGGGGATTGTTCGCGATGTGACGAAGGAAAAACAGCTCCGCGAAGAGCTTGTGGCAAGCGAAGAACGATATCGGCTTCTTTTTCAGCACGCTCCGGTTGGAATTTTCCATTACGATAAAAATGGCGTAATCGTCGATTGCAATGAGAAGTTTGTAAGCATTATTGGTTCAAGTCGCCAGGCGCTAGTGGGTTTGAATATGCCCGCACGCCTTCAGGATAAAAAGGTTCTTGAACAGGTGATGTTCGCACTTGAGGGGAAAATAGGGTATTATGAGGGCATATATCGTTCTATTACTGCAGAGAAAGAAACGCCTGTGCGATTTCTCACAAAGGGAATATTTACTGATGGAGGTAAATTTTACGGTGCCATAGGAATTGTGGAAGATTTGACAGAATCTATGGCATATCGGGAAGAGGGGCGAAAATCAGAGGAACGATTTCGTACGGTCTTTGAAAATGCCCCATTGGGGGTGATATTGACATCGCTCGATGGGGTGATTGTGGAAGCGAACAAAGCATTTGAAGAAATTACTAAATATCCCATTGCGCAGTTAATAGGAATGAACGTACGGGATATTACCTATTCCGACAATTTTTCAGAAGAAAAAGAGATAATGGAAGATCTTGTCACAGGATTCATTCATCGCGCACAGATTGTGAAACGGTATGTGCGAAAAGATGGGGAGGTCATTTGGGCTCGCATTACCGCATCCCTTCTCCACAACCGCGAAGGGAAAGGCGAATATGTGCTTTGTCTTGTGGAAGACATCACTGAGCGGCGAAAGGCAAGGGAAGAACTTGCGCGTGAAAAGGAGCGCCTGGCAGTGACTCTTGCAAGCATTGGCGATGGCGTGATTACTACCGATACAGAGGGAAAGGTGGTTCTCATAAATCGCGTTGCGGAAGAGCTTACAGGATGGAAGATGTCAGAGGCGCTTGGAAAACCGCTTGAAGAAGTTTTTGTAATTGTTAATGAACGAACGCGAAAGCCCTGCGAAAATCCCGTGCAAAAAGTTATCGAAAGCGGTGGCATCGTGGGCCTTGCAAACCACACGGTGCTCATCGCAAAGGATGGGACGGAACGGTTGATTGCTGACAGCGGAGCGCCCATCCGCGATGAATTGGGAAACATCCATGGGGTTGTGTTGGTCTTTCGCGATATCACTGAAATCGCAAAATTAGAAGAAGAGCTTCGAAAAGCACAAAAGCTTGAGTCCATCGGTACCTTGGCGGGTGGCATTGCGCACGATTTTAATAACCTCCTTACGTCGATTATGGGAAGCCTTTCGCTCATAAAAATGAAAATTGATAGTTCCAGCGAAGTGTACAATTTCTTACAGGATGCCGAACATGCGGCTCGGCAGGCGAAAGAGTTGACGCAACAGCTTCTTACCTTTTCGAAGGGAGGCGCGCCCGTAAAAAAGACAGTCCAGCTTTCTGGGCTATTACAGGACATTTGCAGTTTTTCAACCCGCGGTTCAAATGTCAAATGCGAGTATGAAATTGCGGGCGATCTGTGGCCGATCGATGTGGATATGGGGCAATTTAGCCAGGTGATTAACAACATGCTTATCAATGCATTGCAGGCAATGCCTCAGGGAGGAGTGGTAAAGGTGGTTGCAGAAAATTATGTGAAAGAAGAGGACAAGGGCGATATTCTTAAACAAAGCGATGGAAAGAAATCAATTCTTCCCGCAGGGCGATATGTGAAAATACAAATCATCGATCATGGGGTGGGAATCCCTTCGGATATCTTGCCGAAAATTTTCGATCCATATTTTACTACGAAGGAAAAAGGAAGCGGTCTTGGATTGGCCATCGCGTATTCGGTTATCGCGCGGCACGATGGGATGATTGACGTTGAGTCAGAAGTGGGGAAAGGCTCGTGTTTTTCGATCTATCTGCCTGCCTCCTCTTCTTCCGTTGTGAATGAGAATGCAAATATTGGCATTGCGCTCAAGGGAGAAGGAAATATCCTTTTGATGGACGATGATGAGAACATTTTACACGTTACGAGTAAAATGTTACGCCAGTTGGGATACCGCGTTGACATTGCGCGCAATGGCGAAGATGCTGTGGCAAAATTTTTGAAAGCAAAATCTGAAGGGAAAGGGTTTGATGTGGTTATTATGGATCTTACCGTTCCGGGTGGGATGGGGGGCAAGGAATGCATCATGAAACTTAGAGAAATTGACCCAAACTTGAAAGCTCTCGTCTCAAGCGGTTATTCGAACGATCCAGTGATGTCGGATTTTGCAAGCTATGGATTTAAGGGGATTTTGATGAAACCGTATCGCATTGAGGATTTGAGCGCGATATTGCAGAGAGTAATGAAAAGTTAACCTACCAAAATTTCCTTTTGGCGATTCTTTTCGCGATGTTGGTGTTAGCAGTCGCAATGCATCCAATGGGATGGTGGGAGTGTTGCAATTGGTTGCATCGACGAAAAAAATTCTCGTGCGATTATTGAAATTTTTGTGAACGCAAAATCACATTAACGCGATTGGGAAAGTTGCGATAGTGGAAAAAGCCCTTTTTAAGTCGCTCAGTGTGGGAAATAATCACGAATGCTTCGGGAATTTTTTTCTTAAAGGCAATCCCCAGTTAGTAAGCGCCACTTACCATATTTGAATGGTGCAGTATGAAGAAGCCTTTGCACATTCCAATCACTGCGGACGAAATGCGTTCGTTGGGATGGCGGGAAGTTGATGTGGTTATCATTACCGGCGATGCCTTTGTCGATCATCCTGCGTTTGGGGCTGCGGTGGTTGCGCGGACGCTTATAAATGAAGGTTTTACGGTGGGGGTAATTGCCCAGCCTGATTGGAAAAATCCGGCTTCCATCACAATATTTGGCAAGCCGCGGCTTTTTTTTGGCATTACCTCGGGAAATGTCGATTCAATGCTTGCGCGCTTTACCGCATTTAAAAAGGTTCGCAACGACGATCCATATTCTCCAGAAGGTATTGCCGGAAAACGCCCACAGCGCGCGGTCATCGTATATTCAAACTTGGTAAAATCGATGTACAAGGATGTTCCAATCGTGCTTGGTGGGATCGAAGCGAGCATGAGGCGGCTTGCTCATTACGATTTTTGGGATAACGCTGTTCGCCGTTCAATTCTTCTCGATTCGCGGGCAGATATTATCGTCTATGGCATGGGGGAAGGAGCAATTGTGGAAATTGCACATCGAATGGCAAATGGCTGCTGGGAGGAAACTCCAAAAAGAATTCGCGGTACTGTTGAAATTACGCCGGTGTTGCCAGATGGTTTTTTTCTTTTACCGCCGGAAGAAGAGGTTCTTTCGAATAAAAACGCATTTGCCAAAATGTATCGATATTTGTACCAACATCTCGACAAACCCCTTGCGCAGCCAACGGGTAATCGTTTTATTTTGCACAATCCCCCGTGGATCGTGAGTAAAAATGATCTCGAGAATCTCCATCGGCTCCCTTTTACGCGGGAAATCCATCCTTCTTATGGGAAGGCGCGCATTCCCGCATTTGAAATGATTCGATGTTCAATAATTTCGCACAGAGGATGTGTTTCGGGATGTTCTTTCTGCTCGCTTTCGCTTCATCATGGGAAAAGAATTATCTCGCGCAGCGAGGATTCAATTTTTGAAGAAATTGAAAAAATAAGATCAAAGCCTTACTTTTGCGGACATATCACCGACATTGGCGGGCCATCTGCGGACATGTATGGGTATAATTGCAAAGTGCAATGGCAATGCAATCGCGAAAGCTGCCTTTTCCCTTCGTTGTGTGCAAATTTAGAAAGGGACATCCCTCGATGGGTAACTCTTTTGGGAAACGCTGCTACCATGCGAAGTGTAAAACACGTCACCATTGGATCGGGAGTCCGATTCGATCTTTTTGCGAAAACAGACGAATCGGTAATAGAAACATTTGTCAGAAATCATGTGGGGGGACAACTAAAGATAGCTCCAGAACATACAAATGATTCAGTGCTTCGCGCGATGCGCAAATCGCATCTTTTCCCGCTCGATGAGTTTGCTGCGAAATTTTTTGCAATTACCAAAAAGGCCGGTATCCGGCGTTATTTGCTTCCGTATCTTATGTCGTGCCATCCAGGTTGTGGAATGGAAGAAATGAAGGCCATGCGAAAAACGATATGGGACATCTTTCATTTTATGCCGCAGCAAGTGCAGGCGTTTATTCCCTTGCCGATGACGTTGTCATCGGTCATTTATTGGAGCGGGCACGATCCGCTCAGCGGTGAGGAGTTTTTTGTAGAACGCTCGCAAAAGGGGAGAAGTGAGCAACATCGAGTTTTTATCTTGACACAGCGTGAAAAAAGGTAAGATGGCACGAAAAAATCAAATAAAAGGAGTAATGCAATATGTCCATTGCAGATTCGATGTTGCAGAAAACGGATCCCGAAGTTTTCGGAGCGATTCAAGATGAAAATCGGCGACAGGAAGAAACGCTTATCTTAATTGCATCGGAAAATTATGTATCCAAGGCGGTACTTGAAGCTTCGGCGTGTACGATGACCAATAAATATGCAGAAGGGTATCCCGGGAAACGGTATTACAACGGATGCCAATTTGTAGATGTGGCAGAAGCTCTTGCAATTGAACGAGTGAAAAAACTTTTTGGGGCAGAAGCTGCGAACGTGCAACCGCATAGCGGTGCACAAGCAAATATGGCCGTTGAGCTTGCTGTGCTTAAACCAGGAGATACCTTGATGGGAATGAACCTTGCACATGGAGGTCATCTAACCCATGGATCGCCAGTAAATTTTTCGGGCATTACCTATCGAGTCGTTTCGTATGGCGTCACAAAGGATACCCATCGCATCGATTACGATGAAGCATACCGGCTTGCGAAAGAGCACAAGCCGAAACTCATCATCGTGGGAGCTTCGGCGTATCCGCGCATCATCGATTTTGCAAAATTTCGCGAAATTGCCGATGCTGCAAACGCGGTGCTGCTTGCCGATATTGCTCATATTGCGGGTTTGGTAGCAACTGGGCATCACCCATCCCCTGTTGGCATTGCGGATTATATCACGTTCACCACGCATAAAACGCTGCGTGGTCCGCGCGGTGGGGTAATATTGACCTCAAAGGAGCGCGAAGCGGAAATGAACAAATTCATCTTTCCGGGAATTCAGGGAGGCCCTCTTATGCATACAATTGCGGCAAAAGCAGTCGCGTTTGGAGAGGCTTTGCGCGATGATTTTAAGAGTTACTCTCAGCGCGTCATTGAAAACGCGCAGGCACTGGCAGAAGTTCTCCTTTCGAGAGGATTACAGCTCGTATCGGGAGGGACCGATAATCATCTGTTGCTTATTGATTTGCGAAATAAAAATCTGACAGGGCGCGATGTGGCAAATCGTTTAGACGAAGCGGGAATTACCTGTAACAAAAACGGAGTTCCCTTTGACGATAAATCGCCGATGGTTACAAGCGGCATTCGCTTGGGAAGTCCCGCGCTTACTACGCGAGGTTTTTGTGCGGATGAATTTAAGCAAATTGGACATCTCATTTGCGATATCATTGACAATATGGCAGATGATAACGTACTTGTTCGCGTCAAAGGAGAAGTGAAAGAGCTGTGTGCGGCGCATCCAACCGCGCATTTGCGATTAATATAACTGTTGGGGCGATATTTTTTCAATTATCGCAAAACCAATCGCAATATCGCCATCGTGGCTGATGCTAACGTGTAATTGCCCATAATTAATACCTGCTTTGAGAAGAATCTCTTTTGCAGTTGCAACATATGGTTTCCCTGATGCATCGTTAAGAATTTCAATCTCAGCGAATGAGGTAGTACAATTAATTGCTTTGATGATCGCTTCTTTAATGGCAAAACGTCCGCCAATGTATTCGATTTGCCTTTTTTGGGGCATGCGCGCAATTTCTTGGGGAGAAAGAATACGCTTTAAAAATCGTTCGCCGTAGTTGTGATACATTTGTTCAATGCGATAAAGATGTACAATATCGATTCCAATAGCAAAAATCATTTGGTTCGCTTCCTCTGATATTTTGTAATAGACTCGAATTAAAGAGAATGCTTTAACGGATGCAAGTATATTTTGTGCAAAACGTAAAATAATGCTCAATAGCCTTCCTATTGACCACTGTGGCCGCATTGGGGAAGGTAAATAGATTCATTGTATCGTTTTTTTGTATGAATGAGCTTTTTTTAAGAAAAAATATTTGCATTTCGGGACACAAAATTGATAGATAAATAAATTAGCTCGCAATCGTTTGCACATTCATTTCTTTCCAACGGAGTAAAGATCAGCTATGGATACGCATAAGTTTGGATTTTTCAAGCGTTTGAAGATTAGAGAGAAACTCATATCGATCATCTCGCTTATCATCCTCGTTTCAATGTCGACGATGATTTTTCTTGCAACGTTCTTTTTTAAAACTGATACCAAAATTCGCATCGAAGAGCTCAATTTGAAGATTGCAGAAATTGCTGCGCTTAAAGTTCGCACAGATTTTATGGCAATGACCGAAAAAATGCACCTTATGGCTACCACTCTAATGCAAGAATTTCGATCTCCTGTGCAGAAGAATATGTTCTTAGATTTGTTTTTTAGAAACGATAAGGATTTCTTAGGGTTGCTTGTGATTGGGAAAACGGGCGAGAAGCTTGAAGTGACTAATTCGATATACAATAAAACATTTTTTACTGAAAGCAAGCTGAATCCAAAAATGATGGAGGAAATCGCACATTCTTCTGCGGCACTTTTTGGACGCACCTTTGGCGAGGAGGCAATAGTCTATAATGCATCTGATAAGTTTAACATTCCAGTGCTTGCGGTTGGCTTGCCATTTATCAAAGAAGATGGGAAAGTCATCTCTGCGCTTATTGGATATCTTAAAATGGATCGATTTCTTCAGGCATTTCGCTCGGGTTATATTCAAACGTATATGATAAACAGCGAAGGAGATCTCATTGCGCATTCCGATGGGAAATTAATTTTATCAAAAGGGAATTTTATCAATGTGCCAATTGTGAAGCTCATGCTTTCGAGCAACAAAGAAAACGAGTTCAGGCGTTATAAGAATGTTGACGGTGAATATCACTTCGGATCATATAAGAAAGTTGGCTTTGCCGGCACGGGGGTAATTGCCACTGTTCGCGAAGATGTTGCATTGGCAGAAGTGTATCGAATCCAGCGGCGCAATTTGATGATTATGATCATCGTGTTGAACATTGCCGTGCTCATTGTGTATTTTTTTGCAAAAACTCTCACCACGCCGCTTATAAAATTGGTAGGGGCAACAAAAGAAATTGAGCAGGGGAATTTTCGCGTTAACATTATCCCCGCATCGGCTGATGAGATTGGTCAGCTCACCGAATCGTTCATTGCGATGGGCAAAGGGTTGGAGGAACGCGAAAAGTTAAAAGAGACATTTGGGAAATTCGTAAACAAAGAAATCGCGGAACAAGTGCTCAAAGGGGAAATAAAGCTTGGCGGTGAACGTAAAAATGTCGCTGTTTTTTTCTCTGACATTCGCTCTTTTACCGCAATGTCGGAAAAACTCGAACCTGAAGAGGTAGTTGAGTTTTTAAACGAGTATTTCACGCGGATGGTTGCATGTGTGAATAACACCGGTGGAGTTGTGGATAAATTTATTGGCGATGCAATTATGGCAGTATGGGGTGCGCCTGTTTCATACGGGAACGATATTGAAAATGCCATCAACGGTGCGCTTATGATGCGAAATGAACTTTTGCTTTTTAATCGGGGAAGAGGAAGTGTCAAAAAGCCCATCATCCGCATTGGTTGTGGCATTAACTATGGTCCGGTGCTCGCGGGGCAAATCGGTTCAGAAGAAAGAATGGAATATACTGTCATCGGTGATACGGTAAATCTCGCATCGCGCATTGAAGCGTTGAACAAACCGTTTGGTACTGATATCCTTATTTCGCAAGATGCGTATGAGATGGTTAAAGATATTTATCGAGTTGAGCCGATGCAAAAAATTAAAGTAAAAGGGAAAAGTGAGCCGCAGCAGATTTATGCGGTGCTCGGAAAAAGGAGCGATCCGCATTCGCCAAAAACTCTTGAAGAGCTCAGAGCGCTTTTAGGCATTGAGATGAAAGGAAAACCTGCGGCAGTGCCTGAGGAGGAAATAAAGTATGAAATCATTGAGTAGCGATGCACTAATGGTGGGTGTAAGCGCGCTCATCATTTCCGCGTGTTCATTTTTTCTCTATTTGGATTTCACCGCGAAAATAGAAGTTGGCGATGCTGAACAAATTGGCATCATTACCTATAAAAAGCGGCTTTCGCAGAGAAAGTATGGAACTCAGGTGATATGGGAGGAAATTGAACAAAACTCACCTGTATTTGTGAACGATTCACTAAGAACTGCGGAACGTTCAGAAGCGGTAGTTAAGCTTAACGATGGGACGACTATTGAGCTCGATGAAAACAGCATGATTGTGCTGGCAAAGATGGAGGGAGCAATAAATATTAATTTTGCGCAGGGTTCGATGATGGCGCGAAGATCAGGTGTGGTAACTGAAGATATGCCTGCAGTGAACATCGTTGCAGGTGGGACGACCGTTTCAGTAGAAAAAAGCGATGTGAAACTTGCTCAAACAGAGAAAGAGGATATCGCACTTACTGTAGCAAAAGGAACAGCAATAATAAAAGCAGGGGAAGAAGAAAAGTTAATTACAGTAAATCAGTCGGCTGTGCTGGTGCCCGATGAAAAGAAAGTGCAGGTAAAAAATGTTACGCTTCGGCTCCTTACGCCAGAGCACAATAAGTATTTTATTACGAGAGCGAATTGGCATGTAATCCCCTTTGAGTGGGATGTGGAAGGTGAAAATCGGGTAATATTTTTTGAATTATCCGCTGACCGATTATTTTCAACAATCATTAAACGAATAAATGTAAAAGATCGAGTCATTAACGAAAAACTCCCTTCAGGAGAATATTTTTGGAGAATTTCTGCTGAAGATAAAACGACGAAAGCTATAGATTACAGCGAGGTGCGAAAATTTAGCGTTTTAAAAGAGCAGCCTGTTATGTTGTTTGCTCCCCATGAAGGAGAGAAGTATAGTTTTGTTGGCGATTCACCTTTTATTCGTTTTCGTTGGAGCAAAAACGATCTCGCATCGAACTATGTGCTTGAAATCGCACAGGATGATGCATTTAAAAATAAAATGATCGTTTCAACGACAACACTCACAGAACATACGGTAAACTCGTTAACGAGCGGTTTGTATTTTTGGCGAGTGATTTCAAAATTTGATCCAATTCCAGAATATGCGGCAGCAAGTGAGGTGAGGAAATTTGTAATAGAAAAAAGGAAAATTGTTCCCCCTACTGAACTCATTCATCCAGCTGCGTATGCAGTATTTAGCGATTTGGAAGTAAAAAACAGAGGTATTCTTTTAAGCTGGAAACAAATTGAAGGCATTGCATTGTATGAATTGCTCATTTCGAAAACCGAGGATTTCTCAAAAGTAGAACTTAAACGAGAAGTTCGAGGTAATTTTGCTCACATCGTGCAAAGCTTTTTGCCAGGTAAATACTTTTGGAAAGTAAGACCGCTGATAGGCGAAGAGGCGGAAGGAGTAACATATACCATACCGCGTAGTTTCACAGTCCAGGAGGGAACAATAAGCCTTATTTCACCAGTACATAATATTGTATTGGAAGCAACGCAGGAGGCAAGTGAGATTTTGTTTAGTTGGAATAAAGTTCCCTTTGAAGGGAAGTATCGTTTTGAATTATCGAAAAAACCATCTTTTGACAAGGTTGAGAGAAAAGAGTTAATAGAAATTCCTTCGTTGAAGGTCTCAGTTGTCCCGGGGAAATATTATTGGCGTGTTGCGCTCGTTGACAATACCGATGTAGAACTGTGCAAAAGCGATGTTCGCTCGTTTGTCGTTCGCGAGTCCGAACCAGTTTCTACGAAAGCTACATTGGCGATTGAACCATTTCCATCATCAGCAATTGTGTTTATCAATGGAAAAAAAGCAGGAAAGGGTAAAGTTGAAATTTCGATTGAACCGGGCAGCGTTGCGATTGAGGTTATCGCAGAAGGATATAAGAAATTTGAAAAAACTGTCGAAATTGCTTCTGGTGAGAAAAAAGAAATTGTTGCAAATCTCGAAAGACTCCTGCAAAAATCGTTCCTTGCATTGCGCGTGGTGCCATCTCGAAGTGCAGTCTATGTAAATGATAAATTCGTGGGATATGGTGAGGCAAAGTTAGAAGTTGATCCGGGAGCTATAAATCTCGTTGTGCAATCGCCAGGCTATAAAAAGTATGAGCGGAAACTTTTTCTCAAAGAAGGGGAAAGAAAAGAACTTGCGATTGAACTTGAATTGATTCAAAAAGAAGTACCGTTGTCAGAACGCAAAGAACAAATCGCCACGAGTCCATTATTGGTTGGTAATGCAATTGTCACGGCAACTCCTTCAGGCATTATTGCTGCATCAGATAAAGGCGGCACATCGCTTTGGCAGGTAAAGCTTCCGAGCAAAGTCGAATCCACGCCGGTTGCCGATGAAAAAACGGTATATGTTGCGACAACGAAGGGTGAGCTTTTGGCATTGGACTCAACAACGGGAAAGCTTCGATGGCGGAAAGATATCGATGGACCTGTGCTTTTCTCTGCAAAACCGCTTCGTGTCGAGGACAAGATTGTAGTGGCAACGAGTTTTGGGAGCATTGAGGCATTTACGAATAAGGGAGAATTGCTTTGGAAAAGAAAACTCGAAAGCGGCGTGTTTAGTTCTCCAGCATATTATCGCGGTGTAATTTATGTGGGTGCAGCAGATCGTGGGGTATATGCGCTTTCAAGCAAAAGTGGTGAAATACTATGGAAGTACATTGCAGATAGCCGAATGGTTGTTTCAAGCCCGGTGGTTGATAGAGAACTTGTGTTTGTAGGATGTTACAGTGGAAGCTTCTATGCACTTGCCGCAAAGGATGGAAAATTAAAATGGAAGTATAAAGCGCCATCGCCAATTGTGACAACTCCAGTAGTATGGGACGACAAAATTGCAATCGCATCAATGAATGGCGAAATCGCTGCGTTTTATGTGGAGAATGGGAAAGCAATCTGGAAATTCGATACAAAGAGCAGAATTGTACTCGATCCCGTGTATCGAAATGGGGAGATGTACGTTGCAAGCCACAAAACGTTTTATTCGATCGATGCAACAAAAGGAAGTGTGAAATGGCGGCTTGACTTGGAAAACACTATTAAAACAGCTCCATCGATCATTGGCGAGGATGTGGTGATGTCTCTTGTTGATGGGACACTCGTTTCGTTGAATCCTTCGCAGCGAAAGAGGAATTAGTAACGCCTCGTGTTTTACATTTGCAACATGAAAAATTTTGACTTGTTTAAATGCAATTTTGACAATAGTTAACAAATTTTCCTTGACATAATTTATGCATTATTACATAAATTCTATCCATTTAGATTTGCATTAATTGTGATTTTGAGATATAAAATTTTTATCATACGAAAGCATTGAGTTAGCGAGTTGTTGTTGAAAACTCTTATATACATTGTCCGTAAAGTTATATTCATTTGTGATATATGTTGCGTGTCATAGATGGAATAAAAAAAAATGCCAATAAAGGGAATTTCCAAAAAGTTCTCGTGCAATTTAAAAATTTTTTATGAGGAGGAAATTTCATGAGAAAAACATTAATCGTGCTTTCTTTGTTTGCGGTATGCGTTGCGTTCAGTTGCAAAAAAGAAAGCGATACGCAACAGCAAGAAGCTGTACTCGCAAAAAAATATGCGAAATATCGTGTGATCATCCGCAAAGAAGCTGAAATGAAAAATTGGGCCGCAACGCTTGAAAAAGGAGAAGATGTCGATTTGCTTCAAGAATTTGAAAGCGTGGATAAAGACGGCAAAAAGATCACTGTTGCGAAAGTGCGCCTTACGGATGGAGTTGTTGGTTTTGTAGAATCTCGACATTTAGCGGATAAAGTGATTGTATTTATTGGAGAAACACCCGCCTATATTCGTCCTACCGTTGGAAGCAAAGTGCACTGTAAAATACCAAAAGGAACCATTGCCTTTGTGGTGGGCGAGCAAGCGAATTGGAAGAAGATTTATGCAGGGAAAATAGGGAATGTGTGGGTCACAGAACAATGGGTGCAAGATGGGTATTCGACCGATCCTCAACTCCTTCGCGATGCACGCATGTATGAAATGGCTGTTGAACAACTTGCCGCCGAAAAGGATTCTGAAAAAGTTGCTGCGAAGCAAAAACTTGTCGAGCTTAGTCAAGGCGATGGAATATTCGCTGGACTGGCACAGGAAAAACTTGCTGCGATTGAATCGCAAAGCGAAAAAGATCAAAGCACTGAACAGGAAGCAACGAAATAAATTTTTTACATTTAAATTGCCTTTAGAGTTGGCAATAGTTAAAATTAATGGAAACTGAATAAAAAGGGGTGATCTTTCCCCCTTTTTTTAATTCTTCGCTAATAATTACGAGTGCGAGAATTTTTTTACACTTTCACCTCCCAAATGAGGATGCGCTTTATGGGTAAGAAAATTTTTTTTGTCCATCTTTATTGGTTTTTATTTTTATTACCGCTTACTGCGCAAGGTGATATTTCGGTAAAAGATTTGTACCAAACAATCATTCAGAGAGGGTTTTTGAAGATTGGCATTTCGACAAATTATCCGCCGTTAAATTTCAATAAAGGAGAAAGAGGAGTAGAAGTTGAAATGGCCAAAGAACTTGCAGCGTTTTTCGGGGTAAAGGCAAAGATGATTCCACTTCAGCTTACTGAGTATGTCGCTGCGCTAGAAAAGCGCGAAGTGGATATTGTGATTGCGGGACTTTCCAGAAACCTCGCCCGCGCAAGGCGAATATTTTTTTCAGAACCGTATCTTACAGTAACTCCTGCTGCGCTGGTGCACAAGAGGGTTATTCCTCAAACGAAGTTTGGCGATCAGTTTGAACAAATGCCAATTCGAACGGTATGGGATCTGTTGCGAATCCCAGGATTTAAATGTGCGGTAAAAAAGGGAAGTACCTATGAATTGCTTCTGGAGTCGAAATTTCCTGCCTTTGAAAGGGTGCTTGTCGGCACAAACGAAGAAGGGATTTCAACGATTCGCGAGGGAATAGCTCATGGGTTTATGCACGATTCGCTTTATCTCCATCACCTTTATCGTAAGGATGCCTCTTTGCGAAACAATTTTATACTTCTTACAGGTGGAAATATAGGAGAAGCGATATGTATCGGTATTCCTTTTGGCGAAACTGTATTAAAAAATCAGATCGATGTATTCCTCGCTGAAATGAAGCGCATGGGGATAATTCAAAAATGGCTCGAGGAATATGATAATGAATAGTAGAGCAATGGATTAAGTGATGGGAAAATACTTAGTTTTATTTTCCGTGGTAATGGTCGTTTTACTATCGGCTTTTGGTTTTGCGATGGATGATACTCTCGAGAAGATCGATCTTTCGGGTTTTATGCGATTTCGCGCGTGGTACACTGGAAGCGAGGTAATGGTGCCAGGGAAGTTTCCCTCAGGTGATGGATTTCATTCAGTCGACTACCAGGACTTTTTTTTAAGAAATAGATTCACATTAAAAGTTTTGCCAGAAATTGACGTTTGCGCAGTATTCGATATTGGGGGAGTCATTGGGAAAAATGATTTTTCGTTGGGGAATGCAAGAGCAAACCTCCTCACGCGCGATATTTACGCCGTCATTCGACCAACTAATGAAAGCGAGTTTTCTATTGGTCTTCAACCTTTCAGCTTTCAAGGTGGTTATGTACTCGCACGAGATGCGTCGGGTTTTCAGTATTCGCATTATTTTTATAATCGAAATGGAAAAGCATATTGTGGTTTTATAAAAGCGTTTGACGATGCCGATAGTGCCTATAGCGATGAGGTACGTGCCCCACGGTATGCTGATGATAATATTTATTTTGTTGGCACCATGCTTTCCGTTGCATCGATATTTTTCGGAGATATGTACTATATTTACGAACATGATAGTTATACATCGCAGCAATCGAGTAGCATTGCTTTGGACTTTCGAACTGCAACGCTTTCATGGCTTGGATTTCATGGGAAGTTCATTTTTCAACATTGGCTTTTGCGTGTGGGTGGTATTTTCAATTGGGGTGAAATTACCCTACGAGAGAGTAATCCAAATTATCGCACAGCTATTCGCGCTTTTCTTGGGGAGATTGAAATCGGTTATCGTTCAAATAACTATTACATTTCATTGGTAGGTGAAGGGGCAACGGGCGATTATCGGAATCCGAATGATGAGAATTCATTCCAGGTCATAAAATCGTCGCATGAGTTTTCATATATTGTTGTCGACAACTACGGCGGAATATCGATTCGTGGAAGCGGAGAATCGAGTTGGTATGGTCTTTGCGGGATTGGCATTAAATTGCAATATTCGATGTGGGAAGTGGTCAATGTTGAAATGAGACTTTTACACTTTCGCAAAAACGATCTAACTCAAATGGATCGCGCAGGGTATTTTGGAGATGAAATGGATATTCGAATAGAGTATATGTATAGAGAAATTTTTGTTCCCTTTCTTGCTGCAGGAATATTCAAGGCGCAAAGAGCGTATTATTCTCTTTTTTCAATTGAAGAAATTTCGAAAGGATGCATTGTTGAAATTTTATTCGGTGGGCAAATAAATTATTAAATAATAAACATAAAATATAAAGCCACCAGAGAGTGAAATCGTTGAAGAAATAGTTTTTTATTCCATAATAATTTTTGAAACTTCAACGATATATCGTTTATACGCATTTGCGAGCATTTTGCTCACGGTATTGATGAGTTCTTTATCGCTCGACCGTTTCAGAAGATATTTGTTTACTTCGTTGAGATCGTTTTTCAAAATTTTCCCAATATTCTCCAATGCTTGTGCGTAAGCAATCGCGGTTGGGTTTCGTTGTCCCTTTTTTTGTTTTTTTAGTTCTTCTTCGAGTTTTTGTTGTATTTTTTTCCTTTCCTCTTCTTCATTAATAAATTTTTTTAGAATGTTTTCTGCAATCGAAAGAAAGTTAATTTGAGTTACTAACTCATTTTTCAAATTCCAAAACAAAATCTCATCAAAAAGGATAGGGGGAAGTGGTATTGCATGAAAATTATTTTTCACTTCGAAGGATGTTTTGTCATCTAATATGATGCGATTTTTGAGAAACATTTTATTTTTGTGTATATAATGATCGATATCGAGAAACAACATATCTCCGCGTAAGAATTTTTTTTCATCAGTAAACAGGTTTGCGCAAAAAGTAAATTTTTCTTTCAAAGATCTTTTGAGATTAATTGTTTCCAAGTTGCTTTTTATTCGCAACATTGCGTGACAGGCAGCATTGGGATCTGTATAATAAGCAACGAGAATATCTTTTCCCATCATTGTGACTGTTCCTTTTGTCATGTTAATTTCTTCTACCACCTGTTCGCGTAATGTTTCCAACATCAATGCGGTTTTTGTGATGCCAGATTTCCCAAGAGTAGTTGAAAGATCCGAAATTTCAATAGCCAGGATAGTAATTTTTTTTGTCTCAATTGTTTTTACATATCGTTCGTCATCAATAAGTTTCAGGGTTCTACTTCCTTCAAGCAATGTCGAATCTGGTGATTCAAACTTTTTAAAAATATTTACAATGAAATGATCTATGTCGGTGAGTTCTTCCTCTGGGAGCGTTCGAAGAGCGGAGATGATATCTGAAGAGATCCCATAATCTTCTTTTAAAAGGGAAATAAGGAAATATGAAAACTCAACCGATTTTAATTGGGTCATAACTAACAAAATTTCCCTTTGAATGGTTTTATTTTTAATTACCATCATATCTCTCATTGCCCTTAAAGCATCTCGATTGCCGAGGCTTATTAAGAGTGCACACGCATAGATTCGTATTTTAATTCCTGGTTCCTTTAAGTACTCTTGGAGAAAGCCGATTACATGCCGTTTATTATACGAATCTGACATTTCAATAATATATCCCATAGATAATACCACGGCTTCTTTAACTTCATTTTTATCAAATTTACGAAAGATTGAATCTAAATATTCTAAATCGCTTTCAAACCCGCACTTTCCTAAGCAAATAATTGCAAGCGTAATGATTTCCGGTTCTTGATTTTTCTCAATAACCATCTTGAAAGTTTCTGCTGCTGTTACATTTGCGCGAAGGTCGCGGCGCAATATTATTTCCAAAATTTCTAATATAATGTCTGTTGGCTGATCGGCATGCTCCCGAAGATAATCGAGTAATATATTAAGCGATCGTGAGTCGGAAAATTGCGAAATAAGCGAAATTGCTTTCTGATGATCCGCCAACTCCCCCGACAAAAGCATTATTTCGAGTTCACCAAGCATGTACGAATAGTTTAAAACAGACAGGCATCTGGTAACCGCTTCAGCAATTTCTTCGTCGACATATTTTTTTACATAGTTATAAATTTTAACTAAGATAGATGCCGCGCCCGTAATCCCAAGTCGTCCTATTATTTCACAAAGCCTTGTAATTTTATGGCGCAAATACTTTTTTTCGAAATTAATATCTTCGAGCCGAACAGCTGACAATTCTCTCGAACGCGGATCAGCATCGTAAAGGATTTCAACTAACATTGAGAATTCTTCGGTTTCGTTTGTGCCCATGAAATGAATATTGTGCGACAGATCTTCAAGCAGGCGCTGAATGTGCGATTTGTCTTGGTTTCGAAGGTAATGAATGATTCGTTTTTTTATTTCAGGGCTGTAGCGCTCAAGGATGTACTGGCGTATTTGTTGGAAATTCTCTGGGAAATCTTTTTCGGTTACACTTGTGATCATAAATTCTTTTCTATAGACTTCAAAAAAGGTTTCCAATGTCACAGTGAGATAATTGAAAATTTTATCGCGCATAAGGGAATTTTTTCGCGTTTCTGGGATAGTTGTAAAATATTTTTCAAAAATATCTGCTATGAGAGAATTATGCCGCGATATTTGAACGGATAAAGAAATAAGGCTTTTAAAGAGCGAATCGGGATCGCGGATTTTTTCTATATTTGCATAGATTGTATAAAGTACGTTTTCGACGAGATCGGGATTGTCAGAAGTAAGTGCTTTCATGATGTAAATTAATGTTTCGCGGTGATTGCATCCGAGCATTGCATTTATGAATTCGACTTTTACTTTTGTAGAGTAATTATCGAAATGCGATGTCATTTTTCCGAGAAGCACGCGAACGCTAATAATTGCTTTATCTTCAGTTTCAGGATTATAGCTGAACATTTCGTCTTCTTCGCTTTTAGTTGTCTTCGCAGGATTTAAAGTTTTTTCCGAAAGCAACGCAAGCGATTTGTACACCGCCCGTTGTATCTCGTCGCGGTTCTCTTTTAACAGCTCCTCCATTTTTGAAATGTCATTCCAAAAAGCGCCAGCAATTATTGCAGCAGCGCGTATGCTTTCGGGAACCTCAGTGCTGAATGAAAGCCGTTTAAGAAACTCTACTGTCGATGGATCATCGAGCCCTTTTAATCCTAAGACTTTGCATGCGCGGATTGCAATGTAAGGATCGCTATCTTTCGCATGCTTATTGCATAATTCCTGTATGAGCGGTAAATCTTCTTTTGTGGCGTATTTTTCAAAGTAATCAAATACATGTGTCATTTCAACATTTGTAAGTTTGGCAGATAATAATTCGCGGAATACCTTTTTGACTTCATCGCTGTTGGAGTTTTTCAATTCGCATATCGCGCTTTCTCGAAAAAGAGGATCTTTATATACGTCGTTAATGAGAATTTTCATTCCTTCTTGAGACTTTTTTAATCCCAAAATTTTATGCAATGCGATTCGTTCATACGGCGAAAGCTTAAATCCTTTACTAATTTCGAGTTTAATTGATTGCAAAATATCGGTGGTCATATCAACCTCATGGATTGCATTGGTTTATTGTAAAAGAATTAAATTTTATAAAGTTGTCAATTATAAAGTGAAATTGTTTTTTTAGCTACAACAAAGCTACTTTCATGTGTGGAAATTAAATCGCAACTTATTTTAACTGGGATAGTAGATTGAAAAATTTCTCATCGCTTTGTGTGTGGATAATTTTTAAAAAATAGTTTGACGAGAGCATTTGTTTCTCATTATATTTATCGAGTTATAGAAACTGTAAAAATTGTGATTTCCATAATGTGCTTTTTTTTAAAAAATTAATTTATTTAAAGAAAGGAGAGGAGTGTTTTTATGAAAAGGCTAATTGCGATGTTTACATGTATCGTTCTCGTTGGTGTTGCTTTCATAAGTTGTGGAGGAGGAGGGAGGCAGACGACGAGACAACAACCGACGCCTGTAAATAATGAAATGGTCGGTGAAGCAGAAGGCATGGCAATGATATTTGATGGCGATAAAGCACTCGCGCGAGATCGCGCGATTGACGATGCCATGAATAAGCTCGTGAAAATGAAACTTGGCACTACGGTGGAGGGTCGTTCGCTGGTACAGGACTTTGCTCTCGTTGAATCTATCATTGAAGCGAGTTCTACAGGGATGGTTCGTAACTGGTCGGTTATAAAAGAGCGCGCTGAAAGCGATGCGTATTTCGTTACAATTCGCGGGGAGGTATATCCTGCCGCGGTGAACGAAACCATTGAAGCGACGTTGCGAAATTATGGGAGGCCAAAGTTTATGATTTTGATTAAAGAATCGTTCGATGGGGTTATCAAAGATCCTGGTGAAACAGTTAGCGAACATGCGATGATGGACATTATGGGGAATGCGGGATTTGAATTTGTCGATTCCAACATGACAGCTGAGCTCATAAAAAAAGAACGCGCGCGCATGGGAAAGGCGATTGAGGGGAAGATTGGTGAAGACGTTCAAGAACTGTTGCTGGATGATTTGGGTGCAGAAGTGGTAATAATTGGTACCGCAAAGACATCTGACCAAACTGCTGTAATTTCTGGAATTGCTAAAAATATGAAATCGAAACAGGCAAACATTATGCTTAAAGCGATTGATGTCTATACGGGGAGAGTCCTTGCCTCTAAAGTACACAATGCAGCAGGAGCTCACATCGATGCCGAAACTGCATCGAAAAATGCAATTGTGAATTGCCTTTCGAGCAGGCAAATGCTTGGGAAAAACGATGATGAAGGAAAGTTTGTTTCTGGCGATTTTATGAATCAGATTACCCGCCAATTTTTGAAATCGGCAACAAATCGGTTAATCATGATGACAGTCTCGGGATTGAATTTTAACGATATGACAAAATTCCGCGATGCACTGCAGGGTAGAGTGCGGGGCGTAAGCAAAGTATACCCGCGTGGGCAGGTAGGTGCTGCAGCAAAAATTGAAGTCGAATTTGCAGGCAAAACGCACGATTTGGCCCAGGAATTGGTCGCGAAGGCTGATAAATTCGGATTTACAATTGAAATTAAAGAGCAAAAACCAAACAAACTGGTAATACACGCCAGAAAAAATTAAAACATTCGCCGTGTAAGCGTTAAAATAGAAAAGAGCGCCAGCAAAACAGTTGGTGCTCTTTTCTACCTTTAAAAATATATACAACTTACGTCGCGTTAAAAAGCGTTAGCTAAATCAATCGGCACGCATGAATTCGTTTTGCTCAAATCCCTGCTTTTTTGTAGCCATCTGCCAAACACGTATTCACATGCACCACTCCCTTGTTTAGCGATTTAAATATGTAATCATCAGTGATTTTTGGAAGCGCGTCTGCATCTTTTTGATTTTTCAACACCGTACCAGCTGGTACGTAGTGCCCATCGGCAACCGTTACGCCGAGCAAAATGCATTTCGGCTCTACTACGCAATTTTTCCCTACTTTTGATTTAAATACAAGCGATTGCATGCCAATGAAGCTCTCATCGCCAACATATGCGGGACCATGAATTTGTACCTGATGGGCAAGTGAAACGCGCGTGCCGATGTATACGGCATATTTTTTCCCCTCAACCTCAACCAGATTTTTTTCTATTGTAGTACCATCTTTTTCTGTTTCCAGCGCATGGATGATAACGCCATCTTGCACATTGGATTCATCGCCAATAAAAAGCGGTTGACCTTCGTCGCCGCGCACAGATGCAAAAGGCGAGACAAATACGCGCTTGCCTATTTCCACGTTGCCGATTACCGCAGCTAAAGGATGAACGTATGCAGTGGAATCAATGCGCGGTTCGCTTTCTTTTGAACAAAAATCGGTAATTACGTTTTTATGAATCATTGCGCAACTCCTTATTAAAATGATGGAATGGAAATTGTATTTCATAAACGCCACCGATTGTTTTTTTGTAAAGCATTTTAATAATTTATGCCTGATGTTCTTTTTTTATAATTGTCGCTTCATACGGAAAAAGCTTTTCAGTGGGGTGAAATTGTTCCCCTATTTTTCGATGCGTTGACAGCGCGACATTCCAAACGCCGTCTATATTGAGCGTGCAGGTGCGCGGAAAGCGAGTAAAATTGAGTATAATGCAACACGATTCGTTTTCAGCGCATCGCAAATACGAAAGCAGGTCGTGCCCAGCATTGAGAAACGAAAGAGTACCGTAGCGAATCGCGGTGCTCTTTTTTCGGAACGCAATGAGGTCTTTGTAAAAATTCAAAAGCGAACTTGGTTCGCGAAGTTGAATTTCTACATTTTTTTCTCTAAAGTTGCGTGCAATGGGAAGCCATGGCTCTACGGAAGAAAATCCGGCAAATTGGGTGCTGTCCCATTGCATGGGAGTGCGTTCGCCATCGCGACCGGGATTAAAAGGCCAGTAGCGCTTCCCCACAGGATCCTGAATGCGCGATTTTGGGATGCGAACATTTTGCATGCCAATTTCTTCGCCGTAGTAAATAAAGGGAGTGCCCCGCATGGTGATGAGCAGCATCGCAATCACGCGCGCTCGCTTTTCCCCATCATCGCCCGTGCTGTAGCGCGTGAAGCTTCGCACTTGATCGTGATTTGAAAATACCGTGCAGGGCCATCCTTTCTCTGGAATTCGTTCGTGATATGCGCGCAGGCGATTTTCAAAAAGCTTTGCATCCCACTTTGTATCCATGAACGAGAAATCAAACGCTAAGTGGAGCGCATTGGTGCCATCGCCCAAGTATTTTGCTGCCAAAGCGGGATTCGGTTTTTCTGCAACGACTTCCCCGACCATCATGCGCGCATCGTATTTGTCCAAAAGGGCGCGCCATTCGGATAAAAGTTCCAACAGTTCGGGACGATCTCGATCGTAGATGTGTTTTTGCAAATCGTAAGGGCGTGGGTATTTCCCAATGCCAAATGGATTTGAGCGGAATTGATCGTCTTTAATAAAGAAATTCACTACATCGAGTCGAAAGCCATCAATGCCTTTGTCGAGCCAGAAGCGAACTTCGTTAAACATGGCTTTTTTGAGTTCTGGATTTCGCCAGTTTACATCGGGCTGTTCTTTTAAAAACGAATGCAAATAATATTGCCCCGTTTTTTCGTCCCATTCCCACGCGCGACCGCCAAAATATGCCATCCAGTTGTTGGGATATTTCCCTTTTTTATTTCCCTGCCAGATATACCAGTCGCGCTTCGGATTGGTGCGCGATGAGCGCGATTCCACAAACCACGGATGCAAATGCGAAGTGTGGTTCATCACCAAATCCATGATAATGCGAATGTGGCGGGCGTGCGCTTCGTCAATAAGCCGTTCGAAATCTTTCAACGTGCCAAAAACGGGATCGATTCCGCGGTAATCGCTCACATCGTATCCAAAATCGTACATGGGACTTTTGTTGATAGGCGAAAGCCAAATGCCCACAACGCCCAAATCTTGAAGGTAATCGAGCTTTTGAATAATTCCCGAAATATCACCAATGCCATCGGCATTGGAATCCATAAAGCTTCTCGGGTAAATTTGATAAATTACTCCTTCTTTCCACCAGAAAGAATAATGCGGCGTGTCGTGTAAGTGTTCGTTCATCGTACATGCTCCAGAGCAGTTTTTTTAAAAATACAAGCATTGAGAGATGGGTGTCAATTATTTATTGAAAAATGGTTGCACGATGCGTACGATGTTTGTGCATATACATTATATTTTACGAGAGATGGGATGCTAACCATGCGTGCAATCTATGAACGTCGAAGCATTCGAAAGTTTACAAATGAACCTGTAGATGAGGCATTGCTGATGGAATGCATTAAGGCAGGCATGAATGCCCCTTCTGCGGGAAACCAGATGCCATGGGAGTTCATTGTGATAGACAAAAGAGATTTGCTCGATGCGATTATGAAAATCCATCCGCATTCATCGATGCTGGAGACGGCGACAGTTGCGGTGCTGGTGTGTGGTGATTTATCGAAAGAAACGCGCAAAGGGTATTGGGTACAAGATTGCGCTGCCTGTACGCAAAACATTTTGCTAGCGATCGCGTCGGTGGGACTTGCAGGAGTGTGGCTTGGAGTTTATCCGCGCGAAGATCGCGTGAATGGAATACGAGAACTTTTCAATTTGCCAGCGCACATTGTGCCGTTTTCGATTGTGCCAGTTGGTTACGCGGCAGAAAAAAAAGAGCCAAACAATAAGTTTTTTCCCGAGCGAATTCATCGAAATGGTTGGTGATATTTTTATTCGATGAATTTCTCTCTCCCGTTGCAATAAAGTTTCATGCCACCGCAGTCGAGAATTGCGACGAGGCCGTCCAAATAGGCAGGTGTTCCCACGTCTTCGTGTTGGATGCCAAAATAATATTCCCGCAGGCACATAATATTCCAGTCGTGCGAGACGTTAACGTATGAGGCGTCGCCGCGTTCAAGCTGGATTCGTAAAATCGCTGCCTGCTGTTTTGCCGAAACATCTAACGGGGCAATAAGCGTCTCAGGGAGTTTCCCGTCAAACCACGCGCGTACAAATCCGTTAAATCCTCTTTTGTCAATTTCAGAAACGATATCGGACCAGTGGCCAGTGATATATGGTCCACCGAGTTCCACGAGGGAACCGTTTATTTGTGCAGAACTCCCGCTTTCGATAATGCCTTCTGCAATTTTTTCAGCTGTTTGTTTGCATCGTTGGACGGGGCTATGATTGATGATGAAATTCCCAAAGCGGGCAAGCGTTTTACCAAGCAATACTGCTTCTTGTTTCCCTTTTTCGGTAAGTAGCGCTTCGAGTGCGCGAAATGTTTCGGTAATTTGTTCGCGTTCCGCGTGCCGTATGATGAGTGCAAAATTGGTATTTGGAGCCAAATTTGGTAACGAAATCATAATTTTTTTGGTAAAATTTTAATGTTTCAAATTTTCAATATGATCCTAACCCTACAATTTTTTTAAAATTGCCGCCAAGAATTTTTTGTTGCATTTCTTTTGATGGAAATAATTTTTCAATACGGCGTTTAATGAACGAAAAATCGAATTTGCCATCTTTATCGGAAAACCCATAAGGACCATCGGTACCGTAAAGGCATCGGTCAGCACCAAGATATTTCACCACGCTTTTTGTTACCGCTTCGCTTACGTACGATGTCTGTGAGAGATCGACGAAGACATTTGGATTATTTTTTATTTTTTTCCACGTCGATGAATATCCGGGAAATGCCGCATGTGCAAGGATTAGTTTTAAATCGGGAATTTTTTTAATGAGTTCGAAAAAATCCCCATGTTCATCATAGCCTGCATGGATGAGAAGCGGCTTGCCTATATTTGAAATAATCTTTGCGATGGGAATAAGTTGTTTCGGTGGATAACGATGCCAGAAAGGATGAGCCTTTACGCCAATGAATTGTGGATGTTTTATCCACTTATGGACTTCTTCAATGGGATCAATAGAAGAGTTAGGGCGAACAAAAACCCATGCAAAAAAGCGTTTGGGAAATTTTTCTGCTACTTCGAAAACTTGTGAATTGTTAGGGTGATGGTAGATTTTATATGTTTTGCCTGAGATTTTGATATCTCCATCTGTAGTAAAGTTTTCCACAAAAACTCTTGCAAGCCATTGAGTAAATGTATGCGAAAGAAGCGTGTTCAAAATTTTTACGAGAAGAACGGGAGGTTCTTTAAATGGCTCATTCATCGCTGCCATCAAGGCTACTTTATCTATACCCGATGCATCCATTCTTTGTATCATTTCGTCAATTGAGAAATACCGAGTATCTAAATGATAATGGCAATCTATAATCATTTACAATTCCTCATAATGCAACATTGCGAGGTAACATTTCGCATTGGGATTATATAGATTAAAACCTCCACGATGCTCGAGGAGGTTGTGTGCCAATCGATATGGAGCTGATGGGATTCGAACCCACGACCTCTAGAGTGCGATTCTAGCGCTCTCCCATCTGAGCTACAGCCCCTTGTATCAACGCTCAGTGCAACTGTGCGCACAAAAGCATAGCATTTTTTTGAAGGCAAGCACTTTTTTATTTATGTTGTTTTATGCAAGTCGTTC
This sequence comes from Spirochaetota bacterium, assembly GCA_026419015.1. Classification (GTDB taxonomy): domain Bacteria; phylum Spirochaetota; class UBA4802; order UBA4802; family JAGODF01; genus DYLV01. The sequence goes on from JAOAAF010000001.1 coordinate 65,612, forward strand.
GGCATGCACGCCGTTTTTCAGAACAATACGTTGCTTTCTTTTTCTTCGCTAAGCAGTTTTTATAGTTCATATCGCAATTTCGCACGCATCGGTCAACGCGCGAAGTGTGTGTGCCTTGCGCAAACGCGAAAATCGGAACGAAAAGCAAAAGCGAAATTACCACTCGTGCATATGTTTTTTTTATCATTGCTATACTCCTTTTTATCGTACATAATAAAATGCTTTCCTGTGAATTTATGAAAATTTGTTCGAATATGTTCAAATTTCAATCTGAAACGTGCGAGAAAAGAATTGTTGTTTAAATTAATGTGCGCCAACTATTTGCCTTTAAAATTTGCTTCACGCCGCTCAAGAAATGACATCAATCCTTCTCGCGCATCTTCGCTTTGCATAATTGGCAAAAGGTCTTGCATTAGCTTAGAAAGCGATGCGCGCGCCCCATCAATGCGGGATATCCGTGCAGAGCGCAATGCGGCCATTACACCAAGGGGTGCTGCCTTCGCGATGCGTTCGGCGATTTCGATTGCTTTTTCAAGCTCTTTGCCCGGTTCAGTGAGTTCCTGTACCAATCCAAGGCGATATGCTTCTTCGCCGCTCATTTCATCGCCGGTAAGAAGGTATCGCATAGCATTTCCCCAGCCGATTTCCTCAAACAGGCGTACAGTTCCTCCCCCAACGGGATATATTCCGCGCTTTACTTCTAAGAGCGCAATTCTTGCATCGGTTGCTGCTATTCGTACGTCCTGAGCAAGAAGCAGTTCAAACCCAATCGTATAACAGCGCCCGCGTATTGCCATTACGACTGGCTTTTTGCAGCGATTGTCTTCGTCTAATCCAAGGGGGTGAATGAGGCCAGAAGGCAATTCCCACTTTCCTGAGGTAAAGACGCCTGCCCATTTGTCGAGTTCAAGCCCTGAAGTAAAATGTTCGCCGTGAGCAAAAAGTACCCCACAGCGCAGTTCTGGATCATTATGGAGATGAGTATACGCGCGAGCAAGCTCTTCGTACATTTCGAGATCAAAGGCATTGCGTTTGTGTGGGCGATTTAACCCCATGAGCAACAGATGTCCACGAGTTTCAACGGTAATTCTGGTATATTCCATGAAACGCTCCTCATGATTTTTTAAATTTTACAATTTGTTAACGAACAATAGCAACAGATGTTCGTTGTGAGAAAATGATATCAAAACTATATGCGAAAACCAGATAATGTGGTGCGTTCGCACATTTGTCCGTCGTTTAAAATTGAGCGCTGGTTGAAACGCTTACGTTGGTAATTGTTTCTTCATCGCCTTTAATTTTACCATCGCCGTTTTTGTCTTCAAAGGTTACAAGATATTTGATATCAACGCTTACCCCTTCGGCTAACCCTACACCTACCACTGCACTCATTACGGTGCTTTCTGTTTTCCATTCGAAATTTTCCACGTTATTTTGTGCGTAATATGCTTTTGCCTTCGAAATGAATGGGATTACTTTTTGATTCAAGGAAAGCTCGCCACGAATTGATTTGTCATTAATCTCTCCCCATTTCATATCCTGGTACTCGATGCGACCGACGATGATATTCCATAAATTCAGCTTTAATCCAGCTAAACATCCTTTTGCCGCACGCGATGTTGATAGCTGTTCTTTTTTTGTCGTAATGATCAGATTTCCAGAGCCATCGTCAATGTACTTCGCCCGTTGGAGATCGTAGGTATCGTTGAAGTAGCTAAAAATGAATTCATCCGATTGTTGGCGAAAATCCCCATAGACTTCCACAATCGATGCAATGTTCAGTTTGATCCCCGGTGCGGTGTACCCCCATCCGTTGGTCTGAAAATTTTGCGCGAATTGGGCATAAATGTCGAATTTAAGGGATTGGAAATCGAAAAGCGAAATCCCCGCATCGGTTGACCAAAAACCGACTTTCGAGCGGATTTCCTTAATGTTTTGCAACTCGTTTCTTTCGAGTGGAGAAAGTAGCCCCGCTGCAATGAGCTCATTTATTGCGCTTTCGCTAATCCCTTTACCGCGATAGTAGTCGATATCGGTTACGTATTTGTCATTTTCGGGATATCGGTCGATTTCGTCTGGAAACCCATCATCGTCGGTATCGTGGAGGCCATTGTATTCGTTGAGATCCCCTGCAATTGATGCACCAATCTGAAATTGCGCAAAAGGTTTTAAAAAAATTCTTCCACCTCCCATAAATCCGCGCCGTTCATTTGCAAGCTCTTTCAAATTGTTAATAATAAATTCACCACCCCACCGTTCGCCGTTTATGCCCATTTCAAATCCTTGGCGTTTATAGGTAGGATATTCGAGCATGTTGGTATATCCGTTGATTAAAATGCCATACCCGAGAGTAGACCAATCCAAACCTCCATATCGAAAGTAAAGCGGTTCGCCTTTGTGTCCAAAACGCACATAGTATATTTTGTCGACATAATCGAGCCAGTCGTTCCAATCCTCTTTTCTTACTTTCCCTTCATCATCCAAAAGCACATATATGTCGAATCCAATTCCAATTTTCCAAAGTTTAAGTTCGGGGCGAATTCCAATTTGTTGGTAGTTTTTCTCATTTATGGAGATAGCTCCAAACACTGCGCCCATTCCGACATCGAACATGTCTGGGGTGTCGGATTGTGGTTGATCCAATTTTGGAAGTGTTTCCTGTGCAAGCGCACTTGCCGCATACAGTATCACGAGCATAAGCGAAAGTGTATATTTCATCGAAAACCCCCTCAACAAGTTGAGAAATTTTAAAACATGAATATTCATTATGCAGGCTGGTAATTTTCAAGACAAATTTGTTTTTCGCACCAAAATATTGTTGATATGGATTTTATGTTGACGAATTTGAGCGATTGTGATCAAATACAAGTTAATGGAGGAGGATTGGCTGTGATGGGCAATAAACGACCAAGATTGCACTATTTGTTTTATTATTGTTTTGCGATATTTGCAAGTTGCACGGGAGTTCAGGAAAAAGAAACGCAAACAATCGATCTTTCAACAGGGTGGTATTATGCTGTAGGCGAGGTGAGCGATACGCCGACTGATGCAATGCAACGCAATTATTTACCCATTCGCGAGCTTTTGCATGTTGAAAAGCTGCATCCACAAGAAGAAGGAGTCGTGTGGCTTAAAAAGGAATTCGTTGTACCTGCAATGTTTCTTGGTAAACAGGTTTCGGTGATTCTCGGCACAATCAATCCTGCTGATGAAACCTATTTCAACGGGAAGTTAATTGGAAAAGGTGGAAGCATCCCTTCTGAAGGGAGGCAGTTTTTTAGCGAATGGAATAGATATCGAAAATACGATATTCCGTCAGATTTTGTTGTGCGCGGGAAAAATGTCATCTTAGTAAAGCTATACGTGCACCATGAAGGGCTCATCGAGGGAGTGTTGAAATTCGGTGAGCGAGATGCAATTGCGCGCGAATACGCAATTCACAAATTTATTCGCGAAGATATCAACGCTCTCATTGCGTTTGTGATGCTCATCATAGGATTATATCACTTTTTAATTTTTGCCAAACGACCGAAAGATAAAGAGAATTTATACTATGCGCTCATCTCAGTCTTTTTTGCAATCTATCAGACAAATTTTTATGCATCGCACACGCCGTTTAATTTACAATATCGCATGTCGTATTTAACATTTCAGAAAATTATTTTTGTAAGTTTGTATGCAAGTGCGTATTTTTTTGTGTTATTTACCAATTCGTTTTTGGAAATAAAACTCCCGCGAATTGCCAATCTCACAATTTCCACTATTTTTGCAATCAGCGCATTAGTTATTGTGCTCGTGAGGGATTACGGGTATTTTGTGTGGTTTTCAAAATCGCTCAATGCAATTGTGGTATTGCCCACCGTGCTTTATTGTTTTTCGTTGATTGCATATAAAGCGATTAAAGGAAATCGCATTGCGCGCATCACTCTTTTAGGATTAATTCCTTTCGCGCTATGCGTTATATTTGATGTGGTAGTACATAATATCTTAAAAAAGATCGGTTATATTTATCTTAGCGGCTTAGGCTTTCCAGCTTTTCTCATTTCAATTATGTTTATATTAGCAAACCGTTTTGTAGAATATCATAACGAGGTAGAAGAACTTAACATCACGCTCGATAGAAAAGTTGTGGAGCGAACGCGCGAATTGCAGGAAGCAAATGCCAAGCTTTCGGAAGCTTACGAAGCGATGAGCCGCGACATGAAGATGGCGGTGAGCGTTCAAGAGAGTTTTTTGCCACTAAAACCCCCACGCTTTCCAGGATGGGATGTAGCCTTATATTTTAAACCGATGTCGGGAGTTTCTGGGGATTTTTTTGATTTTTATGAGCGAAATGGCGAGCTGGTGGGCATCTCGATCTTTGACGTGTCGGGTCATGGTGTCGCATCTGGATTGCTTACGATGGTTGCAAAATCGATCATGTATAAAAATTTTCATCAAACGACCAATTCGCGGCTCGGTGCAATTGTGGAACGTGCAAACGACGATTTAATTGCAGAAATAGGCGATTCGGGATATTACATTAGCGGAATTGTTCTGCGAATAAACGATTCGATTGTGGAATATGTAAATGCGGCGCATGTGGATTTGCTAATCAAACGCGGAGGCGGGGAGGCGAAGGTAGTGATGGAAGGCAAAAAAGAATTCAAAGGAAATTTCTTAGGCATCGAAGCGATGAAGGGAAGATTTGCTACCGTGCAGTTTAAAGTAAATTCTAACGATTCGCTGCTTTTGTGTACCGATGGTCTCGTCGAGTGTTGTAATGATGAAAAAAATCAATATGGAATCGAAAGGTTGCTTTCAGTCTTTGCAACTCTCCCGCACACATTATCTGCACAAGAAATGCTGGATTCCATAATGGAAGATTTTTATACATTTGTTGGGCGGAAAGATGAATACCGAGATGACATCACCATCATAATTGCCAAACGCCTTTCGTAAAATTTCAGCAAAAGTATTTTTTCACTTGCCGTACGTTTCACCCTGTGGGAGAATTCTTTTTGTTATCATCTCAGGGGGGATTGTATGGGATTTTCATGCGGCATCATCGGACTGCCAAATGTGGGCAAATCGACGATTTTCAATGCTCTTTCTGGTGCTCATGCGGCCATGGCAAATTATCCGTTCTGTACGATTGAGCCAAACAAAGCGGTTGTGCCAGTTCCCGATGAGCGACTTATAAAAATTTCTGAGCTTTTGAAAAAACAAAGCCCTATACCCACGCGCATTGAATTTATCGACGTCGCAGGGCTTGTGAAAGGCGCATCGAAAGGCGAAGGACTTGGCAATAAATTTTTGGGGAACATTCGCACAGTGGATGCGCTTGTGCATGTGGTGCGCTGCTTTCACCATCACGATGTGGTTCATGTGATGGGTGAAATAAACCCCTTGCGCGATGTGGAAATAGTAAATACTGAACTCATGTTGGCCGACATTGAAGTGCTCGCTCGTGCGCGCGAGAAGGTTATAAAGCTTGCTCATTCAGGCGATAAATTGGCGCGCGCCAGGCTTGAGTTGATTGATCGCATGCTTTGCCATCTGAATGAAGGAAAAATGCTTCGCACTTTGCATGTTTCGGAAGAAGAACATAGCCATTTTAAAGAATTTGGAATTATTACCGACAAACCATTGTTGTACTGCGCCAATGTTGGCGAAAATGGGGATGGTCTCCAAGAAGCGGCGATATTGGGAAAATGGGCAACACAGGAAGGCGCTGCATGCATTGTGCTTTCTGGAAAAATTGAAGAAGAAATATCTGAACTTCCCAATGAAGACAAAAATGAATTTTTGCGCACCATGGGAATAGAAGAATCGGGACTCAATAAATTGATAAAGGTTGCGTACAATCTATTAGATCTCATCACCTACTATACGACGACAACGGAGCTTCAGGCATGGACACTGAAAAAGGGAACACATGCCCAGAAGGCTGCTGGGAAAATTCATACAGATTTCGAGAAAGGATTTATTCGCGCTGAAGTCTATAACTTCACCGACCTTGTTGCATTAGGATCAGAGCATGCAATACGCGAGAAAGGCCTTTTGCGCAGCGAAGGGAGAGGATATATAATTCAAGATGGCGATATCGTCCATTACCTTTTTAATGTGTGAACGATTGCGAGTAGTGAGAATTTTCATTTAAGGGAAAGAGCGCTCCATGCCAAAGATAGCGTCGCGATTGTTATGGAAATTTTTTTCTATCCAGAGAAAGGAGTTGAGATTTGTTATCCCGCTATTTTTTTTATATCTCCTTTCTGGTTCTTTTTATGCGGTTGGGCAAATTTATACTGAAACGCTTTTTTTGAAAGCGTATGGTGCTCATGGGCTTTCGCGATTTTTTGTGTATAACGGTCTTGCACTCATCATTGCTGGCATCATGTACAATTATGTGCTTTTGCGAGTTTCGCTCCAACGAGGATATCTCTTTCTCATTGCGCTATTTAGCGCGTTGATATATATTTCGCAATACATCTCGTTTGAATCTCACCCGAAAGTGCCATTTTATTTATATCTTGGAAACTATCTTTTTACTTTTTATTTAGACGTGCACTATTTTAATTATTCATCCCAATTCCTTTCGATCCAAAGCGCGAAGCGATTGCTTCCGCTTCTTATGGGTGGTGGAAAATTAGGTGGGATCATTGCAAGTTTTTTTCTGATTGCACTTTTTGGTCAGGATGTCGTTTTCTTTGGGAGTACGTGGTGGTTTCTCAATGGAGTTCTTCTCGTTTTTCCAATTTTGTGGATAGGAGCGCTGTATCAAGGGCGGGAGAGGAAATTTTCTCTTGAAAAAAATGAACTTTTACCCGATGTGCATCTCTTTGAAAAGATTATAAAGCGAATAGAACTTTCTTTTTCAGCGCCAATTTTTTATGTTTCGATCCTTGTCGTTTTTGTAATGGCACTCGTCAATACCGTCGCCGAATACCACTTTGCCGCAATATTCAATCGAGTGTTCACCTCAAAAAATGATCTTGCCTTATTTCTCTCAATGTACACGTTCATTGCAGATCTCGTAACCTTATTCATTCAGCTGTTCATTGCATCGAGGCTCATTCGATTTCTGGGAGTAAAAAAATCAAATTACATTTATCCCACTGCATTTCTTGCTTTTTTTGCGTATATGATTGTATATCCAGGGTTGCTCGCAGGAATATTGCTTCGATTTTTCCGAAAAAGCATGAGCGTGATCTTTCGACAACCCGTGTTTAACATTATCTTCGCAGCTTCACCGCGACACCGCATGGCAGAAATGAAGTCGTTCATCAGCGGGATCATTTTGCCGGCGGGGATGATTGCAGGTGGTGGAATGATCCTGATAATCTACAAAAAGCTTTCAACGATTGAAGGGTATATCTTCACAGGTTTGCTCGCTCTCGCGTATGTCGCGCTTACCGCATTGCAAAATCGTGCATATGTGTTGTCGCTGAAAAAACAGCTTTTTTTTGATACTGCAACAAAGGTCGAAATCCCAACGATGATCGATTATACCGATTTTCAAAAAGATGTGAGGAATGTGGACATCAACCTCGTGATTTTGGAAGCAATATTTCGCGCTTCGCCCAATGCTGAGTTGTTATCCATTCTGGAACCACATTTTTCGAAGCTTGGAATTGAGGCGAAAGAAAAAATGCTCGAATTTACGGCGTTCGCACACACGCAATTTCGCGAAAAAATTATACGAAGTGCAGTTTGCAGCAAAGAACCACAAGTGCGCGCGCTGGCACTTCGCGCAATTCGCAACTATCCGTATGCAAAGCGCGTGGAACTTTTACAAGGATATCCCTCCGATCGACTTGAGTCGGAACAATTGGCGCTTGAAATTTTATTGGTCGATGAACGCCAAGCTCACGGCGATAGCGATATTGAAGCGTCTTCGTTTGCGATATCGCTCCTTTCTGGAAACGGTAAACCCGGGAAAAAGCCTGCTGTTGATTCGCGCATCGCTTTTCTAAAATCAAAAATTATACAAGGTTTTGCTGATCCAATTGAATTTTACGTGCTTGCGCAGGTAGTTGAATCTTCCCCATTTGCTCATATGCTTGCGGAGTTGGCATTATCAACAAAAGATGTGCGATTGTTTAAAGCTCTCGTTGCACACGCGCATTTTTTGCCAAGAAAAATTGCTCGCAAGCTAATGTGTGCGTTTGCTCATGTGCCGTTTCGGCTGCTTTCAAACTTCATTGCGCTTTCCACTTTTTTAAAAGATGTCGATAGAGCGATGTTGTTAAATCGTCGCTATAATTTTACCTTGGAAGAAATTGAGGAGGTGTATGCAAATGGAGATTTTTTTCTGCGTGCGGTCATAAAACGTATTTTTCGAAAGTACGATTACGCGAGGTTGTCGAATTACTTTAAGTATTTGATAAGTACCGGCGTAAGGGTCAACGAGGAAATGTTTCAGTTTATTGCCCATCAGAACAGACTGGTAGGAAATTCGTTGCTTTTACGAAGGCTTATTCGCAGTAAAAGTTTTGCAAATAAAGCGGATGCCCTTTGTGCGGACTTTTTAAATTTTGTATTGAAAAGAGAAGTAGAACTGCGAAAGCACCTTATTCTCAAAGCGGTGAGCGTGGTGACTGGTACGGAAATAGATTACGCATATGAGTCGAGTATTTTTCTTAAAGATGGCGAGATAACTGAATATATTAGGGAATTTATGGAAGCGATGGGGAAAGTTTTTAAAGATTCAGTTTACATTTTTGAAGAAGAGGTGCTTGAGGTGCAATCGCGAATTCCAGTTATGGTATCGGAATGTCCCTTTGATGTTGGAGAAGCTTTGCTTCGTACATGTGAAATTTTACCAGGAATGAAAGAAATTGTTGGATTTGCAAGCGCACGCGTTATACGGTATTTTGAGTGCAGAGCGGATATCGAAGATCGTTTTCGAAAATATTTGAAAATGGAGGAACACAAAATGTTAAATGTGCTGGGAAAAATAATTTTTTTAAAAGGCAATGATCTTTTTTGCGATATTGGCATCGATGAACTTGTGAGAATTGCGCATATCGCAAAGGAAATAGAATTTCCAGCAGGGAAAGTCTTTATTCGGGAAAACGATATAGGGGAGGATCTTTATATTATCATTGAAGGCGAAGTCGATGTGATTAAAGGGAAGAAGGTGATTGAAACTTTATCGGATGGCAGTTGCATTGGAGAACTTTCAATTATCGATAGAGAACCACGAAGCGCATCGGTAAAAACAAAAAAGCGAACCCGGTTTTTAATGATTAACCGGAAGGATTTTCTTTTAACGGTGAAGGAAAATCCGGAAATTGCTATTGGTGTGATGAAAATCATTGCACAGCGGTTTAGGAGAGTTATAGCGAAGTGAGAAAAGTGCGAAAAGGAAAAATTATTTTCGCAATATGTTCGGCAATATGCGCCATGTGCTTAGCGAAAAGCTTTGGGGTTGAAAACGGCGTTGAACAAAAATCGCAAGAACGTTTGATTGAAAAAAATAGTGAAATTAAAGATCCACGCGACAAAAGTGTGGACGAATTGCTCAAAGAACACATTGCGCGAGAGCGAAAAAAGGCGCGCTTTTCCGATAAAATTACTCCTGAAGAGCTAATGAGCTATTTGATAAAGAGAAAATGGTATAACGAACACGCATTTGTTGAAATGGAAGAGGCAACGTTGCGGAAAAAAGAAACCACTCGCCATGGCGATGCTGACCTTTCGCAAATTAAAGAGAGCGCGCGCGCTGATATAAATAACATTGCAGTGATATTAGGAGAAATTCCTGCCAGTGGTCAAAAAGGAGTATTTGCACCTGTGTTTCTTTTAGATCGCAAAGGGGTTCTCTTTGGCAGTAGCGATTTTTCATTGAGTTGGGCAGGTTTAAAAGCAACCATGAAGCTTTCCCAGAAAAAATTTCCATGGGAAAAAACTACCCTCGAAGAGACATTTATTGGATCATTTTTATACGCTAGCGGTACCAACTTGGGTTTTATTAGTAGTGAATTTGGCGAAAATACAAAATTTTATACGAATTATATTTCAGAAATTGTGACGCTGAAATATAATTTTATTAAAAATTTCAATGTGTGCGTTTCGCTCGATTCGCGGCAGTATTTTTTTGTGAAAAAAACTGTCCCCGAAAATTTTGTTATGCCCCTTAATCATTTTAATGTATTTCCGCGGGTGGATGTGAATTTTTCCGATCTCACAGAAAAGGGAATTGATCAAATCACCCATGGCGTTGGCATTTTTTCTTGGATTGGATATGGAGTGCGCAATAGGTGGGAAAAATGGGGAACACCGCCAAACTACGAGATGGGAGAAGAAGCGAGAACATTTGTCATTTACTCATTTACCTTTATTGCGGGATATGCGAAGGATGATGATCACAATGTCGTAGGGCGCGTTCGCTATAAAGGAGGAAAGGACAACGATTTTTTAACAAGGCCGCGGTTTGGGGGGACAATCGACAATGCTCGCCTCGATGTTGTCCATGGATTTACTGTCGATTCGTTTCGCGTCGATGCATTTTTTCTTGTGAATACATATTATGGATTTAATCTCACAAAGCGATTGCGCCTCACGCTGTATGTAGATGGGGCGCATATGTTTGGAGAACAGAAAGGCGATGTAGGAGGAGTGGGCATTGGTCTTCGAGTCCTTGCATGGGGTGGTCTTCCGGTGTGGTTTACATATGGTATTGGAGCTCATTTGCAACCAGAACTGAGAGGACCAGAACAGGTTGTGATGCTCATGAGCGCCGCTGGGTGGTAAAAAACGCTTGACGTGTGGTATTGTAAGAACTCATAACTCATTAAAACTAACCAGTTGGTGATGCCATGAAAGTGTTTGAGGGAAAATTAGATGCATCGGGATTGAAGTTTGCGATTGTGCTTTCAAGATTCAATGAATTTATTACAAGCAGGCTTTTAAATGGTGCGATTGACTGTCTTACGCGGCACAATGCGCGAGAAGAAGATATTACCGTGGCATGGGTACCCGGCTCTTTTGAAATTCCTGCGATGACTCGAAAACTTGTGGATATGAAAAAGTTCGATGCCGTTATTTGCCTCGGTGCCGTGATTCGCGGTGCAACGCCACATTTCGACTATGTTGCTGCAGAAGTTTCAAAAGGGATTGCCCAGATTAGCATTTCTTCACCGGTGCCTGTGATTTATGGTGTTCTCACGACCGATACGATTGAACAAGCGGTAGAACGAGCAGGCACAAAAGTGGGCAATAAAGGTTTTGACGCAGCGCTTGCAGCAATTGAGATGGCGAACTTATATCGACAGTTAACCTAAAGTATGGGACATAGAAGAAAAGCGAGGGAATACGCTCTCCAGGCACTCTATATGTACGATACCGTGCAAAAAAGTGTGGATGAACTTGTGGAACTCTCATGGGTGGAAGCGCCTATGAGCGAGGAGATAAAGAATTTTGCTATTTCACTTATTCGAAATACAATTGCAAATATCGACACGATTGATGGCTATATTAAAAAGCATTCAAAGAATTGGAGCTTTGAGAGAATCACCGCAGTGGACAAAGCGATCCTTCGCATCAGCATTTGCGAATTGATGTGCTATCCCGATATTCCACCTGCAGTGACGATCAACGAAGGCATAGAGCTTGGGAAAATATATGGGGGCGAAAATTCAGGACAATTCATAAATGGGATTTTGGATGCGGTTCGCCGCGAAGAAATAAAAAAGGAAGGATAGCAAGCACGTGAATCCCTTTAAAAAAAATCGATTAACGCTTACCCAGGAAAATAAAGAAACTTCACCGCTGCATTCTGAAGAACCAGATAAAAAAGTGCGGATCAGTTCAATTGAGCCCGATGCATCCGAATCGAAAAATTTTCTAAAAGCCAAAAGCACATTTATTATCTCTGCGGTACTGGTTATAATTGTATTGGGAGGGGTATTCTTCATTACTAAATTGTATCAACGTCCAACAGGATTTTTACAACCCCATGCGGAGAAAAGTTTGCACGATGCAGAAAAACGCCTGTTACCCGATGTGATTTCGGAAAATATTCATCTGCGCCGTGGAAAAGAAAGTTATTTTAAGGGATATTTCAACGATGCAATAGCAGAATTCAAGGAAGTAATTGAATCTTCTGCGTCGGATGCAGAAAAAGCAGTAGCGCTCACGTATATTGGCATCATTTCCGATGAACAGGGGAAAACTGATGAAGCAATAGAATATTATCGGCGCGCATTGCGCTTCAACGGTTCAGATCCTCTTATTTACCGAAATCTTGCAATTGCCTATCGACGCAAACAGGATTACGCTGCGGCGAAAGATGCAATTGAGCGGGCCATAAGCCTCGATCCACAGAACACAGGCAATAGAGTACTCTATGGCAATATTCTTTTTGAACAGCGCGATTACGCGGGTGCAAAAAAAATGTATCAGGAGGCATTGGAGCGCGATCCGGAAAATCCCTCTGCATTGTACAATCTTGGGATTGTTCTTTTAAAAAGCGGCGATAAGGTTTCGGGGATGGAATATCTAAAAAAAGCGGGAGAAGCTGACAAAATTGGAAAAGTTGCTCATATGTCGTATTCGAAGCTCGGCGTGCTGTATTCTTCAATGATGGATTACAATTCTGCAGAAAAGTATTTGAAGATGGCAATTGCAGTAAACCCGACTGATCCGATCGATCGCTACAATATGGGGCTTGTCTATTTGAAAAAAAACGATAAAGAGAAGGCCCTTGCGGAATTTTTAAAAGCGCAGGAACTGACACGAAACGATGCGCGCGTGCTTGAAGGATTGGGGGAGGCGTACTTTACGCTGAAAGAGTACGACAAAAGCCTTGAGATATATCATAAGCTTTCCGAGACTCTCAACCGCGATGCGAGGATTCTGTCCCGCATTGCAGAAATATATTACGAAAAGGGCGATTTGGGGAATGCATACGAATATTACAAAAAAATTACCATCATGGAACCAGCATCGGAAAATGCTCGAATTGCATATCTCAATATGGGCAATATTATGGATGATGCGGGGCGCTATGAGGAAGCAATTGAAAGCTATAAAAAAGCATTGCTCATTTCCCCGAAAGATGATGCTGCATTGTACAACTTGGGTATTGCCTACAGACATGCTGGGAAGGTAGAACTTGCGTTGGAAGTATGGAAGAAGGCTGCTGACCTTAATCCCGAAAATCCGCGCCCTCTTTTGGCCATTGCTGATTTTTATTACGAAAAGAAATATTTCGATCTTGCAATGGATGAGTATCAGAAAATACTTCGCCGATGGCCAAACATACAGGAAGCCCATTTTAATTTAGGCGCTGTGTATTATCATACCAATCAGCTCGATTATGCAATTGGCGAATATAAAAAGGTTCTCGAAATTAATGACCGCAATGATCTGGCACGGAAAGCGTTGGTGAATTTAGCAATTCTCACGTCGAAAAAGTCTGTCGATGAAAAGGGGATGGATGAAGCACTGCAGTATGCGCAAAAAGCATTGCTTTTAAAAGCAAATGATCCAGAAGCGCTTTTCTCGTTGGGTGTCGTGTATTATCGGCGCGAAATGATCGATAAGGCAATCGATGTGATGTATCAGGTGGTGCGAGCGTCAAAAGATGCAAAGAAAATTGCCGATGCGTACAATTACATTGGCATGGGCTATTTCAAAAAAGGAAGTTATCGAAAAGCGCTCCAGGCATTCAACCGCGGTGTTGAGGAAGATCCCTCCAACGAGGAATTGCGCGTAAACAGAAAAACTGCCGCCGATGCGTATGAACGCTCCCTTGGTGAATGATGATGGAGTGTGGAAAAAAAATCGATAGAGATTACCTTCACCAGTGCGAAGATGAACTTCTTTCGCCACTTGCAAGCCGTTCAAAATTTACGAAGGGAAGGCAATATCCCGAACAGCCACATCCCTATCGCGCGGAGTTTCAACGCGATCGGGAGCGAATCATCCATTCGCGCGCATTTCGGAGATTGGAGTACAAGACACAGGTGTTTGTAAACCATGAGGGAGATCATTACCGCACAAGGCTTACGCACACGATCGAAGTGGCACAAATTGCGCGCTCAATTGCGCGCGCGCTTCGTTTGAACGAAGATTTAGCGGAAAGCATCGCACTTGCGCACGACTTAGGACATACTCCATTTGGGCATACCGGTGAAAATGTGTTAAACGATCTTTTGAAAGATGAAGGTGGATTTGAGCATAATCGTCAAAGCCTGCGGGTAGTGGAAGTGCTTGAGGAACGATATTTGGAATTTCCTGGCCTTAATTTAACATGGGAAACTCGAGAAGGGATTATAAAACATTCATCGGCGTATGATCATCCTGAGGTACTTGAATTTGAACCAAAGGAAATGCCATCGTTGGAAGCACAGATAATTGATTATGCCGACGAGATTGCGTACAACAATCACGATCTCGACGATGGCCTCTCCTCAGGAATGTTAAATTTAGAGCAAGTCTCTTCGCTTACAATATGGGAGAGGGCAATGCAAATTTCTGGCATCAAGGCGATTTGCCAGGATGAAAAAAAGCTCGCAGTGAGCAAAATAATTCGCACGATCATCAATATGCTCGTCACGGATTTAATTCACACAACGGCTGAAACTGTTGGGGAAATGGGGCTTTTGGATTATCGCGATGTGCGCACTTGTGGGAGGCGAGTTGTTGGCTTTAGCGATGAAATCGCAGCAATGAACAACGAGCTTAAAGATTTTTTGCGCACGCATCTGTATCGCCACTATCGCGTGGTGAGGATGGGCATCAAAGCAGAAAAAGTGTTGCGAGAACTTTTTGAGATATACGTTGAATATCCCGAAGCGCTACCGGTAGATTATCAACGCCGAATAGGCAATGAAAGCCTTAAGCGGATCATTGCGGATTACATAGCAGGGATGACCGATCGCTATGCAATGGAAGAACATCAGCGGCTTACCGATCCTATGATGCGTTCATAACGATTGAGGACTGCATATGGATGGACAATATCCTGAAATACCAGAAGAAATTAAAAAGCTGATTGAGTCGGGCGAAAAGATCGATGAGATTCGGCTCGATGCTGAAGGGAATTGGTTTCACAATGGCATTATGTTTACCAATGAAAGAATAATCGATTTTTTTAACAAATCCATTAACAAAACAAAGGATGGGCAATACGTGCTTCACTACGGCAATTTTGTTTATCCAATTGTCGTTGAGGATGTTCCTTTTTTTATTACTGGTGTTCGCTTCGAGGGATTTGGACCATTTGAATCGGTCTACATCACAATAAAATCCAGAGGAGAAGAGTTGTTAGATCCTGAAACCCTTTATGTCGGGTCACAGAATGCATTATATTGTCGAATATATAACGGAGAGTTTCCCGCAAAATTTTTGCATTCCCCATCGTTTCAAATTTTAGATCGCCTTGAAGAAACAGACGATGTGTTTTATGTTCACATTGGTGGGAAAAGAATTATTCTTAAAGAAAAGTGCGATTAATTTTTTTCTTCGATTTGGCTTTTTTCTTCGTGCGATTCAATCGGAAGAGGTTCCTTGTGTGAATTTGCTCGCACAATAGTGATGCCAGTATAGCCATAAAAAAGCGAAATGATTGGCGTGATGATGTTCAAAAACGCAAACGGCAAATACAAAATGGTTGGAACCCCGAGCGATGATGCCATAAAAGAGCCGCAGGTATTCCACGGGACAAGCGGAGAAGTGAGCGTGCCGCTATCTTCTAACGCCCGAGAAAGATTTTTACGATGTAACCCTTTTCCATCATAGATCTCTCGGTACATCCGCCCTGTGAGCACAATGGAAAGATATTGGTCAGCCATAAGAAAGTTTGCCACAAAACACGTTCCCAGCGTTAAAGCGATGATATTCCCCGTGCTTTTTACCTTTTTTAAAATTGCCTGTGCGATGGAATGGAGCATGCCGCTTGCTTCCATGGCACCGGCGAAAAACATTGCAGAGAGAATGAGCCAGATGGTTGGGAGCATCGTTGCCATCCCACCTTTCGAGAGCAGTTCATCAACATCACGGCAGCCGGTGTGGGCCTTGTAGCCAAGCGTTGCTGTTTTCATGGTCACGCTGAAACTATGGCGTAAAGTGGCAAGCATGCTTTTGTCCGATGGATGGATGAAAAAATTGGGCTGAAAAATATACGCAAAGAGCAATCCAGTAATGATGCCAATCATGATTGCAGGGATTGCAGGAATTTTTCGTACCATCGCAAAAATTGTGATCGCGGGTGGGATGAGAAGATATAGCGATGTGTTGAAGTGCGATTGAATAATTTGAACAATTGCTTCGATGCGAGAAGAGTTGTTGTGTGGTGCCAATTGACCCATTCCGAGAAGAAAGAAGATAACCAGGGTGATGAGGAGTGCGGGTGTTGTGGTGTACACCATATGGCGGATATGTTCAAAAAGGCCGCATTCGGCCATTGAGGGTGCAAGATTTGTCGTCTCGGAAAAGGGGGACATCTTATCGCCAAAGTATGCACCCGAAACAATTGCGCCTGCTGTCATTGCTGAATTGATACCCGCTGCATTGCCAATGCCGATGAGGGCTACACCAATGGTGCCAGCAGTTGACCACGAGCTACCAGTTGCAAAAGAGACAAGGCAGGTGATAAGGCAGGTAGCAAAAAGAAAGAGTTTCGGGTTGAGAATTTTCAAACCCAATACGATGATGGTTGGAACTACTCCCGCTAAAATCCACACTGAAATGAGCGTTCCAATTAACAGGAGAATAATGATTGCTTGAATGACATTGCTTGTTGTTGCAATGATGTTTTTTTCGATTGCATCCCATGAACATCCCCGCATCAGAGCAATCAATGCCGCGAAAAATCCACTTATGATGAGAGAAATTTGAGCGGCACCTTGTATGATTTCAGTGCGAAAAATGATCACGCTTATGGATAACAATACGATGAGAACCATCGCGGGAATAATTGAGAGCCATAATGGTGTTGTAGAATTATTGGTCATTTGAATGAGTCCCTTTTTCTCATAGTTGAATTTATATTATTATATTGTGCTGTGGTTTTCATGTATGCGTTTACCATTACATCATTTCGTACGGATCAATATCGATTTCAAGGTACACATCGTTGCTAGAAATTACATGGCGGCAGGTATGTATTACCTGTCGTGTGCGTTCCATATCTGAGCACTTAATGATTAGATGCCACCGGTAGTTGTTAGCAATTTTTAAGATAGGTGCTGGGGATGGGCCAAGTATATCTGCAGGTACATTGCGCTTGCGGGCTTCTTCGCGAACCTTTGCAGCTAGTTGTGTAATAGATTCGTTTACTTTCTTTTCATCTTTCCCGCGCATAAGCAAGCGCACAATGCGTGAAAATGGAGGATATCGCAACTCCTTACGCGTGGCAAGTTCATGCCGATAAAATCCATCGTAATCGTGGCGTTTGAGATATTCGAAAATGGGGTGATTGATATTTAAGGTTTGAATAATTACTTTACCGGGCTTTTCGCGTCGCCCCGATCGACCTGCCACCTGCATCAGAAGCGAAAAAGTTCTTTCCGTTGCGCGAAAATCGGGCATATTGATTCCGATATCTGCAAGTAGGACCCCAACGAGCGAAACGCGCGGGAAATCGTATCCCTTCGCCACCATTTGTGTCCCTAAGAGCACATCGATTGAACCATCGCGCATTTTTTCAAGCAATTCAAACGAAGTGCGTTTTTTTCTTCTCGTATCTTGATCGAGCCTGAATACCCGAAGGCGAGGGATTTGTAACGGCAATATGTCTTCGATGCGCTGAGTTCCGCTTCCTACTTTTTTTATTTCCTGTGCACCGCAACTTGAGCACCTTTCGGAATACGGCTTTGAAAATCCACAGTAGTGGCAAAGCAGCATGTTATTTCGATGGAACGTAAGGCTTATGCTGCAATGTGGGCACGTTTCTGCTTTGTGGCAATTCTGACACATTACAATAGGAGAAAACCCACGCCGATTTAACAACAAAATTGCCTGCTCATTTTTTTCCTGTATTTTTTTTAGCCCAATTTTTAGCTCATTTGATAACATATGTTCTTTTGGAAGCGTTGATGAAATATCGATAATTTCGATTGAGGGAAGCGTTGCATTGCCGTATCGTTTGACCATTTTGTGCAATGCGAATATCCCGCGTTCTGCGGCATAAAGGCTTTCAACAGAAGGGGTGGCTGAACCGAGAACGAGGAGCGCATTTTCATTTTTTGCGCGATTGAGTGCCACGCGGCGCG
The DNA here is from genome assembly GCA_026419015.1 of Spirochaetota bacterium. Taxonomy (GTDB): domain Bacteria; phylum Spirochaetota; class UBA4802; order UBA4802; family JAGODF01; genus DYLV01. The sequence goes on from JAOAAF010000001.1 coordinate 83,815, forward strand.
CATTGTATCGCGGCGTGCTATGTTCTTTATAGGAAACATCGTGTTCTTCGTCTATAATAATCATCCCAAGGCGGGGACATTGCATAAAGATTGCCGAACGCGTTCCTACCGCAATCTTTGATTCACCGCGGTAGAATTTTAGCCAACTGTATAGGCGCTGTGGTGGGGTAAGACCGCTATGGTACAGTACCATCTCATCGCCGAAGTGATCGTATAACCGTTCGTAAATTTGCGATGAGAGCGAGATTTCAGGAACGCAATAGATAACTGAAAATCCCTTCTGAATAAGCGCGCGCGCAAGGGCAATGTAAAGTTCGGTTTTCCCGCTTCCGGTAATGCCGTATACCAAATGCAATAAAGATTTTTTGTCTTTGCCTTCAAGGATTTTTTGGAAAATCGTTTGCTGTTCATCAGAAAGGATTACAGAATCTTTCGAGGGGTTGGGAAGTGGATTTTTAAATCTGCGCGATGGCGTTTTCGCCGATGGCAGCATCATCGCGAACGCTTCGCCGGGGCTACAAAGATAATCGTGCGAGATGGACATGGCTAATTGGTATAACCGCTCGTCGAATATTGGTTCGTTATCGATGAGTTTTGAAATCTCTTTTATTTTTGTTTCTTCGACGTTTTCGGGTTTGTTTTTGTGAATGCCGATGACAAATCCCATCATCGTTCTGTTATTAAAATTGACTTCAACGCGACAGAATTGCTTTACCGGCATATTTTTGGGGATACGATAGGTAAAAGAGTGCTCAAGAGGAACGTTCACATAAACTTCGGCAAAGCAGTTTTCCTGTCCAGACATTAACGCGCACCCTTTATGCTTTCGATATGTTTTTTTACTTCTTTAAGGGTGATCCATGCGCCTTTTTTTAACTCCACATTTTTCAAAATTGTTATAGGATGTTCAATATTGAACCACTTTGTGTTTTTTGAGGAATCGATAAATTTTTTTAATGGCACAATGTGTCCCATTACAATAACCGTATGAGGGGAAATTCTTTTAAATTCTTCTTCGAGAAATGGCGCACAGTTTTTATACATTGAACTTGGTTTGACATCAACATCGGGATCGCATTTTATTATATTGGTAATATAGCATTTTTCTGCTTCTAAATGAATAGCACCGAGCATTTTTTTTGTTAAATCCACTGCTTCGCTTTTAAGCATACGCTTTTCTTCTGGGGTAATCAATCGCGGAGCGTTGAGAATCACCATCACTCCGTTTTCACCTGTCCCAAAACTTCTTTTTTTTCCAAGAGCGTTTCCACAACGAGTGCAAGAAGCAATTTCTGCAGCCAAGTTTTTTGCGCGAGGAGGATTGCAGGCAGACGGTTCAGTGCCATGAATCCATCTGGTGAGAAATTCTAATTCTTGTTGATTTTTATGAAGAATTATTCTCCCCCGCAATTGGTGATACTTTAAGTACTGTAGAATTTCATTGAAAATTTCGTTCATAGGAAAAAATATTACGAAAAATTGCGACAACTATAAGTTGTCGATATTAATATTGTATTGTTTAATTTTTCGGTAAAGATTTGTTCGCTCAATGCCCATTTCTTGAGCTGTTTGTGAAACGTTTTTGTTATTTCGCCGAAGTGCATTGATAATGAATTCTCGCTCGAATTGTTCTTTTGCTTTTTTATACGAAGAGATTTGTGCTGGATTAATATCTACATCTTCGGTTTCGAGGTGTTCGCGTATGTCAGATACATCAATTGTCTCCGAAGGGATCATAATGCAGAGCCGTTCAACGATATTTTTCAGTTCGCGCACATTTCCGGGCCACGGATACTCCATGAGCAGTTTCATCCCTTCTGGGGTTATTTCTTTTGAGCCCGTGCCGTGCTCTTTGCTAAATTTGTCGAGAAAGTAATTAACCAAAAGAGGAATATCTTCTCGGCGTTCAGTCAGTTCTGGAACATGGATGGGTATGACGTTGAGGCGAAAATATAAATCTTCTCGAAATTTTTCTTCTTCAATTGCACGCTTCACATTTGCATTTGTTGCCGAAATGACGCGTACATCAACTGTAATTGTTTCATTACCGCCGACTCGTTCGAATTGTTGTTCTTGCAACACGCGAAGCACTTTGGCTTGTGCGCTTGCGCTCATATCGCAAATTTCATCTAAAAAAATAGTGCCGCGGTTTGCGATCTCAAATTTTCCAAGCTTGCGGTTTATTGCGCCGGTAAAAGAACCTTTTTCGTGACCAAAAAGTTCGCTTTCGATGAGTTCATCGGGAATTGCGGCGCAATTCACTTTAATAAATGGTCTATCGGCGCGAAGCGATTTTCGGTGAATTGCTTTTGCAACGAGTTCTTTGCCGGTACCATTCGCGCCAGTAATAAATACCCGTGCATTTGTCGCGGCAGCTCTGTCGATGATGGCACGAATTTCTTGGATTGCTTTTGATTGGCCAATCATTTCATCATCGTGCACAAGATTTTTCATAAGGCGAATGTTTTCTTTTTTAAGACGGATTTGTTCGAGCGCATTGTTGACCGAAGTGATTATGCGTTCCATGGAAGGAGGTTTTTCAATAAAATCAAATGCTCCCATCTTGGTAGCTTTCACCGCAATGTCGATTGAGCCATGTCCTGATATCATGAGGATAGCAATATCGGGATTAGTTTTTTTAACGCGCTCTAAGATTCCAATGCCATCAATATCGGGAAGCCAGACATCCAAGATAATAAGGTCGACATCGTTTTTCCTTACAAAATTCAACGCTTCTTCGCCTGTTGAGGCAGAATAGACAATGTGTTCCTCATCTTGCAATATTGCGCTGATTGTCGTGATAATATTTTTTTCATCATCAACTATGAGAATTTTTGCCATTTGCTTCCTCGCTGTGTATACGCGGAAACTCAATTATAAATTCTGCGCCTTCCCCTAATTTTGAGTGGCACTTAATTCGGCCTTTGTGCTCAAAGATGATCTTTTCAACAATTGCAAGTCCAAGACCACTCCCGTGTTCTTTTAAAGAAAAATTTGGCTCAAATATTTTTGGAATATCTTCTTCTTTTATTCCCACCCCATCGTCTTTTATGGAGATTCGCGCTGCGTTTTTTTCTCGATCGAAATAGGTTGAAATCCACACATTGCCTTTCCCGTTGAGAGAATCGATGGCGTTTTGTATGAGATTGACCATTACCTGCCGAATCAGTATTTTATCGAAATACAGGGGTGGGAGGTTTTCGTCAAGCGATAAGTGGAAGTTGATTTGCTCGTGACCTTTGAAGAATTCAACGCAATTTACAATTTTTGCATTTAAATTTCCCAATTCGAGTTTTGCTTCTGGTAATCGGGCAAAACGGGAAAACTCGGAAATAATCTCCATAAGGGAATCAACTTCTTCAATAATCGTTGCAGTACCTCTCTCAATGATGGTAGCTAAATCGGGATGATTTTCAAAGAAACGCTTTCGTATCCTTTCTGCAGAAAGCCGTATTGGGGTGAGAGGGTTTTTTATCTCGTGAACTAATTTTCTCGCAATATCATGCCATGCTTGCAATTTTTGTTTTTGATACATTATTTCTCTGCTTTCGCGGAGTTGTTCCGACATTTTGTTAAACGATTTGAACAACATTGCCATTTCATCTTCCGAATCGCGTTCGAGGTGAATGGAAAAATTGCCAGATGCGATCTGTCGCGCTGCGGAGGCAAGTTCATACACAGGTTTTGTGATGCTATTTGAGAGAAAATAGCTTACCGAAATTGAAAGAATAACTATGATAATGGAAAGTATGAGCAGGAAAATTCCTATTCCTGTTTGCAAATATGGTTTCAAAAAGTAACGCTGCTGATATCTCCCTAAAGCCTCTTGGTAAAGGGCGATGCGGGCAAACAATATCTCTGGAACTTTCTTGTACAAGATTAATACTTTGTTCCCTTCTCGTAACGCACCCATAACGACCGAATGTGCACCGATGCTAATATTGTATATGCGAACACCTTGATTGGGTGGAATCGTATTTAAAATTATGCCCATACCGCTTGTAAATTCGTTGGGAAGATAGCGCGAATTGTAAACAAAACCAATACCGTGCACCAATGTATATAAACAAATACCAAATCCTTGTGATTTAAGTTTTTCTTCTTGTTTTAATAACGCAGGGTATACTGCATCGAGGCCATGATTTGCAATAATTTCAAGGCGATAGCGGATGTCGTCAAATGAAGAGGAAATCGTTTCATTCGCCATTTTAAGCGATTCTTCCATTGCTTGGGTATCGCGTTCGCTAATGTATTGAGAAATTGTGTGATGAACAATTCTATTCGTGAGAATAATAATCGGAAGAGAGGGAATAATAGCAACGAATACGAAGGCTATAGCAATTTTAAACCGTATGCTTGTTGTAATTTCGGATGATTGTAAGTAGATTTGTCTTCGAAACGAAACAATTATAAAGTAAATTGCCGCAATGACGGGGATCGACATCATAAGGTAAAGAAAATATATTTTCCCCATCTCTTCTTCAGCACCGCTTGTAGGGAAAAGCCCAACAATGAGGAGGGCAGCGAAGAAAAAGATGCCGAGAAGGAAAATAAAATCCTGCAATCGTGCCTTGCTTGAAATAAGTTTTTTTAAAAACAGTGTGCTTTTCATTGTTCAATCATAAACGATGGGCCGTTGACCCACCCTGTATCGAAATCCCAATATCCAACGATGTATTTGAATATAAGATTCATAGGAAAATAAAGCTCAATTGATGAAAGCTCTGCCCGAGCCCGAACGCGGTACGGTTTTCCTTTCAATAATTTTGCGCTTGGTATTTCGAATTTGAAAACAGAAAAAAAATCATTAAGCAATTGGCGTTCGTTGTGATAGGTACTTTTTGTCCCTTTTTCTGAAATGATGTACGAGCGATTCCAAAAATCAAATTTCATCGAACGGTGGATCTCAATGCTGTGAACAGTTTTTGAATAAATAAAATCGAATGGATTTACTTTTATAATTTGAATCGTTATCGTAAGCTTAGTTTCAATGCCCCTTTTTATTGCTTCAATGATGTCACTTTCAGCATATTTGATTATAGCGATATCGATAAAGCGACGTTCGTTTTCAACAAAGATGTTGCTCATTCGAAGTTGAGTTGCAAAAGCTCTGCTAGTGATCGAGATACAAATTCCCACCACTAATGAAAATTGCAATATGATATGAAGTTTCGGTTGTTGAATTGTTCGATTCATTTGGTATAGCGAATATAAAAGGCTTTAAAATTGAATGTGATTTCCAAATGAAAATTCAATTCGATCATTTGTTGTTTCTACGGAAAGTTGCAATCGTAATCGGTTTTTCCAATAGGGGAAATAAATTTCTCGATTATATGTCTCGGCAGAGTGAACTGCATCGATCACGCAGAGCACCTTTATGAAAATAATCGAGAATAAATACCCTATAATTATACTTCTATCTTTTTTTGAAATGTCATTCCATCGCACTACTTCTTCATCGGATGCTGCATATTTATCGGTATAATAGAAAAGGCCATAAACTAATAATCCTTTTTGAAAGATGTCCATCATAAGGAAAAGAGAACCGCGTCCGTAGTTTTGGGTATAAAACTGTCCCAAGCCGTTCCAACTCCATGAAAGCAATCCTGCAAGAAATGGGTCTTTGCGTTCGGGTTCATCCAAAAAATATGGGGTTTGTGCAGTGCTTTCTTTTTGCGATGGAATAGCTTGTGCGTATGAAAACTGAAAAGCTGCGATGGCAAACACAAATGCGAGAAATCCAATTACCGTCATCTTAAAAGCGAGTTTGTAAGCCAAGATATACGCTCCTCATATCATTAGTTTTTGTAAAAATAAAAGGGTATGTTTCGCGGAGTTTTTTTTGTTGGTGTTCGAGATTCATGTTGAAAATTCGGGCGGTTCGAACAGCATCGGATATATTATAAAGATGAATAATTCCCACTATTGAAATAATGCCCAAAAATACATTGCGCCGAGAGGTTTCAATTACTCCTAAATCGGAACGCTTTGCATCGACGTTAATTTTAAATCCCGTTTTTCCACCTGCAGAAAAATCAAAATTAATAAAATACAGTATTGCGCCAAGCGTAAGAGTGTATTCGGTAATCATAAAAACAGTACCTTTCGTGATTTCTCCTGAATAATATTGACCAAGGCCTGGAATATACCACGAAAGGATACCCGCGAGTATAGGATCCCTTTTTCGTTCGAAAAAAGCTTTCTGGTATTCGAGTTGTTCGAGAATTTTAAGTTCTGCCGCCTTTGAAGTTTTGCCCGTAGGTTGACCCTGAATGCCGAATGCATCTCTGGGAGCAAATACCGCAATGAGTATGAACACAAAATGTATTGTGAAAACCAACTGTAATCGACGTTTCATGATAAGTTTTATTCTTTATTTCAATAAAATTTTCAAGAATTTATTTTCTTAATGGTAAAAATTTTTACTCATGAACATCAAGAGTTAAATTCTGTTTGAATGAGCCGCACGATGTTTTCAACAGCTTCTTTTTCTTCTTCACCTTTGGCACGCACAATTAGTTTTGTTCCTTTTGTTATTGCAAGTGAAAGAACAGACATGATGGATTTTCCGTTAGCTTCTATATCTCCCTTGATAAAATATACTTCGCAAGGGTATTTCATTGCCTCTTTCACCAACATCATGGCTGGGCGGGCATGAATTCCCGCATCGCTGTTAATCTGGATTACCTTTTCCGTCATGGCTATTTTGCTGTCTTTTAATCCATTCTTGAATTCGTGCATCCAACTCTTGCGCTGTATAAACGCCCATTTTTTTCAAGCGTTGGTTAAGCGCAGCAGTTTCGATGATGATGGGTATATTTCGTCCCGGCCGCACGGGCACTGTTATAAATGGCACATTAATATCGAGAATTGTATAGTAGTGTTCATCGATGCCCAATCGATCGTAATATTTCGATGCATCCCATTCTTCTAAAAGCACAACGAGTTCTATTCGTTTGCGATTTCTTACTGCCCCAATGCCATACAACTCTTTCACGTTTATTATGCCAAGTCCGCGAATTTCGAGATGATGGCGCACAATTTCCGAACCGCTTCCCATAAGCAACGATTCATCGATTTTTCGGATCTCTACTATATCGTCTGCAACGAGTCTATGGTTTCGTTCAATGAGTTCTAGCGCGGTTTCGCTTTTCCCAACTCCGCTCTTTCCTATTAGTAAAACCCCAATTCCAAATACTTCTACCAATGTACCGTGCATGGTGATTGAAGGAGCAAAGAATTCTTCAATGACATGAGTAACGAGGCTAATAAAGCGCGTTGTTTTGTGTCGAGTTACCATAATCGGCACGCCTTTTTCGTTCGCGATCGCAAGGAATTGTGAATCAGGCATTAGCGAATGCGTGAACACGCAGCAGAGAATATCAAATGAAAAAAATTTGTTGTATACTTCGATTTTTTTTTCGATGGGTAATTTTTCTAAAAAAGCGGTTTCGCCAAGTCCAAAGATTTGAATTCGATCGAATGCGAAAAAGTCGTAAAAACCAGCAAGGGTAAGTCCCGGTCGATTCATTTCGGTTCCTGGAATTAATTTCGACAGTCCTCTTTCGCCGGCAACGAGTTGTAGTTGCAAATCAATGTTGCCCGTCGGACCAAGGAGATCACGTATGCAAAGTTTTTTCTGTTCCATCGCAATTATTGTCTTGCGCAATTGAATATTTTTTGCTTTTGATGATGTCAATATTTTTTTGCAAACATCCGCGAAGATTAGAGTTCGAATGCATATTGTGCTTGACTCATGGCACATTTTTGCTAATGTTTTTTAGAATTGAGGAATTGAAATGAATACCTTTTCTTTTTCTGCATTCTTCAAATTTGTGCCCACCGAAGTGCATTGGTTTGATATTAGCCTCATCTTTATTTATTTAATAGGAATATCCATTTTTGGGTATTTTTTTCACCGGCGAATTAAAAATTCAAGCGATTACTTTTTGGCAGGTAAGACGCTCCCATGGTGGATAATTGGAATGTCTATTATTGGCACAAATATAGGGTCGAACGATTATGTGGGAGGAGCAGGCGGGGCATTTCGTTACGGGATTGCGCAGGCGAACTTTGAATGGATTGGTGCAATCCCTGCAATGGTAATTTCTGCGATAGTTTTTATTCCTTTTTATTGGCGTGCGGGAGTATTTTCAATTCCCGAGTACTTGGGCAGGCGCTATAATCAAGCGGTACGCGTTATTTCAGCAACCGTGCTCTCGCTCTTTTCGGTACTCATTGTTGGCGTATTTCTGTGGTCAACGGCACTGATGTTAAATACGTATTTGGGATGGCCGATTGCCTTTAGCATTGTCATTACCGCAGGAGTTGTTGGACTTTATACCATATCTGGTGGCCTTGAAGCGGTTGCCTATACCGATGCAGTGCAAATGGTTATTATGTTTATTGGTGCAATCGCAATGGCAATACTTGGATTTCATGCGGTAGGTGGAATTGGGAATTTTGTCGAGCAGATTCAATTGCGCTTTCCACAACATTTTCAGGCATTTCTCCCATCAACACATGAAGAATTTCCATGGCCCGGAGTATTGCTTGGGTTGGGCCTCGTGCTTTCTCCAGCGTATTGGTGTGCGAATCAAGCAATTCTTCAGCGCTGCTTGGGCGCTCGTTCTGAGTGGGATGGTAAAGCTTCGATGATATTTGCTGCGCTTGCAAAGATGTTTGTGCCTTTTTTGATTGTCTTACCAGGTTTTTTTGCTCTCTTGCTTGCATCGGATAAACTGCATCATGCCGATCAGGCATTGCCATGGGTGGTAAAAAATATTTTGCCTGTTGGCGTTTCGGGCATATTTTTTGTTGCATTTGTTGCTGCACTCCAATCGTCAATTTCGTCAACCATGAATTCAACCGCAGTGATGGTAACGCGTGACATCATAGGCGTGATGGCTGCAGGGAAACTGGTTTCCGAAAAAGAACTTGCGTTAGGGCGCTGGATCACTTTTGCGGTGTTGATCTGTGGTGTTTTCTGCGCACCGCTGACTGCGCTGTACCGTGGCATTTATGTATTTGTGCAACAGCTTCTATCTTTTTTTCAAGGTCCTGTATTTGCGCTCGTGTTGCTTGGAATACTCTCAAAGCGCGTTACCTCAGTGGCGGGGTTGTGGGCTTTGATATGTGGACTTGCTTTTGCCATTTTTTTAGGTGCAATGAAAGTAAACATGCTCTATATTGCTTTTTGGAGCTTCGTGTTTAGTGTTCTTTTGCTCATCGCAATAAGTCGCTTTACGAAGGCAAAAAGCGATGGGGAACTTTCAAATCTAACCTACTCCACAACGGTGAGGAGGGAGTGATGTTCGAATGGATTCATTCGATGCCCGTCTGGAGTGCAAAAATAGGTGCTGTGATCCTTTTTGGTGGGGTGATACTTTTTACATGGACGCTTCCGAAAGATTTTATCTACCTCGGCGCACCCGACAGAGCATTGTGGCGCGATCTTCGCGTTTGGGCAACAGTACTGGTTGGCTTTCAAATTGTAATTTATTTTATCTTTTAAGTTTCCATTTCCTCTCTACCGCTTTTTTTTGAAGCTAAAATTATTGAATACGGTGATGAACTTTGTATCAACAACAAATTCTATAAGCAATGTCGAATTATATAATTCTTCGCCACGAACACATTTGTTCAGTGAAATTGGCATAGTGTTCAATCCCGATTTTTTGCTTGAAATGGCATGATTGAAAAATATATTTTTGTATTTTTATATTATAAAAACATTGATTGCAAGTTTTCTCGGTGCGCGAAAGCGATGTGGAAAAAAACATGAAAGGGACGACCTTGTTGCGCCGTTAATTCAATTCTGAAATTATTAGATACAAAATTGGTAGATTCGAAATCGGACTTTGTATTATGGCAATAGCATGATTGCATGATTTTTACTATTATCACAAAATTTACCGTTTAAGGTTTAATGCAAATGTCTTTACATGAGGAAAAAGTTGCTTTGCTTCGGAAAAGCGAAATATTTTCGAATTTGCGCGAATATGAATTGGATATGCTTGCGAACTATAGCGAATTTATTCCTGTAAAAAAAGGACAAATGGTATTTCATCAAGGTGCACGCCCAAAAAGCATGTATGTGATTCATCGAGGGCGAGTGGGAATAATAAGTTTGGAAGAAAATGAAGTGATGATCGCAACGAAAATATCGGGAGATTCATTTGGAGAACTCGATCTTTTAGGAATGTCCCAGCGCAATGATAGCGCAATAGTTGAAGAAAATGGCATTCTTTTGCGATTTCCTGCAAATGGATTAAGTTTTGAGAATATTTTAAAAGAAAAACCGTATCTTTCTTCGCTCATTCTACAAAGAATCCTTCGTGCAATAGCAGTGAAGCTGTGGAATGTGCAGAATGCGTTAACTGCAAAAGCAAATTGGATACACGAATTGCGAAAACAACTTCTCTACGATAAGATGAGTGGCCTTTATAATAGGAACTTTTTTCAGGAAGATTTTATACGGATGCTCCCAACATCTGAAAAGTCCATCGCGCTTTTGATGATTAAGCCAGATAATTTTAAATCGATTAACGATACCTACGGTCATAAAGCGGGAGATCTCACGCTTAAGCTTATTGCAATTTTTTTGGTTTCAGAACTTGGAGAAAAGGATATCGGAATTCGATATGGAGGTGATGAATTTGCAGCGATCCTTTTTGATGTCGATGTCAATACGGCTATTGCGAGAGCAAAGGAAATACAAAACGCGTTAGAAACTCTCACTCTCTCTCATATTCTTGGAAACGATGAAAAGATAAAAGTGAGCATTGGGATTGCCCTGTATCCCGAACAAGCACAGGAAGGAATGCATTTGGTAGCAGAAGCGCACAGGAAGTTATATAAAGCGCGTAGCTTCGGTCGCAGCATTGTGATTTGATAATTTTAAATAAAATGAAAGAAATTGTGAGAAATATTAATTTATTTAAAGATTTTAGCGATCAGGAAATCAAAGCTTTGGAATCCTGCGTTGATGTGCGAATATATCGTCACGGCGATGTGATTGTTGAAAAGGGCATTGTAGCACGAATTCTCTTTGTTGTTCTTGAAGGAATTGTAAAAAGCGATATAGTGGTTACCAGTGTTGCAGCCCAGCATAATCAATTTGTAGCTGGCGAACTTTTTAATGAAGTTTCTTTTTTTGACGAACAGCCGTCGCACGTTAATTTTATTTCAGAAGGAAATACGAAATTACTTGCGTTGAGCGAAAGCGCACTTTCAATATTAGTTGAAAAAACTCCAAATGTCGCAATAAAACTTTTCTTGCGATTGCTCGAATATGAAATTAATAAATTGAAATCGTTAAGCAAATTTTTATCAAAACTGGATAAGTTAGGAGAAATTGAAAGCAGAAAAGCTATTATCGATGAACCGGTTGGAGTATATAATAGAGCATTTCTCGAAGAAGCATGCGAAAATTTTTTTGAAATTTCAAAAGCGAATGCGAAACACCTTTCGCTTTTGATGATCGATTTAGATAATTTTCGAGAGATAAATGAATCCTTCGGTCAGGAAATTGGGAATAAAGTGCTCGTGGAAGTAGTCCGCATTATTCGCAGCATTACCAGCAGCCATGGCATTATAGGGAGATATGGGGGAGATGAATTTTGTATTCTATTGCCAGAAGCAGATATTGCAAAGGCACGCGAAATTGCCGAGTTAATACGAAGGCAGGTAGCTTCTTACGATTTTACCTTCTGCACCTGCGGAAAAAGCATTCGGATTACAACCAGTATTGGGGTAAGTTCGTTTCCAGAAACTGCGAACGAACTCGGGCAATTGCATGCTTCTGCCGATGCGGCACTATATAAAGCCAAGCATGAGGGAAGAAATAAAGTTATCTGCGCTAATGATGTGGGTATTAGCTAAAACTGTAGTGCTTTCGAACTGGTTTCTTTACATGCCACCTGCAGCGAACGCCTTTTGAAAAAGTTACAAAATCGCCTGCTTCGAAATGTACAGTGCTGCCATCGTCGAGCTCCACATCAACTTCACCTTCGATAAGATAGAATTTTTCTTGCGTGTCGTAATACCAGTCGAAATCGGATACTTCTTTTGTCCAAATAGGCCAGGAGAAAACCCCATCTTTTTTCAGTTCATCGTGTGATTTTTTTTCAATTTTTACTTTCATGATTTTACACCAAAATACGATTAAGATTCAAATTATTGCATTAATAATTTTTTGTAATTAAATCGGATTCGAAAAGCTTCCTTGGCAGTATCATCAAAAGCGTAAGAAGCGTAATGCTGACAATAATAAATATTGTCATCACTATGATGAGGAGCATGTTGTTTTTTATCTCTTCGATGCGTTGCAGAGAAACGCCAATGCGAAATGCGCCCCAATGTTTGTTATTGACTTTAATAGGAGCGGCAATATCCCAGATGTATTCGCCTGTGTCTCGTGGATACAGTTGTTCAATAGTAGTTGGCCCTTCATGGCGGGCAGCTTTTAGCCCCACAGGATCATCGAATTTTCGTTTTGAACGACTAAATTTAAGATTAAAGGCAGTATCGTTCGTTGGCGGTTGTGAGTAAGTAGAATTATGCGTCGGCGCATAGCCGTTTCGATCGACAATGACCGAATATACAACATCGGGATCGTGGATGAGGAAATTGTCTTGGAATTTTTGAATATGAGTATCCAATAGAGCATCGTATTTCGTCCTATACCTTTTGGGATTGCTCCCTGGTATTTCAATATAATTTGTGTCAAAAAGATCCTGTTCGGGGATGATGTTTCCTATGATCATGAGTTCCATCATCTTTGCAATTGATTCAGCACCAATATATGCTTCAATTCTGCATTTGTCCAGAAGTTGACGTTCCATGTTTTTAAAAATATTGGAAATGACAAAGTATGCACCAACTGAGAGAAGCAATGCTACGCTAAAGATCATTGATATTTTATACTTAATGTTCATTTCTGTTGTATCCTTAAAGTTTAATTATATTACAAATTTTTTAAAAAGTTATACTGAAAACATGCAAAAGAGCATCCTTCGATCTGTAGGTATCTCACAATGCGCACAGATGGGAACGTAATCATATAAGACTTAAAGAAAATTATGTTAAATGTAATGTCAATAATTTTATTATCCGTTATGGAAAAGTTGCGCATCGAAAATTGTAAAAAAAAGCTTGACACTCGTATAGGCATTTTTGATTGTATTTTTGATTATTCGCCGGCATTCCGGCATTGATACTGCAAAGAGCCGGGTTGCTAGCTCAATTGGTAGAGCACCTGACTCTTAATCAGTAGGTTTCGGGTTCGAGTCCCGGGCAACCCACATTTCCGCCATGGAGAACAGATGCAAGAATTTCGCTTGCATTTTCGCGCTTGTGCGTAAGGCTTGTCGTAAAGAGCGAGCGTGGCGGAATTGGCAGACGCGCCAGACTTAGGATCTGGTACCGAAAGGTGTGGGGGTTCAAGTCCCTTCGCTCGCAGTGCGGGAATAACTCAGCGGTAGAGTGCAACCTTGCCAAGGTTGAGGTCGCGGGTTCAAATCCCGTTTCCCGCTCATTAATAGGTTGTTGGATGCGATCATAAAAAAGATGAGGCAAATTCCCTAGCACAATCCCTGATATTTGTCAGGGATTGTTTTTTTAAATATTTAATCTTTCCAGCAAGAAAGGAGAAAACGGTGCACATTTTAGAAGAAAAAAAATTAAAGAACGCAACTGTCGAAATGGTTATTGAAGTCCCTCAATCTCGCGTTGAGGTGGAATATAAGTCTGTGATCGATCGAATTGCAAAAAATGCGAAGATAGATGGTTTTCGACGTGGTAAAGCTCCGTTATCGCTTGTTGAGAGCAAATTTGAAAAAGAGGCAACGAGTGAGGTAATTGAAAATCTCCTTAAAACAACTTACATTGAAGTGCTTCAGGAGAAAGAATATAAGCCAATTGGCATTCCGTCTTTTCAGTTGGAATCGTTTAATAAAAATCATTCACTCAAGTATCGCGTTCGTTTTGAAGTAATGCCCACTGTAGAACTCGGCAATTATAGAGGAGTTGCTGTCAAAGAGCGAACATGCAAAGTCAGCGAGGAAGATGTCGAGAGGGAAATTAATGATCTAAGGGAAAAATATGCGAGAATTTCGAAAAAAGAACAAGGAGCTAAAGTCGAAAAGGGCGATTTGTTGCGGTTAGGTGTAAAGCGCATTGATAATGTCAATTCTGAGGAAGCTGAGGCGATGCCATATAAGGAATATACGATTATTGTAGGAAAAAGCGAAAGCGAACATGCGCTGGACAAATATGTGATTGGACTTTCAGTTGGACAAACGAAAGAAATCACTATTAAGTATCCAAAAGATTATGAGTTTAAAGATCTTGCAGGCCAAAAGATCACATATAAAGTGAAAATAGAAGAAATTAGCAAAATGGATTTGCCAAATGCCGATGATGAATTTGCAAAAGATGTGAGCAATTTTTCTACAATCGCAGAATTAAAAGAAAATATACGCTCGTATTTTGAAAAAGTTTCTTCAAATGCAGCCCGCGCTGAAGTAATGGAAGCAATAAAAAATGCAATACTCGAAAAAAGTAGTTTTGATATTCCCGAATCTCTCGTGAAAGCAGAGGAGTCGAGCTTATTGAGGAGATTTGCTAAGCGTTTTAATTTAGAGGTTGCAAATGTAGAAGAATTCTGCGCAAAAATGGGGTTTCCTTTAGAAGATTTTAAAAAGCGATTATACGAAGAAGCTTTAAAGGATGTGAAATGGGAAATTGCACGGCTTGAAATTGCCAGGAAAGAGGGCATTGCTGTCACTGACGAAGATTATAAAAATGAATTGGAAATAATGGCTCAGCAATCAAACATGAGCGTTAGTGAACTCGAAAAGCACATAGAAAAGAATGACGCCCGTGAAAGAATTGAACACGAAGTGCTTTTATCTAAGGTGGATAATTTTTTATATAACAATGCGAAAATCGACAAGCAAAAAGCGGTTTCGTATTTTGATTTTATGAAAAATGATAAAAAGTGATGTGGTATTGGTGATTATCGTTTTAACACATTTTTTTATTGCAAATAATAAAGTTCTCATTTAACGTCCACTGCCGGGAAGGGAATGTATAATAAAAAAACATTCGTAACCATTCCTTATATGCCGATTCTTATTAATGTGAAGGGTAGTTTTGCCAAATGGAATTAAGGTCCTTGATACCAAAAAAAATGAAAACCAATCGGATTGTGATAAATTATAGAAAAAGGCCATTTTAATATTGAAAGTGCTTATACAGATTGGTATGTTATTAAATTAAATTATAATAAAGGGGTGTACACATGAGTTTGGTTCCGATTGTCGTTGAGCAGACGAGTCGAGGAGAGAGGGCGTATGATATTTATTCGCGATTATTGAAAGATCGAATTGTTTTTGTTGGAGAACCTATTGATGATCATATTGCAAGCCTCGTAATTGCGCAGCTTTTGTTTTTAGAGGCGGAGGATCCCGATAAGGATATATACATGTATATCAATACTCCCGGCGGTATTGTGACCTCAGGATTAGCCATTTACGATACCATGCAATACATCAGACCCGATGTGGCAACGCTATGCATTGGACAGGCTGCTTCGATGGGTTCTCTTCTTCTGTCAGCAGGTGCA
>JAOAAF010000206.1 GCA_026419015.1 Spirochaetota bacterium
GGCATTCTCAGCAAGTTGACGAATCGGCGCCTCAAGCGCTTTCTTTACTATCTCTACTCCAATTTGTTCATCACCGGGCAGTTTTAGCTTTTCTAACGCCGGAATACAACGGAGTAGGGCAACACCACCACCAGGCACAATTCCTTCTTCAACTGCAGCGCGAGTTGCATGCAACGCATCTTCAACTAGTGCTTTCTTTTGTTTCATTTCTACTTCAGTCGCTGCACCAACATTTATTACGGCAACCCCGCCGGCAAGTTTCGCAAGACGCTCTTGAAGTTTTTCACGATCATAATCAGATTTAGTCTCTTCGATCTGTTTACGAATCTGCTCAATTCGCGCTTGAATCTCTTTCTTAGAACCGGCACCTTCAACGATTGTTGTGTTCTCTTTGTCAACAATCACACGCTTTGCCATTCCTAAATCAGTGATCGCAACATTCTCAAGTTTTATCCCGATATCTTCCGAAATCAACTTCCCATTAGTAAGTATTGCAATATCTTCAAGCATTGCACGCCGACGCTCACCATAACCCGGAGCTTTAACCGCACAGCATTGGAGTGTACCAC
>JAOAAF010000207.1 GCA_026419015.1 Spirochaetota bacterium
GTACTACTGTGATGACTCTTGCAAGGGTTTCTTCTCTACTCATCCCGCTTACATGGTAATCATTTAGATGTTTTTACCAAAACTGCTGCTTTGTTTAGCATAGTGTATCTATGCTTTTCATCTTTTGCTTCCTCCGTATGTAATTTCTTGCTTTACATATATAAGGATAATCATATTTGGTATCTAATTACCTCATATTTTTATTTCTTTGTATAGATAGAGTTAATTGGATGGTTACGCTTGAACTAAATTTTATTGATCCATCAAATAGAATATTCATTTTTTTAAAACCCACTATTGGAAGCTTAAACTTATAAGATTTTTTCGTGTACTACATTGTCCATATTCTTTAAATCCCACTATTGGAAGCTTAAACCAGTCCGCGGTGCGCTCAAGACAACCTTAATCGCAGACTTTAAATCCCACTATTGGAAGCTTAAACTTCAGAAGTTGCCAGCTCAGCAACAACATTCAAGACTTTAAATCCCACTATTGGAAGCTTAAACCGTCTGGCAACATCAGCCAATTGACTGATATCAACTTTAAATCCCACTATTG
>JAOAAF010000208.1 GCA_026419015.1 Spirochaetota bacterium
GTGTTATAGGTATGATTGATTTAACTCTTTTGACAGACTTAGATGAGGAGCAGAGAGACAACTTATTTACTGCTAAATCATGTGCGGATTCTTTGTTAAATATTATTAATGATATTTTAGATTTTTCTAAAATAGAAGCTGGAAAAATGCAAATACAAAAGACACCGTTTAATTTAAATGAAATAATTGATTCATGTATAAAAATTCATGAGATTAAATGCAAAGAAAAGAAACTCAAATTTGAATGTTCTATATCGGAAGAAATACCTCAGAATTTAGTTGGCGCACCAAATAGAATTCAACAGGTATTAAATAATTTACTTAGTAATGCTGTGAAATTTACGGAAAGTGGAAGCGTGAGTCTTGATATAAAAGTTATAGAAAAAAAGCAAGATATGATTATAGTAGAATTTGTTGTGATAGATACTGGTATTGGTATAAAGAGTGAAGATCTTGGAAAATTGTTTAAAAGTTTTACACAAGTTGATGGCTCACACACAAGAAGGTTTGGAGGTACGGGACTGGGGCTTGTAATATCAAAGCAATTAGTAGAAAT
>JAOAAF010000209.1:0-150 GCA_026419015.1 Spirochaetota bacterium
TTTACGAGCTTTGATATTTGCACCGCAGAGCTTTTCCAGAGCATGGATTATAGTTTAACACATGCAAGCTTTTGACCTGTATAAAGTTTGGAGCTACCCTGTGGAAGACTGTTGGAAGTGGGTGTGGGTAGCGGGCGTTTTGTTTAAAAT
>JAOAAF010000209.1:160-374 GCA_026419015.1 Spirochaetota bacterium
TGTATGCCCTTACCTTTTCCTCCGTCTGAACAAACCTTTCGTAGAAACTCTCAAGGACTTCCTGAGGCTTTACTTCCCCTTTCTTTACGAGCTTTGATATTTGCACCGCAGAGCTTTTCCAGAGCATGGAGTATAGTTTAACACATGCAAGCTTTTGACCTGTATAAAGTTTGGAGCTACCCTGTGGAAGACTGTTGGAAGTGGGTGTGGGTAG
>JAOAAF010000209.1:384-541 GCA_026419015.1 Spirochaetota bacterium
GCGTGATGTATGCCCTTACCTTTTCCTCCGTCTGAACAAACCTTTCGTAGAAACTCTCAAGGACTTCCTGAGGCTTTACTTCCCTTTTTTTTACGAGCTTTGATATTTGCACCGCAGAGCTTTTCCAGAGCATGGATTATAGTTTAACACATGCAAG
>JAOAAF010000210.1:0-264 GCA_026419015.1 Spirochaetota bacterium
AGAGACAGGTCTACGCCTTAGCCACTCGACACAGCGGCGATTTGTATACCCGCGAGGAGGTTGAAACGCTCCGTGTGTTGGGCCGTCAAATCGCCGCTACGATAGAAAATGCCCGCCTTTATCAACAAATTCAAGCTTATAACCGTGACCTGGAAAGTCAGGTTGCTGAACGCACCCGCGCCTTAGCCTTGGCCAATCGCACCTTAAGCCGTGAACGTGACCAACTCAATGTCATTTTAGACCACATGGCCGACGCCTTGTTAG
>JAOAAF010000210.1:274-538 GCA_026419015.1 Spirochaetota bacterium
AGAGACACGTCTACGCCTTAGCCACTCGACACAGCGGCGATTTGTATACCCGCGAGGAGGTTGAAACGCTCCGTGTGCTGGGCCGTCAAATCGCCGCTACGATAGAAAATGCCCGCCTTTATCAACAAATTCAAGCTTATAACCGTGACCTGGAAAGTCAGGTTGCTGAACGCACCCGCGCCTTAGCCTTGGCCAATCGCACCTTAAGCCGTGAACGTGACCAACTCAATGTCATTTTAGACCACATGGCCGATGCCTTGTTAG
>JAOAAF010000211.1 GCA_026419015.1 Spirochaetota bacterium
GCGTTAGTAGTGGCCATCCATCCCTGTACTCTTAGGCCATTTGCAGGATTTACCAGTGTACCATCCTTATCTAGTGCAAATGTCCCTGCACGTGTATACAGGTGCTTCTGCCCATCTGCAACAATGAAAAATCCATCACCAGATATTGCCATATCAGTGTTGACACCAGTAGTCTGCAGACTGCCCTGCGTAAAAATCTTGTCAATGGCTGCAATGTTCATACCAAGGCCAACCTGCCGTGGATTTATTCCACCACGGTTTTCTTCAGGCTTTGCTGCACCTGAAATAGTCTGCGACAGCATATCCTGAAAGGTAACTCTGCTGTACTTGAACCCGTACGTATTAACATTGGAAATATTGTTGCCTATGACATCCATCCGTGTCTGATGGTTTTTAAGTCCTGAAACACCTGCAAAAAGTGATCGCATCATATCGCAAAACTCCTGTTAATCTAATTTCTCACTGGTTGTATATGTGATGAACTGCCCTTGCTGAAGGCTTGGTTCATTGAATATGCATCAGTTGCA
>JAOAAF010000212.1 GCA_026419015.1 Spirochaetota bacterium
ATATCTTGTAATGCTTGATAAAATTTTTGCTCTTTAGTCTTAGTCATATTATTAACCTTATTACCTTAGTATGTCTCTTATTACATTTGTAAATAGAGTTTTGAAATATTTAAAATAATTTACTGGCCACATCTTCAATCAATCTTAGATACTTGTTTAAATAGAAATAATCCGGCTCAGATTTCATAGCACGCGTTAAAATCTCAAATTCTGGATCATTTTTTTTATTCCTATTAAATAAAATCAAACCAATGCCAAATTTTAGACAAAGAGATTCAATTCTTTTAATATCAAAACTGCGAGAATCTTTAGGAATAACCAAATAAACTTTGTGGCTAAAAAGTTTATACGAGCATGCTTGCCCAAATGAAGTAATAATCTGATTAATATCGGTTTTAATTTCCGCACTAATTACTTCAATTGGAGGTTGAATGTGTCCGATGCCTAAAACTCTATATGTGCCGATAACATCCGGAGTGCCCCATCGGTCCTGAAATCTATTTCCTCCCAACGGAACTGCTTTAGT
>JAOAAF010000213.1 GCA_026419015.1 Spirochaetota bacterium
AAAAATTTTTTCTGAGACTGCCATTTTCATCGTCTTTCTTTATGAGAGCATATTTTTTTAAAGGGGGACGAGGGATGGCGCGTTATTCAATTCATACAACGGTGAATTTACTAAGCGTGCAGGCGAACGTTCTGGATGATTATGCAAGGCGATTGCAGATGAAGCGTTCTGAGCTTGTGGTGCGTTTGTTGCATAAGGTAATTGCCAACTGCGAAAAGATGCAGCGTAGTTTTGCATCGGTGAAATATCAAAAAGGAAAAGCGGGTGATAAATGGAAGAGGGTGCATGTAGTTTTTGAGCATATCGATTATGAAGTGTTTACGGATATGCGGAATTGTTTTAAGTGGTCGGTTTCGGCGTTACTTGCGAAGGCGATAAGCATGTATTTGGAGGAGATTATTGTGGATGGAGGAAGGAGTAGTTTAAATGATAAATATGATAACTATTTAGTTGTTGGGTATAATTGCCTTCTCAAATTTGACAAAAATAAAATTTGTTGGCATATAACCTGGGAACTTGCA
>JAOAAF010000214.1 GCA_026419015.1 Spirochaetota bacterium
AGAGACAGGCGACAACACCAACTGGGAGTACTTGCCAAAATCGAAACATTGCGAGGAGCCCGCGCCATCGGCGAAATTCTTTTAGAAGGACTTAAGCATGAGCCGTTTGGAGTTATGATTGCTCGAGGTGATCTCGCCGTTGAACTGGGACCTGAATACCATGCCGAAATCCAAGAAGAACTGTTATGGGTATGTGAAGCAGCGCATGTCCCGGTGGTATGGGCAACTCAAGTGCTTGATCGATTAGCTAAAAAGGGAACGCCGAGTCGGCCGGAAATCACCGATGCCGCTGCAAGCAGTCGTGCAGAATGTGTGATGGTCAACAAAGGCCCCTATGTTGATCTGGCCGTAATGCTTCTCGATGAGGTGCTGAGCCGAATGGCTCACCATCAGCACAAAAAAACCCCCCTTCTTCGCGCGTTGAGAATCGCCCAGAATATCCCTTCAATCGTAGTAGATAAGTAGATAAATGAAGATCGATTTTCAATATTTACCCCCATTCATCGGCCTGTCATATAT
>JAOAAF010000215.1:0-262 GCA_026419015.1 Spirochaetota bacterium
GCAATTAGAATAGTTAAACCAGAGGCAAGATTTTACCAGGCGTCAACCAGTGAAATGTATGGCAAGGTGCAGGAAATTCCACAGAAAGAATCTACACCATTCTATCCAAGAAGTCCATATGGAGTTGCAAAACTTTATGGCCATTGGATTACAGTAAATTATAGGGAGAGCTTTGATATCTACGGATGTTCAGGAATTCTATTCAATCATGAATCTCCGAGAAGAGGTCTTGAATTTGTTACGAGAAAAGTTACTAATGCTG
>JAOAAF010000215.1:272-519 GCA_026419015.1 Spirochaetota bacterium
TTAAGGCTATGTGGCTTATGCTTCAACAGGACAAGCCAGATGACTTTGTAATAGCTACTGGGGAAACTCATACTATAAAAGAATTGTTAGAAGTTGCCTTTGGCTGTGTTGGAATGAATTATGAAGACTATGTAGTGATTGATCCTAAATTTATCCGTCCTGCAGAGGTTGACCTACTGTTAGGAGATCCAACAAAAGCTAAAGAAAAACTAGGTTGGGTGCCGCAAGTTACATTTAAGCAGTTAAT
>JAOAAF010000022.1 GCA_026419015.1 Spirochaetota bacterium
AGATGTGTATAAGAGACAGCTTTTACTGTTAAAAGGTCAATCGGTGCATTTTTTCTGTCGAGTTCTAAGATTGCTTCGTAGATTGAGCGATGTCCTTCAAGATAGAAATCCTCCGGTTGGAGGATTCCTATAACTTTTAAAAGAGCTTCTTTGCTCAGCAAAATTGCAGCTAAACACGAAGCTTCCGTTTCGATGTCTTGTGGGGGTACATGTTGAGGTACCATGTACTAATCCTTTTCGACAATAATTGAAAGATCTGCATGTAAACCGTCTTCAAGTTTGATTGTTGCTTTAAAGGTACCCAATTCCTTTATTGGGGAATCTAATTGAATTTTGCGCTTGTCAATTTCAAATCCCATTTCGCGCAGCTTTTTAGCAATGTCCATTGAAGTGATAGATCCATAGAGCTTGCCCTCTTCGCCGGCAAGGGCGGTAAATTTCAATTCTCTGCCATTTAGAGTGTTTGCCAATTTTTCGCTTTCTTTGCGGCGCTTTTCTTTTTTAATTTTAATTAATCGCTTTTGGTGTTCAATAGCTTTTTTGCTGGCTTCATTTGCCACAATAACCAATTTTTTTGGTATGAGATAATTGCGTGCGTACCCATCCGAAACTTCTTTAAGATCGCCGGCTTCGCCGAGGTTTGCAATGTCTTTTTGTAGAATTACTTTCATAGTTTATTCTCCTTATGCGAAAAAATACGAGAAATTCATTTACTTACTACCATAGGTTGTTGGCATTTTCTGAATCTTCAAGTTTACGAAAATCTGCCCAAAAGTCAATAGCACCAATGCTTGCGAGAATGATGAACAAAAGGATTAACATTTCATTAAAAAATATTACTAACATTGCAAGCATTGCAAATATAATTTTTACAGAAAAGCCTTTTTTTAGCGCAAAGTATTTTATTATCCCTATTGCCTGCACAGTGTATAAATTCGTAAATACGAGTGCCGTGTTCAAACATATTGCATGAATAATTGGATATGATACCGCATCGATGAGGAGCGTTCCCAACCACCCAGCAATTAAACAATAAATTAAATAGTCGTTTAATTTGAAAAATTCAACTCCTTTTGTAAGTTTTACATCTTTTGATATAAAGATTTTAATGAAAATTCGGACAATTGAAAAGCCAAATGCGGCAAACAACATTGCGTTTAAGAAGTACGAAAATGGTATGATAGTCCTAATAAGCACATTTGCGGCATCGAATGTCGTTTTTAATTCGTTTTTTTTATCGATGGGCATATCAGAGTTTTGGAGATATTCCATAAACTGCATCCGCGATTGTTCGTATAAATCGATTCCTTTTAAAAATTTTAATAAATAAAAATTTGCTAATAACACAATGCATACTGCCAAAGTAGCATATATCAGGTAAAATTGATATGGTTTGTTATACTTCAATGAGAAGGCGCTGAATATACCGATGATAATTGCTATGACCAGCATGGGAAAAAATTCAGCACTTATTTTATATAGAAAAAAACCTGCGACAAGAATACCTGCACTTACCAAAAGGGTTTTCGCTCCCCATTTGTAAAAGCACATGGCCGTAGCAACCATAATCGATGCGCCAATTAATGATGCAAAAAGTATCGAATACAAAACTCGTTTACTTTACAACGAATGGTAAAAGAGCAATGATACGTGCTCTCTTAATTTGCTGTGCAACAATGCGCTGGTGTTTGGCACAATTTCCTGTAATTCTTCGGGGAAGAATTTTCCCGCGGTCTGTGATAAACTTGCTAAGCAGTTCCACATTTTTATAATCAATCACTAAATCCTTGTTCGCACAAAACCTGCACGTTTTTCGTTTAAACCTTGTTACTTTTTTCAGCGCATCTCCTTCTTCTTTTTCAGTTTGCTGACGACTTTTCGCATCGACATTTACCTCTTTCAATATTGTTTCGTTTTGTTTTGACGGTGCTGCTTCTGATGTGAGATGCTCATTTGATGCATGTGAATTTTCTTGAGAAATTATTTCATCTGACATTTGGTTTCTCCTCATACATGGTTTTATTCTTCCTTGTAAAATTTAAATTTGCAAACTATAAATAGCGCGAATATTCTTTAATGATCGATAACAATATAAAAACAACATCGTTTTTATTGCGTAATTTTCAAAAAGGAATATCATCGTCAGAAAACGGGTGATCTGGTTCGTAACTCGTTTCGGGAGTTTGTGATGGTATATCTGCATTAGTTGTTTCTTGCAATTGCTTGGGTGAAAGGAATTGAAAATTTTCAATCACGACTTCTACCGCTGAGCGTTTTTGTCCATTTTGATCATCCCACGAACGCTGTTGAAGTCTTCCCTCGATGCCTATTCGATGGCCTTTTTTGCAATATTGGGCAATCGCTTCGCCGAGTTTTCCCCATGCGATGCAATTAAAAAACGACGTGTATTCCTTTTTTTCTCCAGAAACAGAATAATTGCGCGTATTTGCAATTGTGAAATTAGTAACTGAAGATCCACCTTGTGTGTAACGAAGTTCGGGATCTTTTACGATTCTTCCAATCAAAATTACCCTGTTGATGTCGCTCGCCATTGGTATAGAATTTCCTTTATGCAGATTTTGCTTCTTCTATTTTTACAAATAAAAATCGGAGAATATCTATCATCAATCTAAATTCAGATGTAAGATTTTTTACTCCTTCAGGGGCAACCTCGATGTGATAAATCAAATAAAAACCTTCTACGTTGCGATCGATTGGATAGGCGAGTTTTCTTCGCCCCCATTCGTTCACCGATTTTATGTTTGCCCCATGTTTTTGAAAAATTTTTTCTACCATTCCCCGCGTTTCATTGAGGGTTTCGTTTGGTCGAAGAATGATGGTAAGTTCGTAGCTGTTCATAATACCTTCCTTTGGAAAATTAGAATTTGCTAAAATGCATCTCGCTTTTAGCAGAAAGGCAGTACAACGATATAAAAAGTGGCATTTTTTGCAAGAAATTTTTCACGCACTCAGTGGCAAATTCATTCAGATTATTGGATTTAAGTGGAAGACATAAAGACAAAAAAAATGAAAATACCTGCCGCAAAAGGGCAGGTATTTTTTTGATGAAGTATTTGTGAACTACGAATGCTAACCTTTTAATTCGTTATTCGCAATCACAAGCCGTTGGATTTCAGACGTTCCTTCGTATATTTCAGTAATGCGCGCATCACGGTAATATCGTTCAACGGGATAGTCTTTTATATAGCCGTATCCGCCGAATATTTGCAGCGCTTTGTGCGTTACCCGATGTGAGGTTTCTGAGGCAAAAAGTTTTGCCATGGCCGAATATTTTGAATAACGCTGTCGCTCGCCAGTATTCAAAAATGTTGCTGCCTGATATACCAAAAGACGGGCAGCTTCAATTTCGGTTGCCATATCTGCAATCATCCATTGAATAGCTTGGAAACTCGATATGGATTTCCCAAACTGTTTTCGCTCCATGGCATATTGCTTCGCAGCTTCAAATGCTGCTTGTGCGATTCCTACTGCTTGTGCAGCGATACCTACTCTTCCACCATCGAGAGTATGCATCGCAATTTTAAAACCTTCGCCTTTTTTGCCGAGTAGGTTTTCTTCGGGAATTTCGCAATTATCAAACACAAGCTCTGTTGTTGAAGAAGCGCATATTCCAAGCTTGTTTTCTGTTTTCCCAACGCTAAAGCCCGGCGTTCCTTTTTCGACAATGAAAAAAGACAAACCTTTATGGCCAAGGCCTTTTTCTGTTACTGCTGTGATAACTGCGACATCTGCCACGCCACCGTTTGTAATGAAGTTTTTTGTGCCATTGAGAATCCATTTGCCATTCTTGAATTCAGCAGTTGTTTTCGTTCCTGCTGCATCCGAACCTGCTTCTGGCTCTGTGATGCCGAAACAGCCAATCCATTCTCCTGTACATAGTTTTGGGAGATATTTCATTTTTTGTTCTTCAGTTCCGAAATAGTAAATGGGAGAAAGGCATAATGAATTGTGCGCGGAACAAATAACACCTGTCGAAGCACATCCGCGCGAAAGTTCTTCTATCGCAATCGCATACGAAAGGTAATCCATTCCTGCACCGTTATATTTTTCAGGATATACAATGCCCATCAATCCCATTTCGCCCATTTTCTTTACGTGTTCCCATGGAAATTCATGGGTGCGATCGTAATGTTCAGCTTTTGGTTTAAGTTCGTTTTCAGCGAAACTTCTGCACATGTCTTTTAGCATTTGCTGTTCATCTGTTAATTTGAAGTCCATAAGTTGCTCCTTATCTCAAAAGTTTTTTGTTTACATCTGCTCACATGTTGGTAATAAAACCACTCTCCTTGTAGCGACCGATGCGGTGTTATTCGTGAATTGTCATAAATATGGACGCACATAAGGGCACTTTTTGTCAAGGCAATTCAGCGAAAAAATAGTTGTTGCCATGCGAAAATACAAATGCACCATAGCAACAATTACATCGGAGGGTAACCACTTTTGTGTAGTATTGATTTTTTATTTTTATGGGGGATTATGAGAAAGAAGTGTGCGATTTTTATATGTGGCTTGATTTTTGTATTTGCCTGTGGTTCTTGGAAAATAACCACCTACACAAGCAGTGTTCTTTGTGCCATTGAAAATGGTATTGAACCAGGCAAGGTGAAGCTTGTATTTGGCGATGATGGCATTTTCGATCTCACATTTGGGATTAAGGTTTTTCGCGGGAGAATTTACCTTACTGACAATGCGTTAAAGCGCCTGCAGGTATTCGCTCGTGATGGGTCGTTGGAATTATTCATTGGTCCTAAGGGATCTGCGCTGCCAAAATCGAGCGATGTGAGGAGTTCTTATTTTAATTTTAGCGTAATGGGGAATTTGGTTATTGATTCGAAAGATAGGTTATATGTACAAAATCGAATCGTCCCTTCTGAGTCTTCAGGAAGCGATGAACTCGATTTTTCTCCTTCATACATTCTCGCATTCGATAAATCGGGTGCATTGCAATATACGCTTGGCCGTCATGGAGCACCAAATATCCCATTCGATTTTATCGAAAGCATTGAAGTGGATAGATCCGATCGCCTTTTTGTCGTTTCGAGAAAATTCAACAACTGGACGGTAAGCCGTTTTCACGAGCAAAAGCTGACATTTAGCGAGAGCTTTTCGAATTCCAATTTCGTCGATCAGGAACACGACAAAACTAATGAGGGGAAAATCGATTGCATCAAGATTTTAAGCGATGGTGAAGATTTTTTGATATCTGTTGCATATTACCACGGATTGCGTTTTAAATATCGAAAAATTTATCACTATTCAATTAAAGATCGTAAAATCACGCGAACGTTAGTAGATTTGCCAGATCCGAAAAATGAGATATTTGCTGTAGTTGAGGATTCCCAACTTTACCTGTGGAATGTGGAAGAACGGCGCACACGGTTTATGGTGCTGAATTTTTCGGGAAATATCGATCACAATATTTTGTTGAAATTTGACGAACGGCGATATTTCTATCAGGATATTCTTCTCGATGATTCTGCGGCGTTTTATTCTTTTCGGGTGAACAAAAACAATGTGGAAGTTCTGGAGTGGAAGTGATGAAAGTGGTCACAGCTGAACAGATGCGCCACATCGATGCAGAAACGATACACCGTTTTGGGATTCCCCCCGAAGTGCTCATGGCGTATGCGGGAAGGGTTGCGGCAAACTATATCCTGGATGAATATGCGCAGATCGTGGATATTGCCGTCGTGTGCGGTTCAGGTAACAATGGAGGAGATGGATTTGTCATCGCATATTTGCTTTCAAATAGCGGAAAGAATGTTAAAGTTTTTTTTGTTGGCGAAGAAGAAAAGCTATCGGAAAGCGCACGCATATATTGTCGCCTCTGCAAAAATGCAGGAATATCAGTTGTGCCATTTTCCGAAGAAAATGTCGACGAAATTATAAAAAGTCCATTGGTCGTCGATGCTATCGTGGGAACAGGATTTTGCGGAAGCGCACGTGGAAACGTGGCGCGCGCAATCGCAGCAATCAACAAAAGCGATGGTATTGTCATTTCAATTGATGTGCCAAGTGGCTTACCTGCTGATGGAGAGGCTCCAAACGGTGAAGCAGTGTATGCTGATGTTACCATCACCATTGGCCTTCCAAAAATTTCCCTTGTGACTTATCCAGGAAAGCAATATGCGGGAAAATTGGTTCTTGCAGATATTGGTTTCCCGCGTTCGCTGTGTGAATCGAGCGAATTGAAGTCGGAATTAATTGACGAACAATACATCGCAACGCAATTCCCATATTCGCGCGATCCCGACGCGCACAAACGCTCGTGGGCACATGTGCTGTTTGTCGGGGGATTCGATGGCATGGAAGGTGCCCTTCTGCTTGCAACAACGGCTTTTTTTGAAACAGGGGGAAGTATCGCAACAGCCCTTACCACAGCAAGTGCGAGAAATGTCATTGCAGGCAAAATACCTGAACTAATGACAGCGGCAATTGCGCCCAACAAAGCGCTGAATGAAATCATTGAAAAACGTGATCACATTAATTTCAACGATAACATTTTAAATGACGTCAAATCCGCGTTGAACGATTTTTTTTCTCAACAAAAACAGTTTGGAATTGTTGTCATAGGACCTGGGATGGGACGCGGAGTTTTTTCGAAAGTTGTATTTGAAGTGCTTGTTGAAGAAGTCTGGCGTTTTGGAATAACAGGCATGATTATCGACGGCGATGGGCTATTTCATCTTGCGAACTTTATTAACGAAAAGAAATCGGTAAACGGCAATGTCCTCATCACACCGCATTTCCTTGAAGCATCGCGAATTTATGGGAAAACGGTCGAAGAAATAAAAAGAAATCGATTTCAGGCTGCGCTTGAGCTTTCAAGGCACTGCAATTCGGTAGTTCTTTTGAAAGGTCCAGCCACAATTGTGACAAACGGAATTGAAAGTTTAATCAACACGACGGGAAATCAGGCGTTAGCAACAGCAGGTTCTGGAGATGTGCTCTGTGGGATTATCGCCGCGCTTGCAAGCAGAGGGATCACGCTTATGGAAGCAGCTGCGCTTGGCGCATGGATTCATGGTCGCGCAGCAGATCTTTATGTTCGCGCGACGGGGAAAAATGCCATGAGAGCAACAGATATTGTGAAGTACATTGGCGAGGTGTTGCGAAGCATTCATGAACGTCGCTTCTGTTAGTAAAGTAGGAGTTAAGATTAAGTGGTATGTGTTAGATAATGAGTAAAGCGAGATGGGTAAAAATATTTTCTTTTATACTTATTTTCGTTTTTGTAGTGAATGCAGTTCGAGATTCGTTGTTCTCTATTGCATTTCTTTCGCGAGTTTATGCGCAAGACAAAAAGGATCGTTGTCACAATTGCGATGAGGACAAAAAAAGTAAAAATCCCATTTGCGCATTTACATATATTGCCTTGTTTTTTTGGTATTCGATGATGGCCATCGCCTGTGCGGTTGCAATTGTGATGGATCTTACAACAGGTTTTACGCAAGGGTTCACTGCATCGTTTATCGAGTGGTTTATTGATTCAACGAACAAACTATCGCGTTTTTTTCGTTCTATTGGGTGTTGAGGATTTGCGAAAAAATGCTTGTCATTAATTGTTAAAACTGTATACTGAATATCCCATTACAGTAGGGGATAGTTGTCATGATACGAAAGAAAGAAACTGAAAAAAAACAGAAGGGAAAGATAGTTCGAAAAGATGAAACAATTCAAAAAAATGCTGCCCAGGCACATTTAAGCCCCGATGAAGAAAAAGGGGAAAGTTCGGTTGGCATTTCTCCGCCACGTCGCGTAAAAAAAAGCCGCATTGTGTTTAAAGTTGCAAAAATACTTTTGTTGTATGTTCCTCTTTGCGTGCTCTTTTTCGCAATTATTGGCATTGCAGGCCTTTCCATTTATCTTACTCCACAGCGCGCAGAGAAGCTTATTGTGGAACAATTCAATGCGCGCTCGTATGGCGACATTACTTTAAAGGTAAAGCGGTTTGGCCTTTTTAGAGGTTTTGAAATCGAAGATGTAATAATCCGCAATGGGGAAGAATTTGGCAGAACGCCTTTTGTGGAAATAAAAAGAATTGTGTGCGATTATCGGATTCTCCCAATGTTGGTGGGCAATGTGAGGATCAATGAAATCGGGATCTACCAGCCCCGAATCTATCTCAAAGAAAGAAACGGTGTGTGGAATGCCGCGCGTCTCATGAAACCAGGAGAGCCTCGCAAAGAAGAAGAGAAGCCAGAACCTGAAGAAGAGCCAAGAAAGGAATCGAGAGAAGAAATTTCTCTTCCGATTTCTGTTGAATTTTTGTTTAAATTCGTCTTGGAGGATTTGCGCGTTTATGCAGAAGGAAGTGGCATGAAAACATCGCTTGAGGGATTTTCGTGTGGGGTAGACGTTTATGTGCCTCCTTTTAAGAAAATACCTCTTTCGTCCATGGCGGTTTCGATATTCGAACGCATGAAGATTGAACTCAATCCCAAAGAAGAACTCAATCTGCATTTTGTGTCTGAGACGGCTGAAGTAAGCCCACCGTTGATATTGTTTTGGAAACTTGTGTACAAAAAACCACATACACCTGAAGAAGCTCCGCATTTTGAGAGTAGCCTGAAATTGGGTACTTATCGCACTCCGGTGCGATTTAAACGTGCACATTTAGCACCGCTTTCTTTTCTTGTATCGTACGATATGCTTTACAATCCAGCAAATGATCTTTTGAATCTTAATCATTTTACTATTTCTTTCTCCGGGAAAAAGCTTATAAGCCTTAGCGGGGAAGTGCGTGAAGTGACAACGCGTCAACGTTTCAACATCCGCATGCTCGAAAGCAATATTTCGCTTACCGATTTATATCCGTACTACCGTAGCATTACAGGCGATACGGCGATGCGATTTGCCGGTAGCGTTTCTTTATATCCTTTCATTGTGAAAGGTGATCCAAAAAATATCGATGTCGATGGACAGCTTCGGATTGGGAACCTATATTTTAGAAATCCTGCAATCGAAGCGCGCGTCCCTGCTATGATGCTTGGCTATTCCGTGCGCATGCGCGGAAATGACGTCGCACTCCTTTCCGATTTAAAAATACCGCATTTTGATTATGTGCTCAACCGTGGGAAATCGGGTGACAATGGCCTTTTACTTTCCTTAAATGCGCAGTACAATTTAAAAAACCAATATTTGCTTTTAAACGATATCTCTATGAGATTTTATAGCCCGGCAAGTGGCAGGGATGCGCTAAAACTTGGGCTTAACGGAAAAGTCTCCCTTGCGCCCGTGATGGTTGGAAATGTGCGCATGGCGACGTTTCAATTCATGAAAGATCCCCTTTTGGAGATGGTGCCAAAGCCAATGGCGAGGGATTTGGGAACCGCTCTGGGTGCATTGAAGAATCCTGTAAATCTCGATCTTTCTACTGGGTTTCGTATGGACACGCGTACCATTGCTGCCGATGTGTTGCTTGCCTGTAAAATACCTGATTTTAAGATCAACGATTTGGTACTTACGGCAAATATAGAACAAAACGCACTTCGAAAGATGCTGTTTATTCGGAAAGTGAATCTCTCAAGCAAGGAAAGGAATTTGAGCGTTGATGTCGGTGGTCAATTGGATTTGGAAAATCCACCGGGTAAGAATACCGATGTAGGGCTGCGTATTTCGCTTAATATGCCCGAGATGAAAGAGGTATTTGAGAAATGGGCTCTTTCCGGCAATGTAGAAATTACTGCTCGCCAAAAAGGGGATATTAAAACGGGAGTTGCTTTGGGAGCAGTGAAAATTGCTCATCTGAATGTAAAGAATCCAGAAAAAAAAGTGCACATTGAGGATTTTAATTTGAATTTTCCATTTGAATACAATCACAAAATTCGGTTAAGCGAGTCGAGGATTGCCGTCGATAAAAGCACCTTGCTCGAAACTGCGTTTTTCCGAGACAGGGACAATTTTACCATCAAGTCCATTTCCATAAAACATCCTGCGCGGGACATTTCTTTTCAAATAATTAAAGATTTTTCGGCAACGATGTTTTTCCGCGACAACACCTTTGAAATTCCTACCATGAAGGCGTATGTGATGGGAGGCGGTTTTTATGGGCGCAATATCCTCTTCGCTCTTCGCGATTTTAAAACCGATAATATGGAATATAGCCTTACATTGGATGTGACAAATGTCGACATTGGGCTATTGGATGAGCCAAATCCTCAGAAAAGGACTCGCGATGCTGAGCTTTCATTAAACGCGCAGTTTAAAGGGCGAGGCGTGGATGTCAAAAAAGAACTGACGCCCGTCGGTTACATTAATATTCATAAAATTGGAGATAAATTTGCTAATCGGTTGTTGAAAGGGCTTTCAAGCGAGAAAGGAAGATCGAAATTGGGAATTGCCCAATATCCAGTTGATAACTCAATGATGGTGAGCGGTTTTAATTTCAATCTCGATAAGGGATTGGTCTATACTACTGTAACGTTCAATCGCAAAGCGATTGGGTGGTTGGTGGGCATTGAACAAAATAAGGTTCAGTTTGAAAGAATAAAGTTGCAAGAATATCTTCGCAACATATTAGGAGGAGATTGATGCGCATCGGAATAATTATTCTTTTTTTGATAATTTCTATGTGGGTACTCGTTGGGTGTACCTCGATGAGTGAAATCCCAAGTTGTTGTTGGATTGCGCCTCCAGATATTCACCTCACAGGACAGAAGACAGCAATAGAACGTCAAATTGTGGGCGATTTTAGGGAAATCGAAAAGGAAGCATGGATTGTTTCATCTGTTCAAACAGGAATTTCGCCAGGAAAGTTGCAAAGAGATGAAGAAATGTTTAACGCATTTAAGGTAAGAAATGAACTCGCTGCTGAAATACGGAGATTGAAAGACGAGGGAGCAATCGGTGAAGCGAATAGCGGTTATCTTGCCTATATAGGTACGGCGGAATATGAGAACGACACTACCAGAAAGAAAGCATTGCAGTCAATAATTGCGAAGGAAAACGATGCGCGAAAAATAATATTTACACGAAGCCTCGTGAGAGCAGGGATTGCTAATCCTACGGTTGAGCAAATTAACGCATTTGGGAAAAAGTTCGCTGAAGAACAGCGGGCATTTGCGAAGGAAAACGATTGGATTCAGGAGGCTGGAGGGCGATGGATACGAAAAAAATAACCGCAGCTGTTGCGTTTTGTAGCGTTGCAGTTGTGCTGATAATCTTACTTGCATCGTGTGGGGGGAGAACGCGACGAGAGGTCCGTTTTAGTTATGGGACAATTCTTCGCAACGAATTCATTTATAATGTGGGGAAAGTGGTACCAGTTACAATTGAACAAACAATCGAGTTTGATGGCATTTTCTCTGAAGATGGTCAGTATTTATTTTACGCATCGGATAAACAGCAAGGAAATTTCGATATATACCTTCGCGCTCTCGACGATATCACAATGGTGAGAATTACCTCGCACCCTGCGAAAGATTATTCCCCCGCGATTTCGCCCGACGGGAAGCGGCTCGCATTTGTGAGTTTGCGAGAAGATCCCGAAGGGGATATCTTTGTTGTTGACATCAATCCAACTGCGTTGTTAGACAAGGCGGCGCAATCTCCTACCGATGTTCCATCGCTTGATGGGAAATCGAAAAACCTCACGCAATATCAGGATCCCGTCACAAAGGATATTCGAATCATTCGCGATGCATCGCCTTCATGGTCACCCGATAGCCAGTGGATTGCCTTTTCTTCAAATCGCGATGGCATCGATAACGTATGGATGATTCAGCGCAACGGGAAAAATCTCACCCAAATTACAAAAAAAGGCGGCCTTTTCCCGCGGTTTTCGCCGGATGGAAAGAAGCTCATTTACATTTCGTATGAGGACGAGAAAGGGAAGGGGGATATTTACATTAAAGATCTCATTACCGGAAAGGAACAGCGCATTACTGCAACCCCGCATATTGAATTGCATCCCTGTTTTATGAGCAACAACGACGAGATTGTATATACATTTATCGATCGAGATACAAACGGAGATGGAAAAATTAACTTAAAGGATGCTTCGCTGATAATGTATAAGAATCTCAAAAGCGGCTTGGAATATCCCCTTACGCTGAGATCGCAGAACTCGTTTATGCCGCGCTTTAGCCAGGCGTTAAAAAAACTCAATGAGCGATTTTTCAATGTAATCATTTTTTCCGACCAAATTGGGGAAAACATTAACATTAACATTATCCCCGAAGAAGGGGTAATTCCCAAAAAAAGCAATGCGCAAACGCAATACGAATTAGCACAGACATATCTTACCGAGTATGATGATAAAGAACGGTATCTGCTATGCCTCGAGAGAGCATATCATTTCTTTGGCGATAAAAAGGATAATGCCTCAGTTATTTTCGTTGGAAAGTCGCTCGTGGAAGCAGCAAAAGCATTCCGCGATGTAAAGAATTTAAGCGAAGCTGAAAGAATTGAAAAATTATTATCTTCTATTTCTAAAGATGTTTATGATTACCGTTCTGTCATGGCACGGTATTTGAATGCAGTGTCGAAAGGCATATCGGGAGAGAAGGTTCTTTTGGATGCGATTGCGGTTACTGCGCGCGAGGCAAAGTATTCTGAATATTTGCCGTATTTGCTTGAAGAATTGGGCGATGAACAAAAGCGATTGGGGAAAAGAGATGCTGCGTTGGAAACGTATAAAAAAGTGTTATTGGAAAATCCGAAATATGGCCGGACGGAAATTATAAATTTTAAAATTGCCGATTTACAATACCAAATTGTGTTGCCTGAATTGCCAGAGGCATACGAAAGAGCAATAAACTCTGAACGCGAATATATTAAAATCGCTGCAGCGAAACAAATAATCAAAATTTTTTCAGCGGAGCCAAATATTAGCAAGCGCATACGCGTTGCTGAAGGCATATTGTCGAAAGTAGCAAAGAAGGAATCCGACAACATTATTCCCCTCATGCAATATATATTGGGCGAAGCGTATGTGGCGAATAGCGATTATGCAAAGGCGAAAACGTATCTTCAAAATGCTGTGTCAAAAGTGAGCAAAACAAATTATTTATTCTATAAAGCGAATAAACTCTTAGGGGATATTGCGCACCGCCAATCGGATTTTGAATCGATGGAAAAATATTATTATCAAAATCTCAAAAATTACCTTTTCCGCTGGAAGCAATCGGATTTTCGCGATATCCTCACAAGGCTTGTTGATTACTATGAAGATCAAGGGGCGCGCTATCTTGCTGAAAAGAAAGAAGCGCGTGCTGCTGAAATATATGAAAAGTACATTGAGGTTGTTACAACCGCACATTTGTTGCGCGAATTCGACGATATATATCAAGCGTACGGTTCGCGCGCCCACGTGTTGTACATAGATTCATTTGCGAGGACATCTGAAAAAGAAAAACTTTTATCCCTTGAAGCGAAGTACACCGACAAGCTTTCGATTGCCCGGTTAAATTACGACAAAGCATATCTATATGGCCTTGGTTATATTTACACAAAACTCGGATTGCTATACGATGAAGGAACAGGTGAGAGTTTAGAAAAATCGCTTGAGTCTTTTAAGAAAAGCCTCGACCAACTCGCATGGGCGCTTTTTATGGACGATACGTATGTGGAACCATACATACTTCGTGGGTGGATTAGTCAATATATCGATTTGCGCCGAAAGGAACTTGGCGAAAGCAAACAATCCGTATTTGATAAATTCTTTCCGCGATTCTTGTGGGAAGCAAATGTCCCCTTGTATGAGCGCGCCCTCGCTGCAAACGATGAAACAAAAAATCCAGAAGGCGAAGGAAATATTCACCTAAATTTAGCAAATACATATTTTCTGCTGAATAATTATCCACAGGCGCTTCGACATTTTGAAAAAGCGAAAGAGTATAAGAGGGAATTCGCTTCGCCAATCCAGGAAGCGCTTTTCCATTTTCATATGGGCGTATGTTACTGGCAAAACGATAAAATCGAAGAAGCGCGCGAACAAATGCGAAGAACGCTTTTGATATATAATTCGCTTGCACAAAAATATGGATACGATCGCTTTAAAGAACAAGTTTATACGCTCTATCGGTATTTTGCACTTTTTGATAGAGTTGAAAGAAATTTTCATCATGCAATACATTGGTACAATGAACTTCTTGCCCATGCAGAAAAGAATAAAATTTCAATCGATAGATCTCGCATCTATCAAGAGATTGCACATTGTTATAGAGAATTGGGAAATCGCCAGAAATCTCTCGAATATCTCGATCGTGCTGATGAACTAATAGCGCATGAGACTGATAAGGAAAAAACATACAAATTGCGATTTAAGGTATTGGGTATTGGCCCAATAAGCTTTATCGATTTAGGCCCCGATACGGTAGTGATTGGCGATAATCGCTTATACGAAGAGTTGACCGCAGAGTATAAAAATATCTTAAGCCTTTCCATGCGAGAAGAATTGCACTACGATGCAGGCGATTATGCTTCAGCGATAAACTATTTAAAGAAAAAGCTTGCTTGCTGGGAGAAAAAAAATCACCGCCTAAATAAAATCGGCAAAGTGCGCACCTTGAATAATATTGGCTTTTGTTACTACAAAATGGGTTATTTCGATAAAGCTCTCGAATATTTCAAAAGTGGGTGGGATTATGCTTCGCGCGATGATGTAAATGATCTCGAAGGTGTTTTTAATACAATTTTAAATTACTCAAATCTTTGCACAATACTTTTCGAACGGGGAAAAGATGTGCTGGGGAATTCATTTGATGTTGTAATTCGAGAAATTTCGAGATACAGGGACAATTATGAAAATCAAAAATTCGAGACCGATTTAGCGACAAAGCAAAAAGAGATGAAACTAAAAAAACAAGAGCTTACGCGCGAAGATGTTGATGCGATCCGCAGGAATGCAAAAACCGCTGCAGATGAGATTTATCATCAATTGGAAGTAGCACTCGGTTCGTTAAAATTTGCAAAAGCAGAACTTTTAATTGAAGAGCATGAAGTTGAAGGAATCGATCCGCATCGCTATTATCGGCAAAATCAGAAAATATATGATCTTTACGCTGAAGCGCTTCAACATTTTCAAAAATCGCTCGAATATGCTGATAAACATAAAAACAGTAAAGTAAAGTGCAAACTGTTGATGAATATCGCGTCGTGCCACCAAAAACTTGGAGCCTATGAAGACGCATATGATGCGCTCGGGCGAGCCGAAACGATTGCAAACACTTTTGCATATTCAGAT
This sequence comes from Spirochaetota bacterium, assembly GCA_026419015.1. Lineage (GTDB taxonomy): Bacteria > Spirochaetota > UBA4802 > UBA4802 > JAGODF01 > DYLV01. The sequence continues at coordinate 15,209 of JAOAAF010000022.1, forward strand.
CTCATATGGGTGGTGTACTATAAGCTAGCAGAATTTTTGCATCGATACGGAGTTCATGTCGAAAAAGCTGCAATGCAAATGGCACGCGAATATTACAACAAAGCAATCGATGAGCTCATTGCATGCCCACAATGCAATGCATCGCAGGTACACTATGCACAAATGCTTTTCGATAGCTTCACGCGCTTTTTGCTCGAAGAAGGGCAATGGAAAGAAGCATTTGAAGTTATGGAGAAGGGGTACGCGGTTAAACGCGCGATGAGTATCTCGGGTGCTGGCTGGGATTTTTATGATCGTTCCCATAAGGAAAAATTCGATGCACACAGAATGTTAATTCGTGAGTTATCCGATGCGCGCGCGAACTTTTCAGCACTTTTAGAAGCAGGAGAGTCGCGAGATTCGGAAAAGGCAAGGCGAGCCCAAAAAATAATTTCCGAAAAGATTAATCGACTTCGCGAACACGAGAACATGCTCAAGAAGGATTCTTCACTCTTTTCATCATTTTTGGCCGTAGGAAATCCACAGGTTTTTTCTCCAACAAATGCTGTTGTTGTTGGATTTTTTAGTCTAAAAGAAAAAATTGGCGCATGGAGATTGGATTCGAACCTTTCGTATACTGAATTGAAGGCGAAAAATGCACACGAGGGTGAAAAAAGTGTTCGCGACTATCTAATGTCATTGTGCGGGAATCAGACAAAACGATGTTTTGTAGTGTTAAATAGTACTGCACTTTCTGTTTTGTCTCCTTCATCGCTCCAGCAATTCCCAGCGTTTACCTTTGTGCCTTCATTCGAACGCGCGAGATATTTTGCGATGAATGATAAACCGTTTACTAATGCCGTGGTAGCGGGTGGGAAAAAATTAATATCAGTTCTTCGAGGCGATAAAGAGTTATCTGGCATTCATATCGATGAGTATCGCGATATCTCAACTGACCTTGCAACTTATTCGATAATCGTCGCAGGGGAAGATGAATTTTCCATAGAGCCTTCGATTCTCTTTAAAAGAAAGCATTCGCCAGGATTATATATCGCTCGCTTTATGCCGCAGTCATTTGAACGGATGATATTGTGTACCGAGGCTGCATTATATGCGGGATGTAAGGGTATAATTTTTCATAATCTTTCCAATGAAGGGAAAATTGCGAAGCTAATTGCGACGTTGCGTACAAAATCCCTTTCTGATGCGATGCGCAATTTTACCGATGGAAATATCGTTCCCATCGGAAGAGGAATTATCGAATAATTTTTTAACTTCGCGTTTGGGATGATTTTCATCACCATACTTTTCAGATGCATGCAATAATCTAAAACGCTTATTCCTGGCATCGCAATACTCACCATTTTTTTGATTTCGCATTTCAGCAGTGAAGGTTCCCCCTTTATAATATATTTCGCATTTTGACCATAATTTGCCCTATTGCACCATCGGAATGTGCCACATCAAACGTGACATTGCGACATTTTGCGCTTGATATCCACCATCTTGTGCTTGACGGAAAAGTGCCTGTTGAAAGAAATGTCGTAAAAACGTAAATCAATTGTTAATATTCATTTACGGGGATTGATGTTCATTATATTTTATAAAACATTATTTATATTTAGTAAATATTAATAACCCATTTAAAACAGCGGGTGGTGTGCGAAGGGGATAATTTTTTGGGGAGGTGGAAAGTTATGTATAATTACAACGGCGAAGCGTTAAAAAATCTTCGGATCGATGATACGTCAATTTTGGATCGGTTGGTGGACTTTGAATCGGCACGAAAAGCGCACCTTACAAAAGATCACTCGAAGCGCGACAAACGGATGTCGCTTACTGAAGCAATTGCAGAGTTTGTAAAGGATGACGATATTTGTACTGATTCTGGTTTTGCGTATGTGCGCACGCCGCATCAAGCATATTTTGAAATAATGCGGCAAGGCAAGAAGAATTTGCAGTTCATCGGATCCCCTAATACGAATCATAGCTACATGATCAACTTTGGGGTATGCCGCTACTCGCATAATTCGTATGTGGGAGCAGAGATGCGCGGGACCGATCGCAATTATTCGCGGAATCTGAAGGAGGGGAAAGTAAAAATCCTTTCCGAGTGGAGCCATGGATCAATGGCGCAGGGATTTAAAGCCGCACAACTTGGAATGCCGGGTGTGTTTAGCAAGCAGCTTTTAGGTTCTGACATTGTGCGTTACAATCCATATGTAAAGGTGATGCAAAATCCAGGAAGAAAAGATCACGATCCAGTGGTGTTCATTCCCGCTTTGTATCCGGATGTTACTATCATTCATGTACATGCTGCAGATCGCTATGGCAATGCACGCGTTTATGGTCCAACGGTCAACGATGCGGCGCTTGCCGCTGCGGCGCGTAAGGTGATTATCACTGCAGAAGAGATTGTTCCGGAAATCGATATTCGCTATAACAACAAGGGCGTGATCATTCCTTTTATGTATGTGGATGCGGTTGTAGAGTTGCCGTTTGGCGCTGTGCCAGGGAATATGCCGGGATTGTACTATTGGTCGCGCCAGTGGTGGGAAAAGTTTTTACGTTATGGGACACTTTCCGAGGAGAACCTGCGCTCTTTTATGGAGTATTGGATATTCGATTGCAAAGATCAATTCGATTTCGTAAACAAACTCGGCGGTGCAAAATGGATTGCTGCTGCACGTCGGCTGACAAAAACCGTTGAGTACGATAACGAAGATGCGGGTTATGACTATTCGTATGAAGAGTATCGGCCTGGCCATGACACCGGAATATATTACTAATCGCAAGCGAGGAGGAATATGATGACAACACAACCTGCGAATCCTTTCGAAATGGTAGCATATGTGCTTTCGCGGCAGATAGAAGATCACATGATTGTGTATGTGGGGACCGGTCTTCCTATGGTCGCAGCAATTTTAGCGCGCAAAACACATGCGCCGCACATTACGTTAGTATATGAATCGGGTGGACAAGACCCAATTGCTGGCGATATGCCGTGGTCGGTAGGAGATCCATTTACATGGCGAAAATCGCCAATCATCCAGGAGATGGCATACTCGTTCGCGCAATGCTATAATGGTTATGTGGATATTGCATTTTTGGGTTTTGCACAAATCGATATGTATGGGAACATTAATACCCATATGATTGGCGATGATTTTCTTAATCCCAAAGCCAGGCTTACTGGAAGCGGTGGCAACAATGATCTTTCGTCGTTAACAGAAAAAATGGTGTTGGTTGGATTGCAGACGCCTGAAAAATTTGTTAAGAAGGTGGATTTTATCACCTCGGTGGGACATCTCACCGGGGGCAATAGCCGTAAAGAAGCAGGGCTTTTGGGACAGGGTCCAGTTGCAGTAGTTACCAATGCAGGTGTATATGATTTTGAGCCAGCAACAAAACGAATGAGGGTAAAATCGTTGCACCCCGGGGTCTCATTCGACCTCGCGCAACTTGCGACCGGTTTTGAGCTTTTACGTCCCGAAGGTGAAATTCCCGTCACAGAGACACCATCCGCTGATGTACTTGAGATATTGAGAAAAGAAGTAGATCCCCGTGGTGTTTTTATTTCGTTCCCGCCAAAATAATAACTATACATACCTTGCCTCTCATGCTTATGGGAGGCAAGGTTGTAGCGGCATTAAAATGGCCGAAACCATACCGGCTGGGGCTTTCTTTTTGGTTTGAGGTATTTTGAAAATTTTTTCGATTCAGAAAGATACCACAAATATACACCCTTTTCAGTTTTACTTGGTACGCATTTACTAATTTTCACAGTGCCAACAATCACTCCTCGCGGCAATGAGTTGAGCTTTTGTATGGGATATCCTTTTATACCGGTTATATATTTTTTCGCCGCATAAATATAAACTGTTTCATTGATAATTTTCGTTGGGATTGTTCGATACTCAATTACCTTCGTTTTATTAAAAATTTGGTCAACAAACGGTTGTCGTATGCTCAATGCCCTTGTAATGTTTTTCATTATACCTCTTTTTGTTTTGCTTGCCATATATCTCAAGATGCCTTTTGCCAATTGTTCAGTAGAAGCGCGATGATGGATTTCTCTAATTTATATTGCATTGTTGAACCTTCTATAAAAACTTTTTATTTGTAAACTTTACTGTGATCAATTCGTAATTGCATGCATTAATTAAAATTATGAAAAGCAGTTTGTCAAATTATTTTTTCGAAGAGGTTCTATATTTTTATGTTGAGTACAGGAATTTCTTGGGCATTATGCTGTTTTTGTATAAAATAATTAACTCTTTGTTTCAAATGATTTTGGAATGAATGTTTGGTTTTATTATATTATTGCGTTCAAAAATTAAATTGTGAAAGCGCTTAAAGAAACGGAACAATTTTCATTTGATTGATAATATAAATAGTTTTGCGAAATCGATTAGTTGCGCTGCATATGCGTTTTTTATTTTAAAATTTTAAAATAAAAAGAATTTGCCAATATCGCAAAACGCTTAACTTATTCCATGGAAATTATTGCTTTTTAATCAAACTTGCGATGGACACGCCAAGGACAATTCCATACACAATGCTCCAAAAGGGGTTTGAATTAATCGGACAACTTCCCATGTGGCAGCCAATGTTATAAAAATACAAAAAGCCAATAATTCCTCCCACCAATGCGCCAAAAGAAATTATTAAGGCCGATTTCGCATTAAGGGCGGATTAAGATTTGTGCTAAAAGAACATTTCTATATGGTGCCAAGCGTGATGTTCGGTGGGATGTATTTCAATGTGGATTATATCAATAAAATCCTACTTACAAACGCGATTGTTTCAAAAAACAGTAACGGTATTGACACAATGGCACTTTTAGGTTTTGAAGCGGGTTATTGTGGTTCGGAATATTTCTTTATGGGCATCTTTGGTGGATTTGGAACTATTTTCGAAAAGGATTCACTTCTTTATTTTGTTACCAGCGGTCTTGTGCTTGGCCTGAGATTCTAATGAAAAGAGGTGCAGGTGCACTTCTTTAGAATAATAGGATGTAAATTTTTTTATTAATATAGCGAGGAAATTCCACCTGCCTGTTTACTTTAAAATAAACCGACGCATAAAAAAACAATATATGGAGTTTACTCCTATGAAAAAACTAATAATTTTCATAATGGTGGAAATAGTTAGTATTAATTGCAACAATCTTTTAATGGATGTGTATAATGAACGATGGAAATCTCAACAGGAGGGGCAAGAAAGCCCAAGAGTTTCAATTTGCAATGTAAGGGAAAAATGTACTATTTATTCGGGTTTTCTAACTGGCACAGCGTTTGATCGCGAGGGTATTTCGAAAGTTGAGGTTTCATTGGACAATGGCCCTTACGTGGAGGCAAAGGGCTCAACCAATTGGAAGTTCCAGTTGCCCGTAGGCGTGAATACCTGGAAGATTGGGACCTTACATACCGTGAAGGTGAGGGCTACTAATCTGAGGGGAAACATAAGTGAAGAAATTGTTCTCTCCATCCGAAAGGGAATGAATAAAGATATCAATGGTGATGGATATGAGGACCTTGTGGTGGGGAATAAGTCTGGAAAAGTATTTATATTTCACTCTTCTGGCTCAGAAGGAATATTAGTTGAGAATGCAGCATCAGCCACAAAAATAATTAGTTCATCAGATGGTGTTTATTTTGGTTCTTCTGTTACAATGGGCGACCTAAACGGTGATGGCTATGCGGATGTGGTAGTAAGCGATTTTGGGTATTCTTCAGCTTCGGGAAGAGCGTATGTGTTCCATTCGTCGGGTGATAGCGGCATCACTATGGCGAGATAATCAGAGATTCAAGAGATAGCAATGCAATTGCCTGCGATAATGCAGTTGCCAATTATTCCGCAAAGCGATTTCGCTTGCTTGCAGTTAACGAATGGGAACTTGCGGCGCGCTATCGGGGAAATGATGCAACTTTGTCGTTTCGCATTAGTAAAACGCAGTGATTTTTTAGACAAGCTCGTACGGTTTTGTTTCTGTGAAAGAATGCGGTAGCGATTGGTACACTCGTATTACGGCTTTGCAATTTGAAAAAATATAATATTTTCGCAAATTCGATTATCTTAAAAAAATTCAAAATCGAGCTTTAAGAGCATAATTATGGTAAAAGACAAAACGAGCATGGCTCAATAATTACAAAAATTTTTTGTTAAAATGCTTGACGGGCATTATTATTTTTTTATATATTGTATATTGGTTGAACCATTGAATGACTGTACCAATTAATGATAATTGCTTTTTTTGCACATTTTTACATGGAATGCGCGATGGGTCGAAACGTGAAGAAAATTGCAAAATTGGGGTTAAGCTTTTTGGCGTTTCGTTATTGCCTGATGCGCCGTTAAAAATATTACATAAGGAAGGAAGATGAGTACACCAAGTGAAATGGCCAATAAGGTGTTTTCAAAAAAAAATCAAATGGGAAATTCGACATCAAAAGTAGCGCTTCGTCCTGTGAACAGAAGTCGCCTTCATGAGGAGATTGTTTCACAAATCCAACGGAAAATAATCTCAGGGGAGATCAAAGCAGGCGAAAAGCTTCCTGCGGAGCGCGAGCTTGCAGTAGAGCTTGGTGTGAATCGTGCAACTCTTCGTGAGGCGGTGAAAAAACTGGAAGCACAGGGTTTGGTGGAAGTTCGCCATGGCGATGGGGTGTATGTGAAAGACTTCCTCGAATCGGAGAATTTAGATGTGTTAAAAGCAATGATTTACCATGAGGGCGGTGTCGATTCAACGATAATCGACAGTTTGCTTATTGCCAGAATTGCACTGTTGCCAGAAATTGCCGCAGTGGCTGCGGTGAAGCGCAAAGACGAACATGTGCAGAAATTAAAGGAGATTGTAGAATTGGGGAAAAACATGCCCGCTCTTGAAGCGGATTTAGCTGTTCACCACACCATTGCGAGAGCTTCTGAAAATTACCTCGTTATTTTTATTCTTAATTTTTTCAACAAGTTATTTCGTGAATATGGAAAATATTATTTTGATGATCCTCAAAATGAAGAGCGCTCCCGAAAATTTCATCGGGAAATATTCAGCGCAATCGCACGCGGCGATGCACCGAGAGCAAAACGCATTATGCGGGATGTGCTCATTTATGCGCGCGAGCGAACAATGAATGCGATGAGAAAAAGTTTATAAATTTGGAGAATCACAATGAAGCGATTTATTGAAGATTACGATGGCAGTCAATTCGATGTTATAATTATTGGAGGAGGAATTAGCGGTGCGGCGGTCGCGTATGAAGCCGCTTCCCGAGGCCTATCGGTTGCATTAGTTGAGAAAAGCGATTTTGGCGGTGCGACATCGGCAGCAACGTCTAAGCTCATTCACGGCGGTCTTCGATATCTTGCGACGGGAGAAATTTTGTTGGTGCGCGAATCGCTGCGCGAGCGTAGAATACTTGAAAATATTGCACCAAATTTTGTATATCCTGTCCCATTTATGTTTTTAACTGGGAATCGATTTCTTAGCCAACGGAGGTGGATAATTGAAATGGGCATGATCGTTTATGAAATGCTTTCGTTTGACAAGGGTTGGACATGGGATAAGAGTAAAAGAATTCCACGTCATTCGATAATTTCAGCGCGCAGAGTTTTGGAACTGGAGCCGCATGTGAAGCGAAAAGGGCTTACAGGTGCCGCAATATATTACGATTGCATGTCCATTTTTCCGGAGAGACTAACGCTCGCATTCATCAAATCTGCGGTAAAATATGGGGCGAAAGTGGCAAATTATGCAAAAGTGGAAAGTTTTCTTTTTGATCACAACAAGCATGTCGCAGGTGTTGCCGTGCGCGATCTTCTTACTGGTAAAACGGTTGAGTTGCGAGGAAAACTCACCATCAATTGTGGCGGTCCATGGGCAGACATCATCCTTGGAATTGCACATAAAAAGCCGAAAGATGAAATTTTGCGGCGATCGGAAGGAATACATATTATAACGCGTAAACTGGTAAATAGCCATATTGTGACAGGTCCTACAAAAGATGGGAAACACTTTTTTGTGATTCCCTGGCGCGATCACTCGCTCATAGGGACGACCGATAAGGAATACGTCGGTAGCCCCGATGAGTGGAGGGTCACGAAAAAATCTATCGAAGAGCTTCTTGATACGGTGAATGAAAACTTTGGGAATTTCGAAACTATTCGATACGGCGATGTGTTGTATGCGTATGGAGGGCTTCGGCCTCTTGTGGAAGATCAAACGAAAGACGTCTATGAAAGTTCTCGAAAATATGAAATTTATGATAACGCAAAGGATGGATTGGAAAATTTAATCACAGTGGAAGGGGGAAAGTATACCACAAGCCGCAATTTAGCTGTTAGTGTGATGAAGGTTGTGGCAAAAAAAATAAAAAAGCCGATTGGGAAATCGATTTCGCATTCGCAATACCTTGCAGGATGCGAAATTACCGATATAGAAGCGTTTGTGGAAAAATCGATTTCTGAAAACAGCGATTTCCCACCGCGTACGGTCGACTACCTCGCGCGAATTTACGGGACAGAGCTTCCGAATGTGTTGGCAATTGCGCGTTCAAACAAAGGCCTTGCGCAACCGTTAAATCGCGATGGAGAGATGTTGGCGCAGGTAATGTATGCTGTGCGCAATGAGATGGCAAAAACGTTAAAGGATATTGTGCTTCGAAGGACAGGCATTGCCACGTTAGGAAATCCAGGCGATGAGGTGCTTGCGAAGGTAGCACGAATTGCCGCGAAGGAACTTAAATGGGATGCATCGCGCCAAGCGAAGGAATTGGCAGAAACGAAAAGAGCACTTGAAGTGCCAAAAAATTAATGGAGGAATGCTATGTCGGATGCATGGAAAGGATTCAAGCCCCCGTGGTTCGAAGAACCTCCTGCGGAAAAATCATACCGTTCAATTTTTAAATGGGGCGATCCATGTGGATTTAAGCATCCAAACGAGAAGCTGTACAAGGAAATTAAAAGTGCGTTTGGACTAACTGACGAAGATTTTCAAAGGCGAGTCAATGAAGGAAACGAACAAGTGCGGTTTACGAAACCTATTGGGTTGACACCAAGGCAGATTGCACAAATCGCAAAGATCGTCGGCGAGAAGAATATATCGACGGAACAGTACGATCGCTTAAAATATTCTGTGGGGAAGACAATTGAAGAGGCGATGAAGCTTCGCAAAGGAATTGTAGAAAAGGTGACCGATGTAGTGGTTCATCCGCGCCACAAACAAGATGTAAAGGAACTGGTGAAATTTTGTAATCGCGCACGAATTCCCGTATATGTATATGGAGGGGGTTCATCGGTCAATTTTGGCCTACGGCCAGCGAAAGGGGGCATTACGCTGGTGCTTTCCACGCACATGAATAAAATTGTGCGCATCAGCGAATTGAATCAAACGGTAACAGTGGAAGCTGGTATTTTAGGGCCTGCCCTGGAAGATGCGCTTAACAATGCACCAGCGCGATTTGGAACAAAGCATCGCTACACGTGTGGGCATTTTCCACAATCGTTCGAATATTCATCGGCGGGCGGATGGGTGGTAACGTTAGGATCAGGACAGGCATCGAGCTATTATGGCGATGCATATCATTTGGTTATCAGCCAGGAGTATGTCACGCCCGTTGGAACTTTCGTTACAAAAGAATATCCCGCCACTGCCACGGGTCCAAAAGTAAACGACATTATGAAAGGGAGCGAAGGGACATTTGGAGTGTTGGTGGAACTTACGCTGAAGATATATCGATATATGCCCGAAAACCGAAAATATTTTGGCTTTATTTTCCCCACATGGGAATCAGCAGTAAATGCTTCGCGGGAAATTTCCCAAGGCGAGTTTGGTATGCCTGCGGTGTTTCGCATTTCCGATGCAGAGGAAACGCATTTTGGGCTCAAGCTATATGGCATCGACGGCACCATTTTCGATCGCGCAATGCAACTGCGCGGATTCAAGCCCATGCAACGCTGCCTCATGTTGGGAACAACGGAAGGGCATGCAGGCTTTACTGCGAACGTGAAAAAAAATGTAAAACGAATCTGCAAAGAGTTTGGCGCAATGTACCTTACGGGATTTCCTGCAAGGAAATGGGAAGAGGGTAGATTTCGCGATCCCTACTTGCGAGAGGATTTGCAGGATTTTGGTATCATAACCGATACGTTGGAAACAAGCGTGACGTGGGAAAATATTCATCATGTCCATCAAAAGGTGCGGGAGGTGGTGAAAGCTCGTCCGCGCACGCTGTGCTTAACGCACGCGTCGCACTTTTATCCGCAAGGAACAAATCTCTATTTCATTTTTTTTGCACGAATGGATGATGTGCGCGAATATATTAAATTTCAAAGTGGAATTATCGATGCAATTGCCAAAAGCGGTGGATCGCTGAGCCATCATCATGGAGTGGGGCGAATGATAGCTCCCTGGATGGAAGAACATTTGGGTAAAGAGCAAATGGCAGTGCTTCGTGCGCTAAAAAAACATTTCGATCCGCACAACATCATGAATCCAGGTGGACAGTTGGGTTTGGATTTAAAAGGTCGCGATTGGAGGAAAATATAGATCAATGAATTAAAATCTCCTACGATGCCTTGCTTTTGTAAATGTTAGTTGAGGCAATAACAAAGGCGCCGCAGCGGCGCCTTTCTATTTACAAATGAGTGCAATTCCCGGCAGCGACCTACTCTCCCACACCGTTACCAGTGCAGTACCATCGGCGATGAGGGGCTTAACTTCTGTGTTCGGAATGGAAACAGGTGTTTCCCCCTCTCTATAGCCACCGGAATGCGTCCAATAAAACAATACCCTTTTTTTTGTCAAGAATCTTGCGAAAATTTTTTTACGATTGTCGCACTTTCCGCTTTTTTTTTATTGATGAAAATGTGCAGCAACAATGAGTTTTTTTATAAATTAGCATGTTTTCACGGTTTGCCTTATTTTGTCGATCTTCCTTCGATTTCAAAAAAAATGGGAAGTCCAGTGAGATCAAACGTTTCTTTAAATACTTTTTCCACAAAGCGTATCAAATCCTTTCTTTTGAGGGTTTTTGGATCGTTTGTAAATAGGCGGAATTTCGGCGGGGATGTTGCGGTTTGCGTTGCGTAGTAAATCTTTACGGTATTTCCAATTACAGGATGGCGATGTTTTTTAAATGCGCGTTCTATCGCACGATTGAGTTCTGATGTTTGAATATGCATTTGTGATTTTTCATATATCGCAAGTGCAGTCTCAAGAAGTTTGTGAATGCGCAGTTTTTCTTTTGCCGAAATTGAAATGATTGAAAAATCGGTTGCGCGATAGAATTTGAAACGAATTTTTTCTTTGAATTGCTCAAAAGTTTTGTCGTTTTTTTCAATTGCGTCCCATTTGTTGATCGCGATGATGGGACACTTTCTCCATTTAAGTATTTCATCGGAAATTTTTTTATCGTTTTCCGTAAGGCCTACCGTTGCATCCACAAGGTGAATAACCACATCACTTCGTTTGATCGCATTAATTGTCCGCGCGATTGAATAGTATTCGAGTGGGTTGTCAATATTGCGCTTTCGTCTCATTCCTGCGGTGTCGATAAATCGGATGTTTTTGCCATGAAATCGAATGTCTTCGTCAATCGCATCGCGGGTTGTTCCTGGAATTTCGGATACCACAACTCGTTCGTATCCAGCAAATGCATTCAGCAATGTTGATTTGCCAGAGTTTGGTCTGCCCACGATCGAAATTCGAATATCTGGTTCGTTGTTCGGTGAGCTTTTTTTCGGTAAAAGCGATGTAAGTTTTTCAAGCAAGAGTGATATATTTTTTTTTGAAAGTGCTGAAAGAGGAAGAATTTCGCCGATACCCATTTCGTAAAAATTTGTAAGGTTTTGATAATCTTCATCTTTATCCATTTTATTGACAGCAATGATTGCAGGAATGTTAGATTTTCGAACGAGATTTACCAATTCAAAATCAAACGGTTCTGGTGCAGGATTCTCAAGGAGCAAAATGATCGCGGAAGAGGATGCAATTTGATTGTGGGTAATAGTTAGAATTTTTTGAGAAAGTTCGTCGTGTGGGACAACATCGAGTCCTGGTGTATCGCTCAAAAGGAATGCCTGTTCACCAATGACAATTTCCTGCAAGATTACATCGCGCGTGAGCCCAGGGTGTGAATCAACTATCGCATGCCTTTTTCCAATTATCGCGTTAAAAAGGGTAGATTTGCCAACATTTTGGCGGCCAATAATTGCTACAAGTGGAAGCTTTTTTTTCATGTATTCTCCATAACACTCTATTTAAGCTGTACAATTAAATTTGTTAGCATGGGAGTTAGATGCAAGAAAAAAACTAGCGTGCGGGTAGAGATTGAAACCGCGCAACAACTCAAGAAATGTAATATGATAAAAAATTTTTTATGAAGGCAAAAAAATCGTGATTAAAAATAATTTTTTGCTTGCAATTATTGCTATGGTAATTTATATTAAAATTAAGAATGGTACATTTCTGGAATTACGTGTTCTATGCAAGGTCTAATTTTTTAGACAAACCACAATAGCGAGGTGCACTTCAAATGGCAGGGAAAAGTGTTAAACAACTGCTCGCAGAAAAAAAGAGAAGAGAGGCGAAGGTCAAAAGGCTTCAAAAAGAGCTTGCAGCTGAGCAAGCTGCTTTAAAGAAGCTTGCACCTGCGATTAAAAAAGCGCAGGAAGATGCCAAGAAGGCTGCAGCAAAACCTAAACCAAAAAAGAAGAAGGCAGCGTGCGCAACAGCTGCAGCAATGTGACACCAGCGAAATTTGGTATTCTGTAACGAAAGGGGTTGTCGAAAAAAATGGCAACCCCTTCTTTCATTAATAGGTAGTTCAAAACAGTTATTGCGGTTAGTGTTGGTGAAAGGGGGTTTTTTTGAAATTGTTATGAAGTTTTCGTTCAATGTATGACGATAATTAATACAAAAAGTGTTTCACTTTTTTTTCGACGATTTGTAGTTTAATATGGGTGTTTATAATAATTTAAAATATGCCTTTATTAGCAGTAAAACAACGCAAAGAACGGCCTTTTGCACCAATTGAGCCCATTTCAGAAGCAATTGAGCTTTTAAAAAATGAATTTGGGCGAAGGCGCATTTATGTAAAAAATTCATTTCCACGGTTGGAAGTTCAAATAAATGAAGTTCTCCCCGATGACACCTTTATGATAATTACCGATCCAGAATTTCAACCGCCTTCAAATACCCTTATAGTTTACGGGCTTTTAGATAAGTATATTGAATTCGATTTGCTAATACAAGAAATTAAAGGACCAGGATATTTTCATTGCCAGTGCGTTGGTGCGAGAAAAGCGCTAACTGGCAGGCGCGATGTGCGGTTTAAAATGGCTCCAGAAGATGTGGTTGCAACAAATTTTAAATTTTCGAAATATACCCTTGAACTTACAGGTCTCACTGTTCCTACGGGTATTAAGGTGATTCTCGACCAATTCCATACTACCCACACTCATTTGGGAGATATTGTGAAAGTAGATGTTTTTCCACATGGCGATCCCTTACTCGATGTGGTAAAAAAGACGGGCAATTCCGTTTTTGTTGAAGATATGGCGAATATTGAATCGTACCGCGCACAGATACCAGATATGGTGGATTTGGTGGAATTTTACGGGGATGAGATAAAAGAACAGATCAAGCGCAATGTGGAGCGCGGTTACAAATCGATGATCATTTGTCCTATTATATATTTGGACGAATCGGAAAAATCCATTCCTTTTGCGTATATTCAAGTGATTTCTCTTAAGGAAAAGCTTGGGATCGATAAGCTTTTGGAATTGAAAGACCATGCATTTAAACTGGTAGATAGAATTCGAGATGCAAATACGGTACTTCTTCCCGTTCATCAGCAAATTCTCGATCTAAGCCGTGGAGGTGCAAAACTTAAAATTACCGATGATAACTTAAAAAAGTCCCTTGTAAAAGCGCGGGGTTTTATTTTTGACATAGTATTTAAACTACAGGCACCCATAACGATTTATGGCGAAATTAAATTTACCAGTACCGATAAGGATGGCAACATGTATGTCGGCGTTGATTTTGCGGGAAATTCTTCGCGGAAAAATGAAATGAAGCGGTATTTGGATATGATACGTCCCATGGAAGTCGAGTACAAAAGGAAGCTCATGAAAGAAATGAAACATAAAAGCCAATAGATTCGTATCGGAAATTACGGTACAATTGTCAAAAAATTTGAGGGAGATTATTTGATCATGCGTTCGGCCATCCGCGCAGCTTCTTGAAGCGCATGTTCTAATTTGTCAGGATTTTTCCCCCCAGCCTGAGCCATTTCCTTTCTGCCACCACCCCCACCGCCGACCAATTTCGATGTTTCCTTGATAATTGCACCGCAATCGATGCCTTTTTCGACAGCGCTTTTTGTTGCAGCAAAAAGAAGCAAGGGTTTTCCCTGATGCTGGGAACCTAACAGCACTACTGAGGAGTTCTCCTTTGCGCGGATGAGATCCGAAAGTTTCCGAAGTTCATCGATAGCAGCATCACCCATATTGTGTAAAATGATTTTAACGCCATTTTTGTTGCGCGCATTCTGTAGTATTGAATCGATATTTGTCGCAAGAGCGCGAAAACGCATTTTTTCGAGTTCTTTTTCAAGGGCATTCACGCGCGCAAGGAGTTCTTCTGTTTTTTTTACAATTCCATCTTCGGTGATGTTTAAATCCATCATAATTGTACTAATAATTGAGCTATACGAATTATATCGTTCTAAAAGTCCTTTGAGGGTAACTGCTTCAATTCTTCTCAGCCCCGCACCTGGAGATGCTTCGCGAATAATTTTAAATACGCCTATTTTTGCGGTGTTATCGACATGAGTGCCGCCGCACAGTTCCTTGCTAAAATTTGGCACGCTTACCACGCGCACGGTGTTTTCGTATTTTTCATCGAAAACCGCAAACGCTCCGGTTTGCAGTGCCTTTTCCAGTTCCATGATTTCGGTGATCACTGGATGTGCTTCCCATATCTTTAAATTGACAATCCGTTCCACTTCTTCAATTTCTTCAGTTGTCATTGGGTTAAAGTGGGTAAAATCGAATCGCAATCGTGCTGGATCAACTACCGATCCCGATTGTTTTACGTGGTTTCCTAACACTGCATGCAATGCTGCGTTTAAAAGGTGCGTTGCGGTGTGATTTGCGCGGATGAGGTTTCGGCGCACCGCGTCGATTTCAGTTATTGCATTTTTACCAGTTGTTATTGTACCATGTGTCACTTTCCCAAGATGAATGATTGTTCCGTTTTCCTTTATGGTATCCATCACTTCAAATCGGGCACCATCGGCCTGGACGATGTGCCCCGTATCGCCTACTTGACCGCCGGATTCTCCATAAAACGCCGTTTCGCGGGTTACCACCATCCCTTCGCTGCCTTCAGCGAGAAAATCGCACAGGCCGGCATTGTTGGCAAGAGCGACAATAGTGGTATTGATGCTGTTGTGCTCATATCCAAGGAAAACGGTTTCACCTGCTGTGCGGTGAAGCATGTCGATGAGCGTTTCTCGGTTTGCGTTTGCCATTTTCCAGCTTTTTTTTCCTCGCTCGCGCTGCGCAGACATTTCCATTTCAAATCCATTAACATCCACGGTTAAGCCTTCTTCGTGTGCAATTTCCACTGTCATTTCAAGGGGAAATCCATAGGTGTCATAAAGGACAAATGCTTCCGTGCCAGGGATGGTAGTGTTTCCTTTTATCTTCAGATCCGCGATTATTTCATTTAATCGGTCCATGCCATTTTCTAATGTCTCGAGAAATCGTTTCTCTTCGCCTTCAAGAATGTTTTTTATGTGCGATGACGCAGAAATTATTTCGGGATAAAAATTACCCATGATATTGACAATTGGTTCGACCATCCTGTATAAGAATGGCTCCTGAATGCCAATGAGGCGAGCAAAACGCAAAGCTCTGCGAATAAGCCTGCGAAGTACATATCCCCGCCCTTCATTGGAAGGATAGGCACCATCAGCGATGAGGAATGTCAATGCACGGGCGTGTTCGACCATCGTGTTGATGCTGACCGTTGCAGTGCCAGAATATGGTGTTTTTGTTGTATGAGTTACGAATTCAACAATTTGTTTAAGCTCATCCGTGTCGTAAATGGAATCGACGTTTTGAACTAATGTGGCGAGTCTCTCAAGTCCCATCCCAGTATCGATGCCTGTGCGAGGGAGCGGGCGTTGGGTGCCATCGACTTCTTGAAAAAATTGATTAAAGACCAAGTTCCAGTATTCAAGAAAGCGTTCGCAGTCGCAACCTGGTTTACAATCGTGTGAGCCGCAACCAAACGCAGGACCTCGATCGAGATAGAGTTCAGAGCATGGGCCGCAGGCTCCCGAATCGCCCGCTGGGCCCCAAAAGTTGTCTTCTTTGCCGAGCCGTACGATTTTTCGTTCTGGTATGCCAATGCGCTTGTTCCAGATTTCAAATGCTTCATCGTCGAGTTCGAAAATAGAAACCCAGATATCTTCTTTGGGAAATCCGATAACTTGGGTGGAATACTCCCATGCATATTCGATGGCTTCCTTTTTAAAGTAATCGCCAAAAGAAAAATTCCCAAGCATTTCAAAAAATGTACAATGACGTTTGGTTTTCCCCACTCGTTCAAGATCGCTGGTGCGAAAGCATTTTTGTATTGAAGCGGCACGGGTGTATTCGAGTTTTACGGTGCCGGCAAACATCGGTTTAAATTGCACCATTCCCGCAGTGGTGAAAAGCAGTGTGGGATCATCCTTTGGAATAAGGGAACTGGAAGGAACAATTGTGTGATCCCTTTCCCGAAAAAATTCAATGAATGAGTTTCGCAAATCCTTCACGCTATGCATCGCGTACTCCTTCGCGCTTTTGTTCTTCGTGTTGTAATTGTTCAATTACTTTCTGGATGAGTTCATATTCAAATCCCCTCTGGCTAAGGAAAAAACTCACTTTGCGCAGAGCATTTTTTTTCATGCCAATTGCGCGGAACTTTTTCCGTGCAAGCTCTATCACTTCTTCAATCTGTGCTTCGGAATAATTGCTTTCCTCAAGGGCTTTTCGAATCGCTGCATTAGGTAGCCCTTTTTGTTTTAGTTCGCTTTGAATGAGGCGTTTGCCCACGAGCTTTTTGTTTTTGCGCATCCGCGCGTATTCAATAGCGTATTTTATATCGTCGACAATTTTTGCATCAGTGAGTTCCATAGTAACTTCAGCTATGATATCTGCGGAAAATCCTTTTTTCAATAAGTATTTTCTTAGTTCATGAGAGGTTCTATTTTTGATGGATAAATAATCAAGCGCTTTTTGTTTGCACTGGTAGCGTTCCGATTCGAGTTTAAGCTGGCGATATTCTTCGTTTTCAAGGATTTTCCCTTCAGTGAATTGAAACTGCTTTGCAATCCGATGGGGGATTGCTAAGCATTCTCCCGTATCGAGTTCAATTGAAATATGGTTTTTTGCTTTTTTGATTTGTTGTATCGCGCTCATGGTAACCATTGTGAGAACATGGTTTCCAGAAGAAAATAAAAATTTTTGGGAAAATTAATAATATCGCAATCGCGATAGCAAGGCGCAATGATGTTATAATGCGTGCCTATCGGGATATTATAGGGGTCAAAGCCTTTTCGCATTGACAAAGACATTATGGATAGTAAACTTATAAAGAAATTGCGAACGTAAGGAGGAAATTATGCCGAAGTTTATTGATCTTTCCATCGCCATAGAACCAGATTTACCATCGGATCCACCAATGATGATTCCAAAAATTCAGTACTGCACCCATGATGAAGGTGCCGAACAGATGAAACTGTTTTTCCCTGGCATCGAACCTTCCAAAGATCTTCCAAACGGCAAGGGGTGGGCAGTGGAGTTTGTGACGCTTTCCACACACTCCGGGACTCACTTGGATGCGCCATGGCACTATCATCCCACTATGGATGGTGGAAAGAAAGCGCTCTCTATTGATGAAATCCCTCTCGAGTGGTGTGTTGGCAATGGGGTGAAGCTCGATTTTCGAGATTTTCCTGATGGCTATCAAGTTAGTGCGGTAGAAATGGAAGAAGCTTTTCGAAAGCTTAACTACGATTTACGAGAAGGCGATATAGTGTTAATCAATACCGGTGCTGATAAATGGTGGGGCACTCCAGAATATCTCGTGAAAGGATGTGGTATGGGGCGCGATGCAACGCTGTGGCTTTTGCGCAGAGGCGTTCGGGTGGTGGGCACTGATGCCTGGAGTTGGGATAGGCCGTTGCCCTTTACCGCGGAGGAATTTTCTAAAACGCGTAATGCCTCAATAATATGGGAAGGGCACTTTGCAGGAATAGAAAAAGGGTATTGTCATATTGAAAAACTCACTAATCTAGATAAACTTCCGCCCTTTGGGTTCACTTTCTACTGTTTCCCGATAAAAATAAAAGGAGCAAGCGCAGGGTGGATTCGGGCAGTTGCCCAGGTGGGGGAATAATTTTGGACGGTTGGCGAAGGAAAGTTTTAGATTATGTCTCATAAAAATTGCTTGACAAATTGCGATAAATTTGATATTAACCGTTCATTGCATGGAAGTGTGCGAACGATAGAGCGCTAAGGAGGGTGCGATTGAAAATATCGATTGAAAGCATTATTGGTTCCGCACGGCGCATACAGAGCTTGCGCGAGGAATATCACAAAGGTGAAAAAGAAGAAGGGGCGCGGGTACGGGTTGATGTTGTCTCGCTTGAACGTAAAGCGAATATGCGTTTATCCGAAATAGAATCGGAGCTTCGCGGAATCCAAAATTCCCTTACCCGAAATCAAGTGATTGAAGACGGAATCCAGCGCATTCGCGATGACCTAACCAGAGG
>JAOAAF010000216.1 GCA_026419015.1 Spirochaetota bacterium
ACCTATAGTCTCGTCTCCTCCAAGGTTTATGATTTTTCCATTGAATGGCAGAAACTTATTAACAATCTCGCTCGGCTCGCAACCATTTCTGGAGCACTTTGGCAATAATATCAATGAGTACATCAATGAATCGGTAGGCAGAGCCTCTTCGTACCACAGAGCACCCCGTTTCACAATACCGGTATTCTGGTCTATAGCTATTCTCGCAGTCACTTCTGTAGTTAACGAGACCATATCGCGGAACACTTCGTCGTCAACTATTCCTAAGTCAGATTTAATCTTATTTCTAACAAAAGCATACTCCTCATTTTTCTCAGGAAGGGCCTTTGATATGTCGTTCAAAACAGCGTCAAAATCGTTTGCGCTTTTTGAGGTTAATTTTACTTCTTCTATGTAAACGCTTTGCCCAATTTTTATGTTTGAATTATCTTTTATAATAATAACGTTAGGTTCTTCTATAGAAGGTATGTTCCAGTCAACTTTGAAATTAGCTATTGTTAAGTCTCTTTTGTAT
>JAOAAF010000217.1 GCA_026419015.1 Spirochaetota bacterium
ACCAACTAGCTAATCGGCCGCAAGCCCCCCCTTAGGCACCTTCCGGCTTTCATCCCACAGCCACCACGCCATGAGACTATATGCGGTATTAGCCAACCTTTCGGCTGGTTATCCCCCACCTAAGGACAGGTCACTTACGTGTTACTCACCCGTTCGCCGCTCGCCGGCAGGCCGAAGCCCCCGCTGCCGCTCGACTTGCATGTTTAAGACGCGCCGCCAGCGTTCGCTCTGAGCCAGGATCAAACTCTCCGTTATCACTAGCCTTTCGACTAGTTCTTCCCTCTACCCTATACCTCAACAGCATAGGGCTAAGTAGCTAACGCTACTCCAACATCACTCAACGTGATGCACTAGGCTCTCACTACGCTCTCGCATATCCACACAGTTTTCAAAGATCACTACACCTTATAACTCTTCGCTATAAGGTCAGCCAGTACCACCTGGCCTTCCAGTGAATGTCCATCTATCTACACCCACTCACTCAGTCAACCACCTTTTACAAC
>JAOAAF010000023.1 GCA_026419015.1 Spirochaetota bacterium
GTTCAATTGTACTTCCACAAATGGGATGGGATTTAGCCGAAATGATGAACATGTTGATGGCGATCCCAAACCTTGTGGCACTGTTATTGTTAAGCGGTGTTATTGCACGGGAAACGAGGCGATACTTAGTCGATGGTTCGATTGACGATGTGATGCAAGAATAGTGGATAAAATGATGATTCATGATGGATAGTTGTTTGAAATGAAGGTTACAGTGAGATGGAAAGAAAAAATGCAATTCGAAGCATCGAATGATGCAAACAATGCATTCGCATACATCGATATTAGCGATCCCGCGCTTGAGGGGGAGGGAAAGGGACAGAGTCCCAAACAAATGTTTCTTCAAGCGCTTGCGGGCTGTACTGGGATGGATGTAATACATATATTGAAAAAAATGCGCCAGCCAATGCCATCCGAATTTTGGATGGAAGTTAATGGCCAAACAACCGCAACAGATCCAAAAGTATTTACTCGCGTATCGCTTTCGTATTTTATTAACGGCGATGTTGATGCTGAAAAGCTGTTGCGAGCAATTTCGATGTCACAGAATACCTATTGTAGTATTGGCGCAATGATAAAAAAAATTTGTCCTCTCTCTTACGAAGTATACCTTAATGGCATAAAAATATTTTCTTCTTCATGATGATTTAATCAATAAAAGTTAACCAATGTAAAAAATCGGGCATTTTGCCATAAATGACATCGTTTATCGCGCGAATTATTTTTTGTGTAAATACACCAGGAACTTTTTCAAAAATGAGGCTGTTCCCAATTTGTCGAATTGGCATGATTCGTTGTATGCTATTGGAGAAAAAAACTTCTTCAGCAGATAAAAGATCATCCATTGTAATATCGGCTTCTCGACACTGCATAAATTGTGATGCGATGTCGAGAATGAATTTTCTGGTAATACCTGGGAGGATTGCTCGAAGTTGAGGGGTTATTAAAATGCTATCTTTGACAATAAAAATATTTGAAGTTGCGCCTTCAGCGATATAGCCCATCGTATCAAGCAGTATCGCTTCATCAAAACCTTTTGTGCGAGCATCCCATAATGCTAAATACGAATTTACGTAAAATCCTGTTGCTTTTGCATGAACGGGTACGCATTCAGGGTGGTTTTTTCGATATCTCGAAATCATTGCGGTAAATGAATGATTTTCAATACCATTAGCGGCTGGCGGTCGTGAGCAAAATATCGCAATGGAAAGAGTTTTATCGAAAGGAATGCAAGAGTACTCTGGTGTTGGGAAAAATATAAATAATTTTATTATGCCATTTGAAAGCTTGTTTGCGCGAACTGTATCGCATATGGCTTGAGATAGTTTTGTCGGTGTGATTGTTGACGAAAGAGGAATGAATAATAGTTCCGCTGAACGATACAAGCGTTCAATATGTTCTGCGAGCCCAAAAATTGCCGGTCCACGGTACGAATCAACAATTTCGAGGACTTCAAAAATAGCAGTGCCTCTCGAAAAAGAATGGGAAAGGGGGGAAACGGTAATGGAATGTTCATCAACAATTATGCCGTCATGCCATGCTTTCATAAACAAAATCCCATTTATTTTTCAAGAATATGTTTATCAAGGATTACACAGAAAAAATTGCCGGAAAATACGGTTTCATCATCTCGCACGACAATTACACGGACAGTGCGTTTATTATTGTGTTCTTCAACTACTTCAGCGCGTGCGACAATCTCTTCATTTATTTTTATTGGAAGATGAAAGCGGACATCAGCACCGGCTAATACCACATTGGGATGATTGACAGCAATCATTGCGGCATGATCCGCAAGGCCAAAGACGAAACCACCGTGTACTAATCCTTTTTCATCAACCTTCATATAATCTTTTGTTATCAATGAAACCACCGATCTGTTTGGAGACAATTCAATGGGATTTCCACATAGTTCACGACTGATGAGAGTATGGGTTGATATCTCTTGAATCATTGAAAACTCCTCATCGAAAACTGTAATAAATATTCAATATGTGAAATAAACAAATTTTCAATGTTTTAAATCAATCAAAAAATAATTTTTAATTGACCTATGTGTGTTTTGTGCTGGACATTGAACACATTGAAAAAATTCAACTTATATTTGCCATGAATCTCATCGATTACAAGCGAACGATACATGCGTTGAAAAAACGCAGAAAATTATTACTCAATAAACTGGAAGAATTAAATGAATTATATCACAAATTTACTTCTTCATCAGTTCATTTCGAAGAATTTACCGTAGAAAATGGAATGCTGGAAATTCTTGAACTTATCGATATCGGTTATTTGCGATACGATGCGTTCGATATTCGAACGCAATTTGGTGAATATCGCGTTCTGTATTATTACGGAGATTTTCCTTTTACTGATAAAGGCATACAGTTTCTTTTGTCAAAAAATAAAATGAAAAAAATTAAATTATTTGCCACAGGCTGTGCATTGCTTATTATGTTGGCATTTTGGATTTTTTTTAATTTACGATTCCATACTTTGCGGTAGAAAATATTCTATTTGCGATAACCCATGTTATTTGTTCAGTTAATAAAACTTCGCAAGTCACACGTATTAAAAATTAGATTATTATCGAAGTTTTATATTATTACATATTTAAAAAATTTAATTATCTTATTGAGAAAATTCTTTTAAAATGCAATCATGGATATCGAATAGAGACCACTTACCTTGACTTATTAGTTGTTTTTTCTTTGAAAGTACTGTGTGAAGTATTTGGACCCCCTTTTTCTCGCGTCCATTTGCATGTATAAGTATAATACTGCCGTTGCGGACTTTTTCACCTTTTGCAAGCCACGCATTGCTTCCAATTGGAATAAGTCCGAGCTCACATACTTTTTTTATAATCTTTTCATCTGCAACAAGTCCCGGAAATCTAACGAAAACAGATGGAGTGATACCCGCTTCTATCATCGCGATTTCAGTCTTATTGATTTCAGCTTCAACGTCAATGCCTTTGGTCAGAAGAAAACCTTTCGATAAAATTTTTGGGTTTTCCCGATATTCCCTTGGATGGGTAAACGAATGATTTATCCACGTAATATCGAAGATTTTATTTTTTTGAAGAGAAATCAACCAATGGATATCGTCAAGATGATTTGCAAGCCATTTGCCGCTTACAGCAATTGCAATTGGAATAGGATATTCCTTTTTCGGAAAAATTGAAGAAACAAAATGAAACGGGGAACGATCCAGCAGATATGGAGAAGGGCAAAGATCCATTGTAAGCACAGCCCCTTTGCAATTTTTTGAAAATCCGCGAATTCCATGATTGTGCAACCGATACGGTGGCCTGTTGCAAAATTCGAGTGCAGCAAAATATGGCGATACGTGTTTTTCAGCTGGCATGATTGTATTCGTATATTCTTTATTGTTTTCAAACGTGCTGTTGAAAGGAACAATTTCTGTACGCAAAGTTTCAATATCAACGGCAAGATAAAATCTTTTATCAACAATAGTAAATTTTCGCAATGCAAAAAGGCGCCGCGAATTATTGGCAATGACAAGGGGTTTCATGACAACGGCGTAATCGGTAACTTTGTTCGTTGGATAAATCGTTATGCGAGGGGCTACAAATAATTGTTGGGCATGTAGCATGCAAACAAAAGGAAATACATGGAGAAGTGCAGTTATCGCAATCAATTGGTAAAACAATTTTCTAAAACGATTGCACCAATTTTGAAAAACGGTGAGTTCCATGTGGGAAGTTGAAAGTTGTTCCATGAAATTTATACTTACGCTCAAAGGGTAAACACTAATCCTTCGACTGCCATAAAAAGTTCAGGGGTTTGCGTTTTCATAGCTTCTCGGTGTTCAAGAGCTTCGGTATATATTGTTGCTAATTTTTCATCTGAATAAGAAGGTTCATGATGAGTGAGGACAAGTTTTTTTACATGCCACCGTATTCCACAATTTACCGCAGCCGTATATGCTGTATGCCCCCAATCGAATTTAAAAAATGATTCATCAAGCGTGTATTGGGAATCAATCACTAAAAGATCTGCATTGAGGAAAAAATCTGTTTCCGATCCTACTTTTTCGAACACTTCACCGGTAAATTCTACATCTGTTGCGAAGATGAAAATTTTTCCATTTTGTTTAAAGCGATATGCGTAACTTCCATCTGGATGTTTTAAAGGATAGCAATCTACTGTGAGACCATCATCAAAAACGATTGGCGATTCTGGTTTTAATAGAATAAATTTTTTCGTCGATAGTGTTTTTTCAAATGGTGCAGGGAAAAAACGAGAATCGCGCTGCTGTGCAATAAGGCGCTCTTCTAAATCGATGTAGGGCGAATAAAAGTTTAAAATATTCCCTTTTATGTACAAGGGTTTAAAAAATGGAAGACCCTGTATATGATCCCAATGAGTATGGGTGATAAAAATATGTATTTCACCTTTTCCTTGACCGCAATCGCCTTTGATAAGTTCGTCGCCAAGAGGACGGATACCTGTACCGCAATCGATTACATAGCTTTTACCGGATTCCGATGTGACAACTACACAAGTGGTGTTGCCCCCAAAAACAGTGCGTAAGTTTAACGGGAGGGACTCGATGAAAGTTTCTATATTTTCTATTTGAATTTTTTTTTGCAATGCGAGAGTTATCACTTCCCGCAATCGTTGGTGATATTCGTTATTTGTGAGGGGAGTGGGAAGAGAGCCGCGTACCCCTAAAAACTTTATTTTCATGAAATATTTTCCCTAATTTTATTGTTTGAGCTTTTTACGAAAGAAAATGCATACCAAGTTTTTTTCAAGCATTTTATTGAATCGAACATTGCATATAAATTGAAACAATAAAGATAATAAGATATCCTAAAGTTTGGAATGCGATCAATTGAAAAAATTCGTATTATAGTTATAATATTATGTTTTCACAATATATAAACGTGGAAAGTTTTAGGAAATTAAAGATATTTGCCAAAACTTTCTTTAAAACCGATGGAGGTAATTTGATTAATTATTGAAATTGTTATATCCATAGATGGGTTGAAATGAGTCAGATTTATATTAAATCCCTATGAAAAGGATAAACAGAAAAAATTTTACTTGAAGTGTGAAAAGTTTTTTAATAGATTTTACTACCAGTGGATTTATTTATTATATGACTAAACGAAATGGCGTAGAATTTGTTATGAGTGAAATAAAAGAAAAGAGTGAAAAAAGAGATAATGAAAAAGGCGAGGTTAACTTTGAGCAAGAGGCCGAAGAGCGTATTTTTGTTAATGTTGCATATCTTCAGCCTGGTGCAATTCTTAAAGGAAAGACATATACGGATACAGGTGAACCTCTTTTTGAAGAATATCATGCTTTTACAGAAAGCGAAATAGAAAAGTTAAAAGAAAGAAAAATTGAAAAAATATATTATGTTCCGGTTACGCGTGACATTTCGCAAAAAGCATTACAGGAAGGGTACGATTTTGTCATTAAACTCCTACGCGTGTTGAAAAATGGGAAAAATGTCGATGTAGGGCATTTAAAAAGGGTCATTGATATTATCATGGATGATATATATCCACAAGAAGTAGGGTTATTGACACTCTTAAAATTGAAAGAACATGATGAATACGCATATGTCCATTCTGTGAATGTGGGTATTATTTCAATGCTTTTTGCAAAAAAAATTGGCCTAAAGGAAAATGAGGTGCGAGAAGTTGGGATGGGTGCTTTCCTTCATGATGTGGGGAAAATTAATACACCCTTGGAAATTATTTGGAAAATGGATGGAGATACCGAAGAAGAGAAAAAAATCATTCGCGAACATCCAATTTTTGGGTATACAATGCTAAAATCCTACAGCGAAATTCCTGATACATCTCTCAATATCGTTCTGCATCATCACGAACACTATAATGGCAATGGATATCCAAAGGGTATTGATGATAAAGAAATATCAAACGCAGTCAAAGTAGTTTCGATATGTAATTATTTTGATTATTTAATCACAGCCGTTGAAGGGAAGGTTGCCATATCGCCACGAGAAGCACTGTTGCGAATACAACGACTTTCAGGTAGTGTATTTAATCCAATAGTCGTTCATTCCTTTATTCGAGAAATGACACGGCATGTGTTAGATGGGCCAATCTATCCAGTAGGTAGCCTTGTATTGTTGAGCACACGAGAATTGGCAATTGTACGAGAAATTCGGAAAGAATTTGATTTACAACCATTGGTTGATATTGTTTCCGATATGAAAGGGAAAAAATTGGCACGTCCAATTCGAGTTGATCTTCGCAATGATGAAACGCGGAAAATACAAAAAATTGTGAATATATCACAATAAAAAGATGTCTTATTTCAATATTATATTGACAAAATAATTATTTCTGCTATTGAAGGTTTTGGAAAGAAGGAATATGCATATCGAGCTTATTATCGTTTAAATCTGATGATAAGTGAGGAGGGCGGTTCCTCTACTTTCTGTATTATTTTTTCAAGGAGAGTTTTTTTATGCCGAGGGGAGTTATTAAATGGTTTAACGAGAAAAAAGGGTATGGTTTCATCTCGAATGATGAAGGAGGGGATGTATTCGTCCACTATACCGGAATTCAAGGCGAGGGGTTTCGTACACTCAATGAGGGAGACAAAGTTGAATTCGAAATCGAAACGAGCGAAAAAGGACCACGGGCAGTTTCAGTGCGAACTATATAGCTTTTGGTTGCAGATGCTGAAAAATGGCCGGATTTAATCCGGCCTTTTTTATGTGGTGCGTATTAACATTTTCATTCTCTTGATATTAAAATATAAATATCCTCCCCTCTAATATTATCGCGAGACGTTATGAACACTTGCAATTTTAGTCAGCGATAGAGATATTTTACCCCGCAATTGCAAAAAATGCTGCTTCACTATTCGATTGAATAGATTTTAGTCATGGTATTTGAAAGAAACATTCACTTTTGCCCGATACGCAACAACTTTTCCATTTTCGATTCGCATATCAAGTTCTTTGATTTCCGCTACTCGTAGATCGTGCACAGTTTTTGCAGCTGTTTCAACGGCATTTTTTGCTGCCTCTTCCCAGGAATTTTTACTCGTTCCAATGATTTCAATAACTTTATAGACGCTTTCTTCCATAAGATAAGAACCCCCTTTATTTGAATTTTATTAGTCTCACATTTTGGCGAAAATTCAAAACCAAAAGGTGAGAACTAAAATGCTTCATATATTAATATTTAAAAAAAATCAACACTTTTTGTATTCGTTTATTGAAAATTTTTCTTGAATCTCAATGGCACAATTTATTATGCATTGCGAATACCAAAAACATTTTGATGGATGAAACCATCTTGACAAAACAGCGATATTTTTTAACACTTGCATAGACTTTTACATAATTCTTCAATTTTGATCTTAACGGTGTGTGGAGGATAAACATGGCAGTTTCTGAAAGCGGAAGGAAATTGGCAGAGATGATTAAAAAAGCGATCGATGATGGACAATTGACAATGACGGAATATGAACAAATATTAGCCATTGCAGATGAAGATGGTCATATTGATCCCCATGAACGAAGCCTTCTTTCTCATCTTCAGGAGCTAATTGCAAACGGTTCGGTGAAAAGAATCCCAGGCTGACGAGTGAGGATGATTTTTGAAGTGCACAGTAGCAATTGCTCTGTTATGTATTAACATTGCTGATACTACTGGGAAGATTTCGGAGAATGAATCATTTCTTTTTTTACCGAGTGCATCGTTTTGGGCTGATTTCGCATCAATTTCACAAAACGAAGCAAATTTTACCGGGCTGTTGCAAAAAGGCATTGAAGTTAATATTGCAAAATTTGGCCCCTATGAGGCTACTTTTCTTGTTCATGAGCGAATTTTCACAATAAACCGCTTCGGAGAAACGTACTATCCCTATCGTATCGATTATGTAATGGAGTATTTTAAATTTTCCCGCAGTTTTTCCTTTTTGTGTATTGGGGCATTCTTTGATCATGTGTGTTACAATACCATAAATACATATCAGGATACTGATGAATATCAACTACGGTGGTACGGTTGGGGAGTACAAGCTCTCACCCATGGCATGAAGCCCGGAAAGAAGGCAATAATCTATTCTTTATTTCGTTCAAATTTTCAATTTTTGTTTGTTCCACATTTTTCATTTTCAACAACATTTCCCATTTATACTGAACAATTTCAGTATCGTAATAAAACCCTTGCGAATGTTCGTTTCGATTTATGGCAATGGTTCCGCTATGTTTTATATCTCGAAATGGGAATCGAGGCACTCGTTGATGATGAAATACGATGCGATCGATCATTCGAGTTAGGTTTATTTCGCGCATTTGATCGAATTGCAGTAAGTTGTTTTACGCGCTATCAGTACAAGAACGATGTATTGTTATATCGTGGACAGGCAGATGGATTTTTCTATTCCGGTTTCCGTGCAGAAACGATTGCCGATTTAAATATTTCTCCTGTAAAAATTTATAAATCGCATGAACTTTTACAATTTCGATGTAGTGGCGGCTATGGGAAACGCATAAAGGATGAATATTTAGGGTATTTAACGGAAATTGGTGCAGATCTCGATATTCTTAAATATTATTCCTGTGTATTACTATTATCGCTGGATACATACCATTATTCAAAAGCACAGGGAAATGCGTTGTATCCTCGATATTTATCTTTTTTATATCGAGGGGCGATGGAATATTTTTTATCATCATCTGTTATAATGGGAATCGATTATCAATTTGCTCGCCGCTGTGATGGGAATGAATTTCGCGGTCATAACGAAAACTATGATCAATTGAATGTATATATTTTAAGCAGAGGAATGCGTCGAGGGGAAAGCGAATATTCTCATACAACAACAACTGATGGATTTTTGCTTCATTTTGAGTACAAATTTCAGATTGGTTACATAACGCGTTCTTATGGATGGAATTACGATTCGATATTCAGTGCGGCAATTCGGTGGGACTTTTATCGAATTAATATTATGCGTCTGTATTCTGCCGTTGAAGGAAACATTTACCATGGAGAAATTTACAATCACAATTGGGCTGTGGAAGCTGGGGTTCGTTTGCAGTTTGGTGCGGTGCTCTCATTTTATTGCCGATACGAAAAGTTAATAGACATAAATAAATTTGGAGGCGTAAACGAACAAAGTCCAATGATTGGTTTTCGACTTGGATGGGGATACTTATCGAATTGACATGAAATTATATTGACAATTTTTTAAAATAAATTATTTTTAAATGATAATAGGAGGAACTCCATGGAAAAACATAATCAATTGCTCGTTGCAAAAGGTGAAACAGATTTATATATCATCCCGCGGATGGCAAACCGACACGGATTGATTGCAGGAGCTACAGGGACAGGAAAAACGGTGACATTGCAAGTGATGGCTGAAAATTTTAGTGCGTTAGGTGTTTCGGTATTTATGGCCGATATTAAAGGAGATCTTTCAGGAATATGTAAACCTGGGAAAGAGAATGAAAAGATTTCGCAACGGTTGAAAATGCTCAATATACAAAAACATCAATTTATGGGCTATCCGGTGGTATTCTGGGATTTATTTGGTAAAGATGGGCATCCAATACGAACAACTGTTACCGATATGGGACCATTGTTGTTAAGCAGAATCCTTAATTTAAATGATACGCAGGCTGCAACGTTAAATTTAGTATTTAAAATTGCCGATGATCATGGTTTACCGATATTGGATATAAAGGATTTGCGAGCAATGCTTCAATTTGTAGGCGATAATGCTGCTCAATTTACCACAGAATACGGACGCATTTCGAGCGCAAGTGTGGGCGCAATCCAGCGGGGGATTCTTGAGCTCGAAAATCAGGGTGCTGATATATTTTTTGGAGAACCAGCACTTAACGTAGAAGACTTTATTAAAACTGCTCCAAACGGTTTTGGGTATATTAATATTCTCGCAGCGGATTCGCTTATTAATTCGCCGAAGCTCTATGCGACATTTTTGTTGTGGATGTTATCAGAAATTTTTGAAATTATGCCGGAAGTAGGTGACGTTGACAAGCCAAAAATAATATTTTTCTTTGATGAAGCTCATTTGCTATTCAACGAAGCGCCAAATGCACTGCTTGAAAAGATTGAACAAGTTGTTCGGTTAATTCGTTCGAAAGGAGTAGGGGTATATTTTATTACTCAAAATCCGATGGATATACCGGAGAAAATATTGGGACAACTTGGAAATCGCGTTCAACATGCTTTACGCGCCTTTACGCCAAAAGATCAAAAGGCAGTAAAAGCTGCGGCGCAAACATTTCGCTTTAATCCAAAACTAAATGTTGAACAGGCGATTACGGAACTTGGCGTGGGCGAAGCGTTGATTTCATTTCTCGATGAAAATGGTACCCCGGGAATTGTTCAACGCGCTTACATTATTCCTCCACATAGCCAAATTGGACCTATTACATCTGAAGAGCGAAAATCGATTATGAATGCATCTCCCGTGAAAGGCGTCTATGACAACGCAGTTGATAGGGAATCAGCATTTGAAATGCTTAAGGCTCGGGCGGAGAAAGTTGCAAAGAAAGCAGAAGAGGAAACTCATGCAAAAAATATTCGTCAACCAGCGCAACGCGTTTCAAGAAGGACTGATACCATCGTTGAAGCGATGATGAAAAGTGCAGCGCGGTCAGTTGGAAGCACAGTGGGAAGGCAAATCGTTCGCGGGATTTTAGGCTCTCTACTAGGGGGAAGGCGGTAAATTCACTTGACAAGAAATTGCTTTTGCGAATTAATGAGCTTACGGGCGATTAGCTCAGTAGGTTAGAGCGCCTGCCTCACATGCAGGAGGTCACTGGTTCGAGTCCGGTATCGCCCACAAAATATGAGTTTTACTAATGCGATTCCCCTTTCATTTTCAACGAGATTATTTCGCTTAACTCTTCCGCATCAAATAAATACTTTTTCTTACAAAAAGAGCATTCAATTTCTGCTTTTTGATCTTTTTCGCGCATATCATACAACTCTTCAAGGGAAAAACCCTTCATAATTGTTCGAATGAGTTCTTTTGAACATCTGCAGTTGTGTTTCAATGGCATTGTGTGCAATACGGTGAATGGTTTTCCATCAAAGATTTCTGTTAAATACGAGTGGATGCTCTCACCTCTTTCCAAAATATCACCCACGCTAAAGTTTTTATTCATAATGCGATGTTCGATTGCTTCAATCACCGTTAAATCTGTTTCAGGAAAAATTTGCACCAATACGCCACCCGATGCGGTAAGTTCCATGTTCTCGTTTAGTTTTGCCCCAATGATAATCGCAGAAGGGATTTGTTCTGAGTAAGTGAGATAATATGCAATTTCGGTTGCAATATCGTTTTTTTTCAAAGGAAGCACTGTCTGGTAAGGTTCTTTTAATCCAATGTCCTTTATGATCGATAAAAATCCATCACCAATGAGATTTGGGAAACTCATCTTATCATCGGTGTCGCCAATTTCAATGAGCGGATTGGCAACATATCCTCTCATCGAACCGCGCGCATCGGCCTGAACGTGAATTTCCTTTATTGGACCATTTCCGGTGAATTTGACTCGAACATTTTGATCAGAATCGGGTTTTAGCGTTGCACTCAAAAGTGCAGCAGCTGTGATCGTTCGAGCAAGAGCCAGAGTTGCTGGTGGTGTAGTTGTATGGATCGTTGAAAGTTCTTTTGCAACGGCAAGATTGGAAACCGCATACGCGCGTACATTTAACTCATTGCACAATATTCTCGAAATGAAATCAGCACTCATTAAACTTATTCACTTTCGCATGCATTTGTTTTATCGTTGTGATCATTAAAAAGTCACCTCACTTATAAGTGAGGTGACTTTTACAAAAATATTATACGAAAAACTAATAGGTTGCAGCGCGCACGCTTGCAATCCATGCATTTCTTCTGTTACGCCATGAAGGAACCTGTGCAGAGTAGTTAATGGATGTTTCAACTTCAATCATTGCTTCGCCG
The DNA here is from genome assembly GCA_026419015.1 of Spirochaetota bacterium. GTDB lineage: Bacteria > Spirochaetota > UBA4802 > UBA4802 > JAGODF01 > DYLV01. The sequence goes on from JAOAAF010000023.1 coordinate 11,973, forward strand.
AGTTCTCGAAGATTTCGCGCGTTGTTTACACGGGCAATCCATGCATTGCGCTGCTGTGACCATGTGCTAACTTGTGCGCTGTAGTTTACATTCGTTTCAAATTCAATTAAAAGGCGTTTTAATGCTGCCAAATTGCTTCCCGCAGCGCGTACTTCGTTAATCCACCCGTTTCTCCTCGCTCTCCATTGTGTCGTTTGTGCTGAAAAATTAACACTCGTTTCTAATTCGATTAACAGTTGGCCAAATTGACCAGCGTCAGCTTTACTGTAAAGAAGCGGAATAACCAGCAACGCGACCAAAATAATTGCAAAAAATTTTTTCATTGTGACCCTCCTCTGTGAATGGTATTGATTAGTCCTTGCAGCTTTTCAAAATTCTCGTCAAATGTTGCAAGGATTTTGCAAATATACATGTAATAAATATAAGAATAATAATTGAGAAACGGCAATAAAAAATTATGAGAACTTTACAAATTCGAACTATCAGCCATCTTTTAATATTTAATTCATTTAATGCTCAAATAGTAGGTATAATGTACGATTACGCGATGTTATTAAACTGAAATTTTTGATAACGAATATCCCCAGAGTAAATTTTATCGTGACAAAAGTTTTTATTGAGAGAACAAAAGTTAACAAGAAACTTATAAAATCACGATAAAATGTATTGAAATACTTGTTTGTTGAAAAATATTTTTTTGAGTATTTATATAAAAATAAAATGCAGCAAAGGCTTATTTATATCAAAACGAAAGTGTATTTTATAATGTGAATCGAAAAGACATAATGGCTAGGCTAATTGGAATCAGAAATGAAAAGCAAAAAAGAAAAATATATTGCGTCAAAAAATTTTATTTTGAAGATAAATTGTGAAGAATATGATGCTTCGCATTAAAAACGAAAACAAAGCGATTATTTTTTTGTTGATAAGGGTTCAAATCATTAAGATTTTGGATGCAATTTTAAACATTTCAGCGTGAAAAATTCTAATATAATAGAATCATATTTTTACAGAAAGCGAATACATACAATTCGAGCACGGAACTTTATATTTTGCAAATTAGGGAAAAAATTAATTGATGGCTGATTTTATTGGATACGTGGCAGCGCTTATAAGTACTTTTTCGCTGCTTCCTCAAGTATTGAAGGCTCTTCGAACTCGCTCAACGCGGGATGTTTCTTTGGGAATGTTCCTTGCAATATGTAGCGCTGGATTCCTTTGGCTTATCTATGGGATTATGCTTTCTTCTTGGCCAATCATTGTTGCTAATTCTATTGGGTTAATGCTGAGCGTAACGATAGTGATATTAAAACTTCGATATGGATGATCACACAGCACTCGCGCCCCCATCTACTAAAAGAACTTGTCCTGTAATGAAATCTGCGCAGGGAGAAGCGAAAAAAAGGACGGGATATACCACATCATAAATTTCAGCAATTCTTCCTAAGGGGATGCGTTTGACAATCATATCGTGTATTGTGGGATTACCCCAAAAGGGCTTGCTGAAGTCGGTTTTTACCATTGCAGGTGCCACCGCGTTTACGCAGATGCCGTACGCGGCAAGTTCGGAGGCGAGAACTTTTGTAAGCATTTCTATTCCCGCTTTTGCAATACCGTAGGCTCCCATTGCAGGTGATGCGCGATGTGCTGCAATCGATGAAACAGTTACTATTTTCCCACCGTTTGAGTTACGCATAAGCTGTGCGGCAGCGCGGCTTACTAAAAATGTTCCATTGAGATTTGAATCGATTATCTTTTGCCACGCAGCGTATTCAGTATCGATGAGATTTCCCGATGGAAGATTCATGCCTGCATTGTTGATGAGGACATCAAGTCCTTTGAATTCTTTTTGAATTATTTCAAACATGCGGGAAACATCATCCTCTTTTGCGATGTGCGCTTGTATTGGAATAATGTCTTTCCCAAGTTCAGCTACCGCAGCATTGAGGCCTTCTTGTTTCCTTGCGCAAATTGCTACCCTCGCTTTTTGCCGCAAAAGTTCTCTGGCAAGTTCTAAACCAATACCACGACTTCCACCGGTAACGAGAACTCGTTTTCCAGAAAGTCCAAAATTAAGTTCATCATTTTGGTATTTCATTTATTTGCTTCCTCTTCGAAGAATTTTTTGCGTTCTTCAATAACTTTTTCAGCAATTCTCCCTGAGATTGGGTCGTAATGCGAAAATCGCATTTCAAACGTTGCTTTGCCGCTCGTCATTGCACGGAGATCGATCGCATATCGCAGCATTTCTGCTAAAGGTACAAGTGCTTTTACTACTGAAATACCGCTACCTGTCTCATCCGAACCTCCCATCCCAAGTACTCGACCTCTTCTGCTTGTAATATCATTTAGAATATCTCCCATAAATTCTTTATCAACATGAATATCGACTTCCATAATCGGCTCAAGCAAAATTGGTCCTGCAGATTCGAGAACCTTTTTCACACAGTTACGTGCGGCAATGCGAAAAGACATTTCAGAAGAATCGACGTCGTGATACGAACCGAAGAAAAGTTCAACCGCAATATCAACGACTGGAAATCGAGCAAGTACTCCTTCTTCAAGCGCATCGCGCACCCCTTTTTCCACTCCCGGAATGTACTGTTTTGGAACAACTCCGCCTACGATGCTATCTTTAAATTCGAATCCTGCACCGCGTTCAAGCGGCCATGCGCGCAAATGAACCTCTCCGTATTGGCCATGGCCACCAGTTTGTTTTTTGTGTTTGTACTGAGCTTCTGCCTTTTTAGTGATTGTCTCGCGATATGCAACGCGCGGTTCGTGAGTTATCACATCGAGCTTATATTTCTCTTTCAATGTTTTTAAAATTATATTGAGTTGCATTTCGCCCATTCCGGAAAGCACGCTTTGTTTTGTTTCGGGATTGTACACGTATGTGATGGTAGGATTTTCATCAGTGATTTTCGAAATGACTTGAGCGATTTTATCTTCTTCGCCTTTTTTTGTCGATTCTACGGCAAGTGAAAAAACCGGTTGAGGAAGCTTTACGATGGGCAATTTTATGGGCGATTTGGAATCGCAGAGAGTATCGAGCGTGCATGTTTTTTCTAATTTTACAATAACTCCAATGTCACCAGCACAAAGTTTTGGAACTTCGTATTGTTTGTTCCCAACCATCGTATACAATTTTGATGCTCGTTCTTTTGTGTTTTTCGTTGAGTTTAAAAATTCAGAATCAGGGAAAAGTTCGCCGGTAATAACTTTGATATAATTAAATCTCCCCGCGTATTGATCGATGTACGTTTTCCATACGATTGCAGAAAAAGCTCCTTCAGTATATGCTTTGATTGTTATTTCTTTGCTTTCGTCGTTTGGATTTATTCCCTTAAACTCTTTCCCCACTGGCGGTGATGGAGCGAAATCTTTGATCATTGTAAGCAGCGTGGTAATTCCAACCATTTTAATTGCTGAGCCGAAAATAACAGGTATTATTTTTGCCGTTGCAAGTTGATTTTTTATCCCGCGACGGATTTCATCGTTGGTAAGTTCTGCACCCTCAAGAAATTTTTCAATAAGTTCATCATCTCCTTCAGCAGCGAGTTCGACCAACTTTGCACGGGATTCCTCAGCAAAGGCCTTAAGATCGGCAGGAATTTCTGTTGTGGTGACATCTTTGCCGTCGGGTTTTGGCATTTTTGCTTTCATCTCAATCAGATCGATTACTCCTTTAAGAGTATCCGCACTTCCAATCGGAATGCTTACAGGAATGACATTATTGCCCATTCCGGCTTTAATTTTTTCAATAATCTCGTAACTCGCACGTTCCTTATCCATTTTATTGACAAACACTATTGTTGGGATAGCGTTTTCGCGTAAATAACGCCAAGCTTTTTCTGTTTCAATTTGTATTCCGTCTACTGAATCGATTATAAGAACTGCTGTTTCGGCAACTTGTAATGCAGCGCGCGCTTCTCCGATGAAATCCGACATACCGGGTGTGTCGATGACATTAATTTTCACTCCATCTATTTCAACAAAACCCAACGCGCTGCGTATTGACATATGGCGCTCTTTCTCTTCCTCATCGTAATCCGACGTAAGCGTCCCTTGGGCAGGATTACCAATTTTTTCAATATGTTTGCCTATTACGAGAATTGCGTCGAAAAGGGTTGATTTTCCAGTGCTGCCATGTCCAACGATCACAATATTTCGGATCTGATCTGTCTTGTATGCCTGTAACATTAGTTCTCCCTCCTGAACGTGCGATTTAATTAGTCAATTAATTTTGCCGGTTCCCTTGAGGAGCATCCAGTGCCGCAAAGCGGCGTTTATTTATGGAATTTAAACCGGGCCTTTCAAGTAAAAAAGACTAAGATTTTTTGTAAAGTATTTTTAGTACTTGCATTTAACTGGGTTTTACAAAAATTAATCATCATGCAAATAGAAGCTTTATACGAAGATAACCATATCATAGCGATCAACAAGCCAAGTGGACTTTTAACACAGAGTGATTTTTCGGGGCAAACGTGCGCCTACGATGAAGTTAAATCATACATAAAAAAAAAGTATGATAAAAAAGGGGATGTCTTTTTGGGAATTGTTCATCGGTTAGATAGACAAGTATCTGGAGTGTTAGTATTTGCGCGTACCTCAAAAGCTGCATCACGCCTTTTTTCGCAATTCAACGAACGGCGTGTGATCAAATTGTATTGTGGAATTGTTGAATGGCATACGACAAATATTATAACATTGAACACTTGGCATGAGATCCATACTCCCCTGCGCCGATTAAGAGATATCACGGTTCCGAGCCAGGTAGCAAGTGCTGATTTCTGGGGTGAGATGCGAATAAAAATTATTCATAAGAAAGATGCCATTGCATTTGTTCTCATACACCTTATCACAGGGAAAAAACATCAGATTCGAGCTCAGCTATCATCGATAGGTCTTCCGATTTTAGGAGATACAAAATATGGAGCAAAAATAAAGACACCACCTGATACAATTTGCCTTCATTCGTTATTTGTAGAGTTTGATCATCCAACCAGAAAGACACCAATTTCGATCAATGCACCAATACCACAAATTTTTTATCAACACTATTCCTCTGATCTTCCCATCTTTGATATTGAAGAAATTAAAACAGAGCTTCATAAATCTGCGCTGTAAATCGGTTTTACGAAATTGCATGCGCAAAAATTGAATTTCTATGTGATAATTAATCAAATGAATTTGCTGGTGAACCTATCGTGGTTTTCTTCAAGATGTCTTTTTGAATAGCACAGTGCGAAACTGTATTATTTTTTTCAAATATACCTTTTTCTTTCTGTGATCGTGCTATCAATCATTTGGTGCAAAACTTATTGAACATTACGGCGAACTTAATTCCGTTATTAATTGTTCGATTTCAAATGGCTTTCCGATTGTTAAAATATTTTGCGATGTTATAATATCTAATTTTTCGTCTTTGTTGTGTATTACAATTGCTTTTTTTGCATTTACTGCCATGTGTGCGAATTCCTCTGGAGTAATGAGATTTTTTCTCAAGAATGCATACTCAACAATTAAGTGCATGCCTGAATGATCGCCCTCACGAAGGGTCATAAGTGAACCACGCATAGGTGCTAACCCTTCATGAGATAGCGCCTCGCTGAGAATCATTTCTAATATTGCATCGTCAATGCAGAGTATAATTGTTTCTCGATTCGCTTGTTTGGGATTCTCTTTTTCGCTTTTCTGAAAATTGCTTGCCATTTCAAAAAAATGCATAGTAGGGAGTGAAAATTCCATTTCGAGCGCATCAACTGCAGAACGAACGATTTTTACAACTACACCAATGTTTCTCAGATTTTCTAACGCTACCGAAAGTCCTATGTTAATCCGATAATCGGTACCATCGTAGTACGAATAAAAAGCTCGGGTGAGCTTATTGATATCGGGAAAATTTTCGCCAAGCTTCTCAAAGCGAATTGTTAATCGAAAGATTGATGGTTTTTCATAAAGTGAAATTCTTATAATGGAATCCGATGTCATAAAATGCGTCATCGAAAGAAAAATATTAAGGAGAGAATCGCGCAATATCTTTTTTGATGTGTAAAGAGTTGAATCAACGAGTTCAAGATGTACGATGACGTTTTTTATGCCGAGAACAGATTCGATATCGGTAATGAGATTATTCACAAACACGTCTGGTTTAAATTCTTCATAATTGATTTCTGCAATCCATGGGTTCAACATGCTGTTTTCTTGGTAATACAGATAGGTCAATGTCATAAGAGAACTCAATACATCGCGAAATTCCTGAGGAATATTGTCCCCAAACCATTTTTCAGAATTTTCAATCATTATATCGATATTGCGATGCATCGCATTGAGTATTGTTGTGTTTAAAAGCTCATACTCATCTTTAAGGCGTTTGATGTGTAGATTTATGAGCCTTTCAATTTCATCTTTGTTCATGAAAAATTCCTTTTGTTAGCTGGGTAATTTGGATTCTATGGTCATATCGTTTTCCCGAAAGTTGGCCGCATGCAGCGTCGATGTCCTCTCCAAAGCTTTTCCGAATTGTGATGGGAACATTCATTACTTCAAGTGCCTTAACAAATTTTTCAATCGATTCATTCGATGGCGGGTCTAAGCGGAGTGCTGTTTGATTAAGCCGTATGAGGTTTATTTTTATTTTACTATGGCGGAAAAGCTTTTTTAAACGGAGCGCATCTTGCTCTTCGATATTGTCCGAACGCATCACATATTCCAACGTCACGCGATTTCGTGTGGCGGGGAATTTCCGTTCGAGCAATCGAGCCACTTTTTCAATAGGATTAGTTTTTTCCACTGGCATAAGTTGTGCCCTTCGCTGGGGGATTGTGTCGTTGACCGATATCGCGAGATTATATGGGCGTTTTTCGTCAATATATCGTTCTATTTGCTTTATTATGCCGCATGTAGAAATTGTAATGCGGCGTACAGAAATGTGGAATCCGAAACTATAGTTCATAATTTCCGCAGCGCGCATCACTGAATCGTAATTTAGAAAGGGTTCACCCATGCCCATAAAAACCACATTGTCATTTTTAATACCACTTATTCGTCGCACCTGACAAATCTGATCTAAAATTTCCGCTGTCTCCAAATTTCGTACATATCCTATTCGCGCCGTATTGCAAAAGAGGCAACCCATAGGACATCCAATTTGGCTCGAAATGCAAATGGTGGTCCTCTCTTTATTAGAATCATCTCTGCGAATAAGCACAGACTCTATAAAATGGCCATCGTGGGTTTTAAAAAGATATTTTTCGGAACCATCGGCAGAAATTAAACGCTCTTCAAGAGTAAGTGGCGAAATTAAAAAATCTTCATCGAGCTTTGCGCGAAGCGTTTTTGAGAAATTCGTCATTGCCGCAAACGAATCTACATTGAATTCGTAAAGCCAATTAAACAGCTGTCGTGCGCGATACGGCTTTTCGCCAATCGATTGGAAATAGGACGATGCATCTTCTATGGTAAAATTTTTAATAAACTTCTTCGGCATTCAAATTTATATTATCCTATGGAAATGAAAAAACAGTTGTGAAAATTAATATGGCACTCATATAATTGGCAATCAAAATTTTTTTATTAAAAATATCATGAAATAGGATTTAAAAGTTAAAAAACATTTCGCATGCCTTTGAGAGGAGAGTATGAGTAAAGTATATTTTACCGATTTGCGCACAGGCAGTAAGGGAAACATTTATTCAAAAATTCGTGCATTGTTTGAAAGAGCCGAATTTGCAAAATTAATTAGCAAGAACGAATTTGTTGCGATCAAAACGCACTTTGGAGAATATGGAAATATTGCTTTTATTCCTGCACAAGTTATTCGTGTGTTTGTCGATATTGTAAATGCGCTTGGAGGGAAGCCGTTCGTTACTGATACGAATACATTGTATCGTGGTTCACGAAGCAATGCCATCGATCACTTGAAAAACGCCTCACTTCACGGTTTTACCATGGAATGCGTGGGAGCTCCCGTGATCATTGCAGATGGGCTTAACGGGAACGACTATCGAGTCATTCCATATAAAGGAAAACATTATGGTGAATTAAAAATCGCTTCTGCAATTTATGAAGCTCACTCCGTGATTATGGTTTCTCATGTAAAAGGCCATGAACTGTATGGTTTTGGCGGTGCATTAAAAAATGTTGCGATGGGGTGCGTGCCTCCATCTGGGAAACAAACAATTCATTCAGAATTCAAACCAAAGGTGAAAGAGAGCGAATGTCAATCATGTGGGAAATGCATTGTAAAATGTCCCGCTGATGCCATTGTATTTAATGCAAATAAAAAGGCACAAATCAATCAAAATATCTGCATTGGGTGTGGTGAATGCATAGTAGTATGTCCATATGCAGCAATACCTGTGGTGTGGAAAACATCTGCGAAGCCTTTACATGAACGCACTGCGGAATACATAAAGGGTATCATGGATACAAAACCACATAAATGGATATTTTTTAATTTTATGATAAATATTTCTCCCGATTGCGATTGCTTTCCTTGGAATGATGCACCAGTAGTACAGAATATTGGTATTGCGGCATCGCATGATCCCGTTGCGTTGGATAAAGCTTGTGCAGATATGATAAATAATGCAACCATTTTAGAAGGGAGTCGCCATTTCGAGTATAAGGGCGAGCAGAATGTGATCAATAAAATTGCAGGTTCAAAGGATTGGCAGTATTTGTTTGAATGTTGTGAAAAAGAGGGGATTGGAGTACGAGACTACGAACTCATTTCGCTATAATATATTTTTATTGACATATTAATCTCATGTTCGAAAATTTTAGATAGTTTTACATGAGGAGCAATGTATCATGAAAAGCGCGCATGATTTTCCATCAATTAATCCAAAAACACCTAATGGAATTAAACCGAGTGGAAAACCATATAATGTATTAGTCGTCGAAGATAAAGAATTTCATCGGAAACAAATAGTTCAAATTTTAGAATCAGAAGGGTACAAAATTTTGGCAGCTGTTTCGAATGGCGAGGAAGCATTAAAATTCTATAAAAATCACAAAAACGATATTGATCTCATTACTACGGATTTGGACATGCCAGTAATGGACGGTTATGCGCTGTTGTATGAGTTAAAAAATCTTGGTTTGAAGGCAAAAGTAGTGTTCATTAGCGATGAAACAACAAAAGGAGTTGTAGAAGATCTTTTAAAAATGGGAGCACAGGATTTTATTTTAAAACCAATTCAGCGGGGAAGAATTTTAGAGAGGATAAAATTGGCAATGCAAAAAAAATAATAATTATTAAAAGGTCGTTTCGATTAAGAAAACATGATGCAACGTAAAAACAAAGCATTGTGCAAATGGCTTTGAGGTATTTCATGGAGGAACAAAAAAACAATCGCATGGCTAATGAAAAAGATCTGAACTACTTAATTGCTTTGCAGTACACTGGGGGTGACGAAAAATCGGCGCGCGAAATGGTAGAAGGGAAGTATCGCGATCTTTATGTAATTAAAGGGACTTTCAAATCGTCTTCTCTGTCAGGTGCAATCCTTTTATTTTACAATATTAAAAATTTAAAGCTTATTGATTCGTTTGTTTATGTCACGACATCTCCTTTACCTCATAATCTTGATCCTCAAACAAAGTGGTGGGAATTTGAACGAGTGCTTGTGGATATTGCCCAAACTGGAGATCATGATGATATTTTAATGCGAACATTGCGCGAAGGAATTGTGCGATCCTTTACAAGGACGTTTATCGCTGATCTTAATCGTTTTTTGGAAAGCAAAGATGAAATTTCGTTAAATAGGCTCATCCAAAAGGTTATACAAGATGCACTCGGCTTACAGCGGCTTATAATGAACGTTATTGCGACGAATACTACCTCTCTTGAAGTGGAATTAAAATCGATTATTACTCGTAAGCTGGAAATCCAGAGTTTAGAAAAACAGAAATGCGAGACCGATGGACAAGTAACATTGGGCAAACAAGCGAGCGGACAAGTTGCACAAACAAAAGCGCCAAAAGTGGGGGTAGATGGAATAAAACTAATTTTAGAAGGGAGTTTTATCCTTTCTCCAATAAAAGGGAAAGATATTAATAAGCTTCAAGTAGGCGATAGAGTGCGTATTAATATCGTCGATAAAAATCCAAAAGCAATACCAATCGCCAAAGCTTTTAATGCGTATGATGAACAAAATAAAAAATTTCTTCCCGTCGATGTGCGAATTCGCCAAATCGAACGGATAGAGGGTAAAGGTATTGAAGCATATGCGCTATTGGCAAAAGGAATACTCGTCCATCTTTTCGAAGAAGAAGAAAACATCAAAGTTGCGATGGATCCGAATTATGTATGGCAATCGGAGGAAGAGGAAAGAACCTCTATTAATATTTTTGCGATAATAATAATTCTCTCTATCTTTGCTATCCTTATTGGCATTGCCATTGCTCTTTTAAAGTTGTTGTAAGTGTATGTTATATTAGACGCACTGGAATTCCACGCCCACGCAAGTATTCTTTTGCATCGCGTATGGTATATTCCTTAAAATGGAAAATCGATGCAGCGAGGACAGCATCAGCACCTCCCACAGCAAGCCCTTCATAGAGATGTTCGAGTGAACCTACACCTCCTGATGCAATTACAGGAACGTTGACGGCATTCACAATCGCACGAGTTAAATCGAGATCGTATCCAATCTTGGTCCCGTCGCGATCCATGCTGGTGAGAAGAATTTCCCCTGCACCTAATTCGCAACCTTTTTGCGCCCATTCTATTGCATCTATTTCTGTTGGAGTTCTTCCTCCATGCAAATACACTTTCCAATTTCCGCCAGCGTCTCTCTTTGCGTCTATCGCGAGCACAATGCATTGAGAGCCGAAACGTTGTGAAGATTCGAAAATAAGTTGAGGATTTTGAACCGCCGCAGTATTTATTGAAACTTTGTCAGCACCGTTTTCGAGAATAAGACGAACATCTTCAACAGTACGAATTCCTCCGCCTACCGTAAAAGGAATATTAATGGTTTCTGCAACGCGCTTCACCATTTCAAGCACAATTGCCCTTCTGTCAGATGATGCGGTAATGTCTAAAAATACCAATTCATCGGCACCTTCGTCATCGTAATATTTCCCCTGTTCAACGGGATCACCTGCATCGCGGAAGTTGACGAAATTGATACCCTTTACAACGCGCCCATTTGCAACATCAAGGCATGGAATAATTCGCTTTGCTAACATATTTTGTCCTTTTAAACATTAAAATAATATGTAAAGTATTTTTCATTACGCCAATAATTCAAATCAGTGACAAATAAAACAATTGACATTTCTCATACTTTCTCATACCGAATTCGAAGAACACTATGAAACCAAAAATGTCGAATCCTTTCGAACTTTTTTCAAAGAAATATAGTCCTCGCATCGATGAAACAATCAATCTTTTTTTTCATCGGAAGATAGCTGCGTCAACAGGAATTCGAAAACAGTTATATCTCGACTTGCGAGAGTATTGCCTTCGCCCGGGAAAAAGAATACGACCGTTAGTTTTTTTAGCGAGTTTTATTGAATATTCGAGACGCAATGCTAAAATCGACGAGGCAATAAAAATAGCAACTGCGCTAGAACTCATGCATTCATTTCTGCTCATCCAAGATGATATTATCGATCGAGCGATGCTCCGTCGCGGTAAAGCAGCGTTGCACATTGTTGCAAAGAAAAAGTATTCGAAATATAGTCACAATCAATTGATTGGCACCGATATTGCCATCGTGATGGCCGATATTCTCTTCGCGGTTGCAATCGAAATAATTTCCGAGTCAAAATTTGCGCCGATTGCAAAAGATAGCTTTTTAAGAATTTTTTCTGAAACCTATGAGCGAACAGCTTTTGGTCAAATTCTCGATATTTTGTATTCTCGACCAAAGTTTGTTCCACCTGTTGAAATTGCCGCAGAAATTAGTACAGAGAAGACAGCATATTACACCATGGTGTATCCAGCGCTAATGGGATATGTGTTATCGGGCAGAAACGATGCCAACGAAATTGAAAAAATTCACGATTTTGCGTTACCCCTTGGAATGGCATTTCAATTGCGGGATGATGTATTGGGGGTATTTGGTAAAAGCAAAAAAACAGGGAAATCGTCAGTTTCTGATATTCAGGAAGGGAAATTTACCCTTTTGGTTGCTCAGACACTTGCTGCGATTTCCAAAAAAGAAGCAAAAAAATTCATCAAATTGCTTTCGTTACCACAAAAGGATTCTTCCGATATCAAATATATAAAAAAAATTATGTCAGAAGTAGGAGCGTACGAAAACTCCATTCATCGAATTGACGAACTCATTTCAATGGCGCGCGTGAAATTACATCGATTATCGATATCGAAAAAGGGAATTGCACTGTTTGAGGGAATTATTGATTTAATTGAAATGATTTAAGAACATGAAGAAAAGAGAAAACGTTTTGCATTATAACCATGAGCACATTGCAAAACTCTTTAAAGGTTTAATTTTTCTTTTCATAGGGAGTATTTTTTCAACTCCACTTTACGCTTTTGATGCGTTTGGACCATTTAAATTTCCTTGTGGAACAATAGGGACTTCGAACCCTCCTTTCATTTGGCAAGATTTTTACAGCGAGCGGGATGCCCGATACAATGTGAAATACCACATAACCTTGCGAGAAAAGGATAACAATAATATTTTAACATCTTCTTTTGTACTTCCAAAAATGTATCAACGCAATATCTACATTGCTAATCTTCCCCTTACCTTGAAGCCTGGCAACTATGAATTTACAATCGAACGAATCGTGGATGGGAAAAGCGTCAATTCGCGTTACTTTTATTCTTACAAATATCCAGTTTTTGGTGAATTTGAGATTAAATTCGAAAAAAAACGAGAGTTTGAAAAACTTTCAGATGAAAAATTGGTAAATTATTTAATGTATGAAAGAAAAAATAGACTCGAAAATGGTTATAATGCCCTTTTTTTTGTCACTTCTTCCAGCATATGCCTCGCAGCGGGAATCGCGATATATAATTATACGAATTTTCACATCATTACTCCTCTCTTGTCAGCTGTCTGTGTGATTTCCTCAATCATTGGGTATGGTGCAACATCGTTTTATGGATATAAATATTTCCAAGGGAAAAATGAACTTGAAAAAATGCTCACAAAATATGAAAATAGCTCTTCCAAAGAAATACTGGACAAAAATCGCCTCTGCGTTTCCATGAGCAGTTGTTTCTAATCGAAATGGTGTTGCATTCAATAATTGAACAATATATTAAATCCGAAGAATTTTCCCCATTAAAGACAATTAGAGAAGGACAACGAATTGAGGGAATAGCGCCTTCATCGTGTGCATTTCTCATCGCATCGATTTTCACATATGATCCAAGGCCAATCCTTGTTGTCACACGCCATTATCAGCGAATGCATGATATTTTTCTCGATCTTACAAGTTTCATCGATCCGACGAAATTGTCAATGTTACCTTCTTGGGAGGTGCTCCCTTATGAATTTGCACTTCCTTCGGAAAAAATTGAGGCAGAACGGATTTCTGCAATATATCGACTTCTTTCTGAAGAATGTTGTATTACGATCACAACCGTAGAAGCGTTTTTGCGCGCAATGCCTCACAAAGAACGTTTTTTACGCTATCGTTTAACAATATCAAGGGGTGATGAATGGCCATTTGAAGATTTGGTGAATTTATTGGTCGAATATGGTTATTCGAGAGAATATCGAGTAGAAAATCCAGGGCAATTTTCGGTGAAAGGTGGCATAATCGATATTTTCATTCCAGGGCGTGAATCACCATGTCGAATTGATTTTTATGGTGATACAGTGGATTCTCTTCGGGAATTCGATGTAGAAACGCAACGATCAATTGATGAAATTTCGAAAGTAACAATTTTCCCACGAAGAGAAATAATTCTGAATTCATCGGAATGGGAACATTTTCGCCATCTCATCCAACGAGCGAATGAAGAAGAGAAGGAAAATCCATTTCATCGAATTGGTGGCGATTTTCCTGCTGCCCGAGTAAAAGGGTTAATCGACTTTTTCCCCTTGTTGTGTTCGCCAGACTATCTATTTTCCTTTTTAAGTGAGAAATTTCGCATTGTATATGTTGACTACGATGAACTTCATGCTCAGCGGGATAGTTTAAAAAAAACATTTTTTGAGTTATATAATAAAAAAAAAGATAATCCGTTTACGGTATCGCCTGAAATTCTTTTCAAAAGCAGTTTGTTGGAGGAAATCAGGCCTCATGCGATCGAAATTTCAACGATGGTGCAATCTGCAAATGCGCTACATCCAAAAATCAAGAGCATTCCCAACTATTTGGGAAGGGTTACTCATGTAAAAGAGGATATTGCGAAAAAAATCGCTGATGGCTGGAATGTCATTATTGCCACAGCGTTTGAAGGACAGGCGCGGCGGCTTGCGGACTTGTTTTCAGAATTTAACACACATCACAATTTTGGGAAATACATTCAAACCGCTTTCCAGGTACTATTATTGCCGTTGAAGGAAGGATTTGAAGTTGAAGCAATAAAGACGATTATCCTTTCCGACCACGAAATTTTTGGGAAATCGTATAGAAAAAAGGCGCGTTTTAAAAAAAAACAATCGCTAGCGCTTACTTCAGTATTGGATTTGCAAAGTGGAGATTATGTGGTGCATCTGCATCATGGCATTGGGATTTTTCGAGGAACCACGCGCATGGAAGCAAGTGGAGTAGAGCGCGATTTCATTGCGGTTGAATACGATGAGAGCGATATGCTCTATGTTCCTCTTGATCAAATTGGTCTTCTTCAGAAGTATGTTGGCATTGAGGGCAAACCTCCACGCATCGATGCACTGGGGAAAAAATCAGCATGGAACAGAATACGCCAGAGAGTGCAACAATCCGTTGAAGAACTCGCAAAGGAACTTTTAACATTGTATGCGATGCGAAGCGCGCTTGAAGGATTCCAATATCCCCCCGACACAGTATGGCAAGAAGAATTTGAAGCCAAATTCGAGTATGAAGAAACTCCCGACCAACTCACGTGCATCGAAGACGTAAAAGATGATATGGAGTCGCCCCGACCAATGGATCGCCTCGTGTGCGGCGATGTTGGGTATGGAAAAACAGAAGTTGCTATTCGCGCTGCGTTCAAAGCTGTGATGGCAGGGAAACAAGTTGCGGTTCTCGTTCCAACTACAATCCTCGCAATGCAACACTATTCAACATTTTGCAGGCGATTTGAAGGGTATCCCATTAATATCGAAATGTTGTCTCGATTTAAAACACCGCACGAAGCGAAGGAAATCAAAAAAATGCTTTCTTTAGGTTCTGTCGATATTGTGATTGGCACTCATGCGCTACTGTCGAAAGATGTTGTCTTTAAAAACCTTGGCCTTTTGATAGTTGATGAAGAACAGCATTTTGGCGTGAAACAAAAAGAGATGATAAAAAAAATGAAGGCTCTCGTGGATGTACTCACCCTTACGGCAACTCCTATTCCTCGAACATTGTACATGGCGATATCTGGGATACGCGACATTTCGCTCATCCAGACACCTCCTGAAAATAGGCAGGCAATTGAAACATATGTGCTCGAGGATAATCCCGATATTGTGCGAAATGCAATTCTCAGCGAAATTGAACGAGGCGGACAAGTATTTTACGTGCACAATCGTGTGGAGACAATAAATATACAGGCGCGCATATTGCGCGAGTTGGTGCCTGAGGCGCGATTTTGTGTGGCGCATGGGCAGATGCGCGAGCATGAACTTGAAGATGTCATAATCGATTTTCTAGAAAAGAAATACGATGTACTGGTAAGCACGGCGATTATTGAATCAGGGCTTGATATGCCAAACGTCAACACGATTATCATAAACCGAGCGGATACCTTTGGATTGTCGCAACTTTACCAACTTAAAGGCAGAGTGGGGCGTTCAGCGACAAAAGCATATGCGTATTTATTTTATCCGCGGAACAAACCGCTTAGCGATGTTGCCAAGAAGCGCTTGCAGGTTATTTCGGAATATACTGAATTGGGAAGTGGCTTTAAAATTGCTATGAAAGACTTAGAAATCCGCGGATGTGGAAATATTTTTGGGAAAGAGCAATCTGGAAACATCGTTGATGTGGGGTTCGATCTTTATTGCCAGATGTTGGAAGATGCAGTGAGGCAGTTAAAAGGTGAGAAGCAAATGCACCTACCAGAATTGCGCCCAGCAATTTCTCTTCAAATTAACCTATATATTCCAAGCGACTACATTCCTGATGAACGTCAGAAAATGGAAATTTATAAACGATTCGAATCGTGTACAAATGAAAAAGAAATAGATGAACTTGTGAATGAAATGAAAGATCGTTTTGGAGACTATCCAATAACTGTCCATTCATTAATAGAAAGTGAGAGAATTCGCGTTCTTGCAAGCCAACTTGGAATAGAAAAGATAATTGAAGATAAAAAATACATTCGATTTAAATTCCATCCTTCTACTATAGTAAATCGCAATAAATTGGTGGCATTGCTTAAAAAAGATACTAGGTTTTCGATCGATCGGGGCGATAAAAATGTATTATTGTTTCAATCAAAAGATAATGATGAACAAAAAAAACTTGAAGAAATAAAAAAATTGTTGCGGCATTTAGCATAAAAAATAATTATCTTCTTTCGTATTTTATAGAATATTGTCGAAAGAAATGGTAGCATACAATCGGTTTAACAAAAATATTTACTAGATTAAAGGGGAAATTATTATGAAAAGACGTAGGATTAATTGGTGGTTGGTTGGGGTGATGATGATAATCTTTATCGCGTCACAGTCATGCGGGAAAAGCAACTGGATTGTGAAAATAGACGGTGAAACTATTACGCTCGATGAACTTAATGAACTGTACTATGCGCATCATAAAAATGCACTTATGCAAATAAAATTTGATATCACAAATGAGGATATCGATAAATTTGCATCGGATGTAAATTTTGTAAAAAAATTGCCTACCTTAAACAAGGAAATCTTTCTCAATGAGGTAATAAATCAGCGCATTATGTATAATAAAGCGGTACAAGCTGGAGTCCTTGATAAACCTGAAGTAAAAGCGATGATCAAAGTTGCGAATGATACTGCAGTAGTGCAATATTACATTCGAGAAAGGTTCAAAAATGAAATCGGAGTGACCGATCAGGAAGTTGAAACGTTTTATAATGAAAATCGAGCAAAATTCAAGGCCGAAACCATCGAGCAAGCCGAAAAAATGATACGGCAATACCTTGCGACGCAAAAGCTTTTATTTAAGATGAAGAAATTTGTTGACGAATTGAAAGATAGCGCACGCATCGAGCGAAACCCCGATTATGAGAAAATGCTACAGACAAAAACCACACCAAGCGGATCGGGGACAATTGTATTACCAAATGGAGAACCAGCGAAAGAAGGGGATAAAAATTTAATTCCTTCTACACAAAAATAAATAAGTTCGTTTCACCAACAAAACATTTTTACATGAAAGAAAATGCATTCGAGAAAGAGCGCATAGAAATGCGCTCTTTATAATTGTTTACCGCTACACATTTGTGCTCTAAATATGTATTGACATTTATGAATATTCTATTATAATCACATTGATCCATGTGGGTACAATATGCAATTGCAATGGAAAAGGCAATTGGGTCAATGTGATGAAATATTTTAAAGAGTTGTTTTCCAAAAAGCGAAATTCCAATTTCATCGATTGGTTCCCTGCAATGAAACAGTTGAAAAGATAATGTCTTTAAATCGATTACTTGTTGGAATTAATGCAATAAAATTGCTCAAAAGGTTTAGATGTTGGAGTGCTTAAAAATACAATTTAATTGGCGAGTTGTAGTCATCTTCACGTTGAAATTTAAGATTTGATTGTGAATGTATCGAAAAAATTTTTATAATATTGATGAATGAATAAGCTCGTATGTAATGTAATTTCAATCGCGCAATGGGTGAACGATGTATTACATTGTGGGTGATATCCATGGTTGTGTAGATAAGTTAGTGCGATTGTATGAGATATGTAAAAGAGAAATGAGCAATGGCGATGTGATGATATTTCTCGGAGATTACATCGATCGAGGAAAATATTCGTACGATGTTATCGAATTTTTATTGCGAATAAAAAACCAGCACAAAACAATTTTTTTAACAGGCAATCACGAACAAATGCTTCTTGAGTTTTTAGAAGGAAAAGACATTTACGGAAATTACTTTTACAACGGCGGTGGTGCAACACAACGGAGCTATTGCGAGCGACTTGGCTCTTTCCACATTCCCAAAACGCACTGGCAATTTTATCGTTCGCTTGTTCTATATTATGAGGCCGATGATTTCATTGCAGTCCATGCAGGTATCGATCCGCACGTTAATGATTTAAAAGCGCAAAATGCGGAAGATGTCATATGGATACGAGAAAAATTTTATAAATCGCGCGTACGATTTCCGAAAACAGTTATTTTCGGACACACGCCAACTCACCTCTTGCATGGGAAGTGGGGGGTACCCTATGTCGATGATGAACGCAATATTATTGGTATCGATACCGCGGCGGTGTATGGCGCGAAACTTACCTGTTTGGTATGGCCGCAACGAAAGTTTCTTCAAATTTAAAGGTAATCGACTTATGAAAAAAACCATTTTCTGTTGTATCGTTTTTTATTTTGTCGTCTGCTTATCCTTATCGGTCAATGGGGTGGAACTGACGCGCGATGAATTCAAAATCTATGGTACTGTTGAGTCATTGCATGCAGATGGAATAGTCTCTGTTCTGTTTTCGCATCGCCCTGATAGAGAAAATTTTGGAATCATTGAAGACAAAAGAGTTATTGGTAGAGTTGATCTCATATCACCTCCGATTTTTATTAATGAGAAATATCGCATCTTCCGATACATGGCGTATTATTCGATCCACAATCCAAAAGATGCAATCCGTTTAAAAGCAGGAAGTCTTGTGGGAATTTTACTTCCACACGAAAAAGGGAAAAGGGATTTTTCCGATAAACCATTTCCGCAACCTCGTCGGTTTAAAGCGTTCATAGTTGGGAAAAAGGATGGTCGGGAGATGGTATTCGTGCCCGGAGGGAAATTTGTGATGGGAAGTAATGCAAGAGGCAAAGATGAATATCCCGAGCATATTTCCGAAACGCAAGATTTTTACATCGACAAATACGAAGTTTCAAACCGCGATTATTTGCGGTACATAAAAGAAATGAATGCCCCATTACCGCTCTCGTGGAATGGAATAGAACGGGATGATGATTTTCCTGTATTGGTGAACTATTTTGAAGCTGAATCGTATGCGCGATGGGCGGGGAAAAGGCTACCTACCGAAAAAGAATGGGAAAAAGCTGCTCGCGGGACAGGCCTGGTGTATATCCGCAAGGCAGATGAATCTTTTGAAATGATCCGACAGCCGAGAGAGTATCCATGGGGATTGTTCGATTCTTCGAAGGCGAATGTTGCAGAATTTTGGGTAAATCCGGGTGTGAGAAAAGAATATACTGAAAAGTTTCCAAAAGGATTACTTCCAATAAATTTTTTCGAAGGTGCGGGCGAGTCGGAGTATGGGGCGCTTAATATGTGCGGGAATGCTCCGGAATGGACTTCTAGCGATTATCGAGCATATCCGGGTAATCCGTATCCTAATTCAAAATTTGGAACGATGTATAAAACAATTCGCGGCGGCGCATGGTATTCGAG
>JAOAAF010000024.1 GCA_026419015.1 Spirochaetota bacterium
GACACAATGCGCCCACCATACGAATACACCATTGCTTGCATCCCAAGGCAAATGCCAAGCATTGGGATATCGCCGCAGCGTTTGATGATATCGAGAGTGATACCAGAATTTTCAGGTCGAGAAGGGCCAGGCGAGAGAATAATCCCAACGTAGTTGGAGAAATTCACGCGTGAAAGATCTGCATCGTTTCGGATCACTTCGACTTGTTGTCCTTCTTCTTTGAAATACTGCACAATGTTATACGTAAACGAATCGTAATTATCAACCATGAGAAACATGTGCGCGCTCCTTTACAGCATGCTTTTTGGCAAACCCCAAACTAACTGCTAACGCTTCTAATTTTTTTTGAACTTCCGCGAATTCTTTTTCTGGAATGCTGTCGTAAACAATGCCAGCTCCCGCCTGAAGGAAGTTTTCTTTCTTTGTGAAATATGCAGTGCGAATGGCAATACAGGTATCCAAAACGCCATTGAATCCAACGTATCCTACCGCACCAGCATAGGGACCTCGCGGAATGGGCTCTAATTCATCGATTATTTCAATTGCTCTTACTTTCGGTGCCCCGCTTACAGTCCCTGCTGGAAACGTCTCTTTAAGGACATCCACAATGTCTTTCCCATTTCCAACTTGCGTGCGCACAAGCGAAACGAGATGGATGACATGAGAATAATCTTCAGGTTGCATGAATGTTTCAACGATCACAGGATTACCTTCAGAAATCCGCGCAAGGTCGTTTCGTGCCAAATCGACAAGCATGAGATGTTCTGCTCGTTCTTTTTCATCAGAAAGAAGCATTTCCTTGTTTTCCCGATTCTCCTTACGCGTTTTGCCTTGTCCCACAGTACCCGCAATTGGTTTAAGATAGACAGTTTGGCCGTGAACTTTTACGTGGATTTCCGGCGAGCTTCCAACTGCGGTAAAATCCCTCGTTTTTAAATAAAACATATATGGCGACGGATTTACAGAACGAAGTTTTAAATAAAATAAATAGGGATCGATGTCATCATCGAATGCGGCGCGCATGCTGAGAACCACCTGGATTGCTTCTCCGGCAGCAATGAGCGATTTTGCTTTTTGAACTTTATTAAGAAAAACATTCTTTTTCTCCAAAAATCGAACAGATACGCTCTGTGGCCGCGCGGGAAGAAAGGGGAGAGAAGTTGATCCCATCAACGTAAGGATAGCCGATTCCAAGCGATCAAGATGCAATTTCGCCGCATTGTACTGCGCATGCAACGAATTTGAAGAAACATATAGCGGTGTGGAAACGTAAAATTTATTTTTCACATTATCGTAGACCACAAAATCATCGATGTGGAGAAGAAGCGCCAACGGCACATCAGTGCTTTCCTTTATCGCCTTTCGCAAAATACCGCAGCGATTCACAAGTTCGTATGAAAAAACGCCGGCAAGTCCCCCATTAAAATCACCAAATGCAGGAAATTTCGGCGATCGATATAATTGAATTTCTCGTTTAAGAAACTCAAACAAATCATCCCCTACCCGCCGACGCTTCCCATCTTTTTCCTCAATCACTCCCTTTTTTGTGAATGAAATAACGCGTAGCGGTTTTATCCCAAGGAAAGAAAATCGGCTCCATTTTTTCTTTGTTCGTGCGCTTTCCAAAAAAATTATCTCGCCTTCCTGCGAGAGCGCCTTTACAACTGAAAGGAATTCCACTTGAGAAAGATTTAATTCCTTATACAGTGGAATTCGATTATAAATGCGCGCGAACCTTTTCACGTGCGAATACGAAGGGTAAATGCGATTTTCCTCGTTTTTCATTTTGTTCACCTCAAAGAATAAAAAGCCGCAGCTTTTGCATTTGCCGCGGCTGACAAAAAACGCCGCGGGCGGATTCTCCGCCCGCGGCTGCGAATTGCTTCAACGCACACCTTAGGCGGAGAACCGCTTCGCGCGCCACCACCAAAGGATTTTTTGACTATCGATCGCGTTGTTTTTCAAGTGTTTCTTCATATAGAAACACAAATTTCGAAATCAAAATTTTGTCAAGCACAAAAATAAAAATTCTCATTGCATCAACACAAACTCATGTTTGAAGCGAACCGTTGTCACTTTCGCATCTGGGGAAAAATGGGACATACCATATTTCTTTATCCTTTTTACCGAAGCGATTTTTGGGGAATAAATAAAAAATCCCCTTTGCATGCGATGCAAAAGGGGACCCGATTGAGCGGGTGATGGGAATCGAACCCACGCTATCAGCTTGGAAGGCTGAAGTTCTACCATTGAACTACACCCGCTTCGGCGACACAGTTATTACATCCATACGCATCGTCAAGAAAAATATTCCAGCTTTTTTTGTTGAAAATAAAAGCTATTCTGTCCATCCATACCTTACAATGCGAATAAATTTTCGACATAGTAAAAACGCAGTGCTGTGTATCGTATGCGTTATTTTTTTAATTTCAACAGCACTTTTTTGGCAAATATCTCCCGTGTTGCCTTTCGGGAAAAACAAAGTAAACCGCGATGTGCTCGAGTGGCGCCTGCTTCGCACCATCCATTTCGATATTTATTTCCCCGAAAACGCGCACACGCTTGCGCGCATCGCTGCACAGATGGCAGAAGAAGCATACGTGCATCTTGCAAATTCTTTCCGCCATGAACTAACAATGATCATTCCCATTGTAATATTCCCTTCGCACATCGATTTTCAAAACAATAACATCATCATGCAAATTATCGGAGAAGGAGTGGGCGGTTTTACCGAAGCACTAAAAAATAGAGTCGTGGTGCCTTTTACGGGCTCATATCGAGAATTTCGCCACGTGCTAGTTCACGAAATGGTACATGCGTTTCAATACAACATGCTCTACCACGACACCTCAGGGGCCGATATATCGCGCTTTTCGATGGGAAATATTCCTTTATGGATAATGGAAGGGCTAGCAGAATACCTCTCAGCTGGCTATGACGAAACTGCCGACATGGTGATGCGCGATATTCTCGTCAATGAGCAATACGCCACAATGATGGAACTCACTCAGCTGCGCATCAAAAGCGCCTACCTTTTGTACAAACAGGGGCAATCGTTTTTTTATTTTCTAGAACAGGTTTATGGTACTGGAATACTTGGCGAATTTTTTCGCAATATCCGCGATCTCGATTTTGAAGATGCAATAAAAATTGCCACTGGCAAAACAATCGAAGAGCTTAACGAAGAATGGATACGTTTTTATAAACGCAAACATCTTCCCCTTGTGAAACACAAGAATTTTGCCGATGAAGAAGGCGAACAATTAACATTCCACCTAAAAACCAATTCTATTTTTAATACCTGCCCTGCCATCTCACCCGACGGCAAGGAAATTGCATTTCTCACCAACCAGGACATCTATTCGAGCATTAGCATTCTTTCTTGGAAGGAAGAAAAAGTCGAAAGCGGTCGCGTGCGCGCAAAAAGCGAACAAAAGGTACATTCCATCCGAACCATTGTAACGGGCGATAACAATGCGCGTTTTGAAGGAATGCACCTTTTAAATAACAATCTTACGTGGAGCGCAGATGGGAAATTCATTGCATTTGTTGCGCAATCGAATTCGCGCGATGTGATTTTTTTTATTAATCCGAAAAATGGAAGAATTATAAAAGATTTTCGATTGCCATTTAAAGCCATTCGCGATCCCTACGTTTCTGCCGATGCCTCGCTTATCGCGTTTAGCGGTCAAGACAATCGCGCAGAAGACATCTACCTTTACAACATCTCGGAAAACAAGCTCATTCGCCTCACCGACGATCTCTTCAGCGACAGATACCCCGTAATTAGCCCTGATTGCCGCAGCGTATTTTTTTCTACGAACAAAAATCCATCGAACAACATTGAACACAATCGCTACGCACTGCATAAAATTGACATACAGACAAAGGCGCGAACAGTTGTTATGGAGAATTCGGGAAACATTCTTCAAACGGACATTTCGCGTGATGGCAAAACGCTTGCTTACATTTCGAACAGAACGGGCATATACAATATTTTCCGCTTACACCTTGAAAGCGGAAAAGAAGAGCAGCTCACCGATGTGCTCTGCGGCGCTTTTTATCCACGATTTTTCCCTGATGGCAAAACGCTTGCTTTTGTTGGGTATCAAAATCTGGGTTACGATATTTTTATGAAAAGCATCTCAATGGAAGGTAGAGCTCCTTCATCGGAGAAAGTCACCGATTACGTTGAACATTCATTTGGCAATTCCTATTTCGATCTTTCGCGCGCTGTGCTCGATGACTTCTCGCCCATCCTTACGCCCGATTATCTTGTCATTTTTGGTGGAGGGGCATTTGCCGCAGGGCGCGGGGCATTTACAGCCTTCACTCAGCTTGCGCTTTCGGATTATCTTGGCGATCATCGGCTTGTGGGCACAATAAATTACGTTCGCTACAGCGAAGGCAACAACATCGATTACAATCTTGCTTATTTATATCTTAAACAGCGATGGGATTTTGGCATAGGCATTTTTCGACAGCGCAATCCCTTTTTTGGAATATATTCGCTGCAAGACATTTTCATTGGCATCAATAGCATGCTTCACAGCGTATATCTGGATACGGTGTCGATGGATCGCTATGGTGGATATTTTGTTGCCAGCTATCCCTTCACGCGATTTTTCCGATGCAATTTCACATTCTCAACAAGCCGCTACGAATGGGACTATACGCGCATAAGCAAAAAACCCGATGTATTTGCAAATTTAAACCAATTTTCCGCATCCCTCAATTTCGACAACGTGCTATGGGGATACATGGTACCATTGGATGGCATGCGGGGAGAAATCGCTGCATCGCAATCGATTAATTTTACCGGGCAAGATTACGTGTATTCGAGCATCGATATCGATGTGCGAAAATACTTCCTTGTTGCCAAACGCTATGTGTTTGCCTTTCGAGCAATCGGCGGGCGCGTGATGGGGCGCGATAGCGAATATTTCCGCTATTATATTGGCGGTTTTAGCACGCTTCGCGGACATCCCATTTTCGCGTACAGTGGCACTAACATGTTTCTGACAAGCGCGGAATTCCGCTTTATATTCATAGAAGGAATTAAATTTGGATGGCCGCTTTTTTTTGGCATTGGCAACATCGGAGGTGTGCTCTTTGCGGATTGCGGTTCGGCGTGGGATAAAAATTTTCGCATGCGCGATGAAAACGGCCGTTTCGACGATTTTAAGGCCGATGTTGGTTTTGGATTTCGTTTTACGCTGTACCCGCTTATCATACTAAAGCTTGACTTCGCTTGGCCATATTATTACACAGAAATGGGAAATCGCGACATAATATTTAGTTTGGGATTCGAATTTTAATTGCCATTTGCTCATCCCCATTGCAGCGTTGTCACTGCACAACAAAAATTATCAGCTATGGAACGAAAAGCAATTATCACCAGAAGGACCTCTGAAACCGACATTAAGTTATCGTTTGCAATCGATACATCGCAGCCATCGCGGATTTTCACCGGCATCCCCTTTTTCGACCACATGCTTTCCTCTATGGCACGCCATGGGCATTTTGCACTTGATCTTCAATGCACGGGCGATACCGAAGTCGATGATCACCACACCGTTGAAGATGTAGGCATATGCCTTGGAAAAGCCATCCACAAAGCGTTAGGGGAAAAGGTGGGGATTCTCCGTTTTGGCGATGCTTTGATCCCAATGGACGATGCGCTTGCGCACTCAGCGGTTGATCTTTCGGGAAGAGCTTATTTTTGCTATCGCGGTCCAGAACTTACCGGCCGCATTGGCAACTACAGCGAAGAGCTTACGCTGGAATTTTTGCGCGCCCTTTCGACCAATGCAGAATTTAATCTTCACATTATTGTTCACCATGGGCAAAACCGCCATCACATCCACGAATCAATTTTTAAATCTGTTGCAATAGCCCTGCGCAAAGCATGGGCATTTGACGAATCGCGCGAAGGCGAAATTCCATCCACAAAGGGTACAATCTCGTGATCACCGTCATCGATTATGGAATGGGGAATCTCCGTTCAGTAGTAAAGGCAGTTGAAAAATATACCCCGCGCGTTCGCATATCCTCAAACCCTGACTCGCTTCGCGATTCCACTGCGGTTATTCTTCCTGGTGATGGCGCGTTCGGCATGGCAAAGCAACATCTCGATGCGCTCGGTTGGACAGATCTCTTGCGCGATTATATAATGTGCAATGGTTTTTTTATGGGCATTTGTTTGGGATTTCAGCTGCTTTTCGAATCAAGCGAAGAATTTGGTCATCATAAAGGTCTTGGCATCATCCCGGGGCAGGTGCGCCGATTTTCCTTCCCGCATCTTAAAGTGCCTCACATGGGATGGAACAATGTGCGATGGGAAAAAGAATCAAAATTTATTGAAAAAATTCCATCGGACTCCTATTTTTATTTCATCCATAGTTATTACCCAACCTCCGTCGATCCCGAATGGGTGGTGGGCACGGTGGAATACGGAATTCGTTTCCCCTGTGTTGTTTCAAGGGGAAATCTCATCGCGACGCAATTTCACCCAGAAAAAAGCCATATAGCCGGTTTAAAAATAATTGAGAATTTCGTGAGGCATGCATGCTCGTAATTCCTGCAATAGATTTAAAAGGCGGCAAGTGCGTACGCCTCGTTCAGGGAGATCCAACCAAACAAACTATCTACTCTGACGATCCCCTGACGATTGCGAAAACATTCGAAGCAGATGGGGCAAAACTCATTCATATCGTCGATCTCGATGGCGCATTTGAGGGGAAGCCTGTCCATGCCGAAATAGTAAAAAAAATTGCAAAATCGCTCTCAATTCCAATTGAAATTGGCGGTGGAATTCGCACTCAGGAGATGATTGAAGAATATCTCGCGGCAGGAATCTCGCGCGTGATTGTGGGAACTGTTCTTCTATCACAAAAATTCGATGCGCTGTGGCAATTATATCGCAATCATCTGATTGTGGGCATCGATGTGAAAAACTCATATGTTGCAACCCACGGCTGGAAAGAAGTATCAAGCGTCCCCGCTGTGGAATTTATTAAAACGTTGCACGAAAAGGGGGCAGAAGAATTTATTGTTACCGACATCTCCACTGATGGGATGCTTTCTGGCCCAAATATTGCATTAATGGAAAAGCTTTTAAAGGAGGTACCAGGTATTCGGCTGATCGCTTCAGGCGGGATCGCCTCTATTGAAGATCTTTTGCGGTTAAAAACGCTCTCCTGTCTCGGACTGAAAGGAGCAATTGTTGGAAAAGCCATCTACGACGGAAGAATAATTCTTGCAGATGCATTGCGAATTATGTCGTGAATTTCCAAATTTTTTTTGCAATTCTGAATAAAAAAGAGGTATTATAAAATAAATAATTGACTGTGAAAAATTTATCCTTGCAAAAAGTTCAAAGCAAAATACAGTTGTTTTTTATAGAAACACGAACAAATCGTGGATAACGAATATTTGATGTTCATCGCGCAATGAATTCCGAATTTAAAGTACCCATCGAAATTGAACTCTATGAGCGAAAGATTTACGACCTTAAGCAGCTCATAGAAATTAGCAAGGGTCTCAATTCAACGTTAGAATACAATGTGCTCATCGATTCCATTTTGCTTACCTGTATGGGACAGATGCAGCTTTTCAAAGCGGGCATTTTTTTAAAAAAAGGCATCGACAACGACGTATATTCCCTTCATCGCAATTACAAAGGCTTTGAACTCGATCATCAGCACGAATACGAAATTGATCCTCAATCGGACCTCATTCGCCTTCTTGAAAAAAACAATCGATGCTATACCCTCGAAGAACTCAATGCTCTTTTGGATAACGACGACAGTTCTCTTAAAATCATCAATGCGATGAAACCAACCCTCGTGGTACCGCTGAAAGGCAAAGGCAAAATCAATGGGATCATCGTGCTTGGAGGAAGAATTAACGGCGAAGATTTCCGCGAAGAGGAAAAGGAATATCTCTTAAACATTGCCTCCCTTGCAGGCATTGCAATTCAAAACGCCTATCTGTACGAAATGGCCACCACCGACATGATGACCAAGCTTAAAATTCACCATTTTTTCCAAAACTCCCTAACCGAATTGCGAGAGCGCGCTCTTCAGCACAATGTTCCGCTTTCAGTCATCATGATGGATATTGATCATTTCAAAAAATTCAACGATACCTACGGCCATACCTGCGGCGACATGGTGCTCATAAAAGTTGCCAGAATTGTGATGCAAAACATTCGCCCTACCGACGTCGCAGCACGCTATGGGGGAGAAGAATTCGCAGTGATTCTGTACAACGCTACAATTACAGAAGCCGAACAGGTTGCAGAGCGCATTCGAAAGCAAGTTGAAAAAACAAAAATAGAAAGCGAAAAAGGCTTGTTAAGCGTCACTATTTCCCTTGGAGTAACGGAGTTTATACCAAAAATCGACATTGACAATAAAAGCATCATCGAACGTGCGGACAAAGCGCTGTATATGTCAAAACATGCAGGTCGAAATAAAGTTACCACATTAAAGTGAGAAAAATAGTTGATTTTACCGATAAAGCAAATAACTTATTTTTTGGATTAAATGGCGTAATAATGGTTGTGCATTTGTTCGATCGAGAAGAATATGCGCTTAAGGACACACGCATGAATCGCACATGAATTATATCGAATGCGATACCATGAAATAACGAAGATTATTTTTGGATAATGGAGGAATCCACATGACGAATTCAACGAAAAAATGCATTGCAGGATGCGTTTTTTTCTGCATCGCACTGTGCATGATGTTTTTTTATATTGCACCAGCAATATATCCGATTACTGTGGAAGAACAAGCTGGCAAAAAAGCCGAAAGGCCTCAGACGGTTGTTGACGAATTAAGCAACAAGGTTCCCGAACGGCGCGAGCTACAATCCCCAACTTCATACCGCGATCCACGGCTTGCGTGTCTGCTCTCGTTGATTGTGCCTGGAGGTGGGCACATTTACCTCCGCGAAGATTTAAAAGGAGCAGGATTCTGCCTTCTGACAGGAGCTTCATACGGCACCGCAGCGTATTATTTCTATAAAGCGTATAAAGGCGATTATGAAGATTCTGAAAAAAAATCAAAATACGTAATCGGTGGGCTCTTCACAATGATTGGTGCGATTGTTCATGTTGTGGGTATTGTTGAAGCATACAACGATGCAGTGGAAATAAACGAAAAAAACTTTTATTACGGCACATCGCATTCGAAGACGCCGTATATTGCTGAAATTGTATTCGAGTAGGATATTAGTAATAAATTCTTCAACATGCGAGATTTATTTGTCATTTTACAATGCACTCGCATTGGATTTTTTGTCTAAAATGCGAAAAGTAGTTTTGACACTATGTATAGAGAACCCCATGGAATGGAGCATTGCCGCTATAAATTTTTAATGAAAAAAAGAAAAAAATATTGAAAATATCATCTGTTGCTGTTATTGTTTAGATAATTTTAGCAATAATTTTGCAGTTTAAAGGATATCTGGTGGATGGTTCACCTCACTGTTGAAAAAAAGAACAGTATTTGCATTTTCCACATAAAAGGTGAATTTTTTATCGACAGCATTCATAAAGTTGAAAAGATATGGGAAGAAGAAATTTCCAAAAATCCAAAAATCATTGCCATCGATTGTTCGGAACTTTCGTTCATTGATTCTTCTGCAATAGGAACATTAGTAAAATTTCTCAACGCTGCGATGAGCAAAAACATCCGCCTTGTGTTTTACGATTTGAGCGATTCCATTAAACAAATTTTTGAAACAGCACGGCTTTACAATTTCTTTACAATTACTTCAAAGGAGAATTTCGAAAAAGAATACTTGTAATAAAGTTTTTTAAAAACGCGCACCACAAAAAAAGGGAAGACATTTGCGATGGTTCATGATGAGAAAAATAATCGCGATCAAACTCTTGTTCACCTCGACATCCGTTTAATCAAACCAGGTGCGCAATACGCATACGATTTAATGGATGAATACGGCAATGTAATTCTCGAAGCGTACCGTGAATTCACGGCATCCTTGCAAAAGCACCTGCTTTCCGAAAATGTTCGGTATCTATATTATAATCCTGCATTGAAAAGAACGAAAGATGCAAAACAGGTTGCAATCGATCATGTAGTTTCGCAGAAACTACAAGGAGAAGTAATTGAAAATGCGAAGGAAATTTTCGACTTCCTCCGTGAAAATTACAAAAGCTCTCCGTCACAACTTCTCACCAAAAGTAAAATTGATGCTTCGCGTAAATTGATAAACCGCGTACTCGAGGAAATTTCCGATCGCAAGGATGAAATTTTCAATCCGCTCATGAAACTGAAAAGCCTCGACGAATACGATTACCTTCACTCGACAAATGTTTCAATTTTGGGTGCACTTTTGGCATATAAGCTGGAATTCAGCAAAGAGGTGCAGATGGCAATGGGCATGGGCGGACTTTTTCACGATATTGGCAAAACTTCGGTTGCAAAAGATATTCTCACGAAAGCAAAACTCAGCGACGAAGAATTCGATATCGTAAAAGGACATCCCCATGTCGGATATAAAATTATTGAAAACAATCCTTACATGAACGAACTTGAAAAACAAATCGTTATATTGCACCACGAACGCACCGACAGCAACGGCTATCCATTTGGATTTGATCTCGATCACATACAGCAGAAATTGCCACGCGAAGTGCGCCTCATGAGCATATGCGATGTGTACTCCGCACTCGTCTCTGAGCGCCCGTATGGCAAGGTATATTCAAGCGCCGAAGCGCTTCGGTTGATGCTCAACATGATCTATGCGCCATTTAAAGCCATCCATCACTTCCTCCCTCCCGACTTTCGCGATTTCATACGGGCACTTGGACTTTCGCTCAATGAAGGAAGCTTTTTCTTAAAGCCAGGAGATTTGGTGCGCTTGGAAAACGGAGAAATTGCAATCGTGGAAGAGATGAACAGGCTTTATCCCCTTAACCCCCGCGTGCGGCTCATCACCGACAAAGATAAACAGCCACTCAAGCGTCAGGTACAGGTCGATTTGCTTAAGGATTATCGCACCTACATCGCAAACGTATTGGAAAGGAATCCTTAAAAATCAAAAAAATAATAATTGCCCGCCAGAAATGCATTTTATATAATGGTTTTGATCAACTTGTATATCTTTTTTTATCCTTCTCATTTTTCGCATAACCGTGCGAAAAATGCAATTTTGTGTTTCAAGTAAACGATTAAATGGAAGAAAGCAAACGCGAAGCGCTCATTCGCCAAATTAATACGCTCAAATCGCGTTTTGAGCGGTACAATGCAGATCGGTTGGGACGCTTATACGCATCATTTGCAAATCCTCACCACATTGAACTTTTCGAAGCATTGCCGTTTATTATTTCAAACAATCACCCCTCGCTGCCAGGGTATATCCAATCGAACGAAATCGTGAAAGGAATTTATGGATATACTCCCACAGGGAAAGGGCTTGCATTTATTCGCAGCAGATTCCCCCAAGCACCTATTAGCGCCGAGCAACCCAAAGAGCCATTCATCCAAATGTTTGCGCTCATGGGAAGCGGCGGGACAATCGCTTTCACGGAGCAATCCGATTTGGATTTCTGGGTTTGCGCTGATGAACAAAAATACAGCGAAGAAGCAATCGCAAATTTTAGGAAAAAGTGCCATCTCATCGAGGAGTGGATCGCTGAACATTTTAATTTGGAAGTTCACTTTTTTCTTAACGATATTTCTAAAGTAAAGCAAAACATATTCGACGAAGACGAGGATGAAGCATTTACCGGTTCTGCCTTAGGAATCTTACTTAAGGAAGAATTTTTTCGAAGTTCGATTATCGTTGCGGGGAAAATTCCTTTCTGGTGGGTGGTACCTGCAAATACTCCCGATTCCGCATACCAAAAATGGCTTGAGCTTGCAAAAAGTGCAGGACTTTTCGACTCCTTTGTCGATTTGGGCAATCTCCATTCAGTTCCGAAAGAAGAATTTCTTGGCAGTGCCATTTTTCAAATACTTAAATCGCTTGGGAATCCATACAAATCGATCATCAAACTTGGGTTACTCGAACGCTACCTTCGCGGTTCTGCAGAAAATCCATTCATCAGCAATCTCATTAAAAAAAACGTGCACGAAGGAAAATTCGACATAAGCAGCGTAGATTCTTATATTATTATGTTCAATGAGGTGTATAATTATTACCATAATGTGATCAAAGACCCAAAAGCAACGGAAATACTAAAAACATCGTTTTATCTTAAAGTCGATCCTAAACTGTCGCGGTACGAGAAAAAAGGGAATGATGCACCCAGCGAAAAGATTGCAGTTATGAGAGAATTTATCCGTAAATGGGGATGGCTAAGCACCGACCTCGAACGAATGGACAATTTTGAAAACTGGGACATCAATGCGGTAAATGCACTTTTAAACAACACGAAGCGGTTTGTGCTCCAAGGCTATCGCGACATCATCACTAACATAGAATCGCGCAAGCTAGCACACCGATTTACCGATGAGCAAATAAAAGGGATAAGCCGAAAAATTTATTCGCATTTTGCGATTTCCGATAACAAAATCGACAACTCGCTATCGTTTAAAATGTATCCGCCAGAAAAATTGCTGCTGGTGGAATATTCGGGAACCAAAGGCAACAAGGAGTTGTGGATTCTTTCAAAAAGAGCAATCATCAACAATGTTCCAACAAAAATCGTTGTTCACAGCGAACGAAGTCTCGTTGCAATAATAGCGTGGATTGGAATGAATAGGCTATTTTTAAAAGATTACACGCGCATAGATTTTGCCGCAGGCATATACCAGCCGGATGCAAATTTTTTGCGCGATCTTCTAAGCGATATTACCGCTCATTTCTCATTTAAAAAACTGAATATTCACAGCTCATATTTTCTACGAGATCCTTTCCCACTTATAAGCTATATTATTATTAACCTCCATACCAAGTATGCAAAGCGCATTGAAGAAATCATTTTCCTTTACCATAACAGTTGGGGCGAGACGCGCTATGAGCGATACGCTAATTTTAACGACATCGCGCCCCTTTTTGCGCGAGTTTTAACTGGGACGCTTTCAAGCAATATGCCGTACGAAAGCGCACTTCGATTAACATCATCGTATCCATACCGCGCCAGCAAAGAGTTCGATTGGCTTCAATCGCTTTCAAAAGACTTATACAACTTCTTTCATACACATAGCCACAGCGTGCGATTGCGATACGTGACGATGATGCAAAACACGTACTTCGTGTTTTCAAGCAAAAAGTTTGGGAATTCAATCGAAATTACATGCCGCCCTTTCGATTCCGAAGTAAAGCTTTTGTATAGCCTTTCGTACAACACAGGAGTGGAAAACAAAATAAAAGTGGATCCGCTCATTCCCGAACTCAACTATTTGCGCCTTATAACAGATAAAGCTCAAAGCGATGTGGTTCAAATTTTCTTTCAATCTGAAAGCAAATACTGCTACTTCTTTGTTGTGGATGAGCGCGGTGGTTTTGTATTTTTTCGCAAACCGGCAGAGTTGCTCTACGATTATTTAACGCGCCTGTACCTCTTTGCCGAAAGTGCTGTGAAGAATGCCATTGCAAACAATCAAAGCTCTCCTCTTGCAACATCGAAAAAACCTGTAATTATCTATCAACTTAAACGGGAATTAAGCAACGAATGCACAATAACCGAAATAAATCCAGAATTGCATCCAAAAATCATAGAAGGGAAAAAGAAAATTGTTCCCACAGTATTATCGCTTGCAATGTTCGACAACGGCGAAATTGCGTATCGATTCACCCTCCCCGATGGCGGCCTTTCATCGGAGCTTTCTAAAAATGATCTTCCTGCAATCGCACGCGAAATCAAAGCCCTTCAAGATTCGTACCCAGGTTATTCGGTAATCCCTACCGAGATTCGAGTCGATAATTTAGAAATACAGCTTTATCGAAACTTTACCTCGCTTGCATTCGCAGAAAAAAATCGCTTTGAACTTTTAATTGAACAGGGAATGAAGTAGTTATACAATTTAAGGTTTTATTCTGTAATCGCGCTCACATTTCATTAGCTTTCATTCTGCTCCAAAATTCATTTGCCTTTTTAACTGCTTCCTTTGCATTTTCTCCGAAGGCATCGGCACCAATGTCTTTCCAAAGGTTCGGAAACGACAAAAACGCAAGTCCCCCCACAATTATTTTCATGTTCCTCATACTGCTATCTTTTTTCACACGGGCAATTATTCGCTTCGCATAAAGCACATTATATGGCATCGCCGCAGAAAGCGCTAACACATGTGGCTGCATGATCGCTAAATGCGCCATAAGGTCAGGAATGGGGATGTTTCCACCTAAAAAGGCTACATCCCACCCTTCTGTTTCCAACGCATCAGCAACCATCCAGGCACCAAGCTCGTGGTGTTCGCCGGTAACTGCCAAAACTGTTGCTCTTCCATGTTGCAACTTGCGATCCCTAAACATCCATGTAAGTCCTGAGATCACCCGTGCACAAATAGCTGTCGCCATGTGTTCTTCCGCAACGGTTATTTCTCCCCGCTCCCACAAATCACCAATCCAATACAATGCTGGTTGAATAACATTCAATTGAAATTCAATCGCATCCGCGCGATTTCGACAATCTGACTTAGCAATTTCCATACATGCATTAATGTCTGCGTTCAAAAGTGATTGTCGATAACGCAGATAAGAATTCCTCCACCGATCGGAAACCATTATTAACCGATCGAAGTTTTGTGTTGTTTTTGATCGGGATATGGAATCTTCATGGAGATCAATTAATCTTCTATAAAGCGGTTCAATTTCCCTCGCGCTCTCAGGCGAAAGATGAGTATAAAGCGCTAAAATCCAGCACTCAAGTTCGCGAGGAAAGTAGTCGTACGAAAACCCGTGATTATGATATGCGCGATACACCCATGGCAACATGGCATAGAGCACATCAAATCGATTGAAAGAGAGCACCATCGAAATGAACGCGGCGTGATTTCGATGATTGTTCTTCATAAGATCAGCACCACGTGCCCCTATTAGTGCTTCGATATCCTTTTGTGCGAACATGGCGCTATCAACATAGGCTACCAGTTCATCGCGCTTCTGTTCATATTCTGTTGCCGC
The DNA here is from genome assembly GCA_026419015.1 of Spirochaetota bacterium. GTDB lineage: Bacteria > Spirochaetota > UBA4802 > UBA4802 > JAGODF01 > DYLV01. Next base: position 15,106 of record JAOAAF010000024.1, read on the forward strand.
TTCATTTGAAACCGGACAAAACCCATAATTTGAATCAAAATCTTTCATAAGCACCCTCACTCGAATTTTGCAATAACCTGAATTGGCTGCTTTATTTGCTTATTGGTAGCATGATTGTTAAGCGCCACGATGAGCGCACGTTCTTTTGGAATGCCAAATGTTTCTTCGGTTTGTCTGTTCCAGTGGGTCACACGGTCTTTATTCGTGGAAGACCTAAAATTATTTCGCAAAACGCACGGTTGCAATTGCGATACACACCATGGATGTCTTTTGTCTTTATAAAATACCGGGATGGGGAGTGCATCGATGATCGATGCAAGGAAGGATTCCCGCACAAATGTCTGTTCTCCCATTTCATCCATACCACATATTCCTTTTCTATACTGGTTTAATACTCTCCCGATATTTTATTTACATTGCACCAGAATTTCCCCGTGATGGCAAGCGTCTCAAAAAGTGCATTAAAGTCGATGGGTTTTACCACATACGCATTCACTCCGAGCTTATAGCATTCCTCGATATCCCTGACGTCCTGGGATGATGTCAGCATCACCACAGGAATGTTTCGAGTGAATTGGTTGCTTTTTATTTTCCTGAGCACTTCTTTGCCGTTTAATCGCGGAAGCTTCATATCCAGCAGCACCAGCGATGGCGTAGTTGATACAAGAGCATGCCCATGTAAAAGTTCAAGCGCCTCCACCCCATCGTGGGCGCGATGAATCTCTACATTAATTTTTGCATGTTCAAACGCCATCGCAATGAGCTCTGCATCGCGATCGCTATCTTCTACAAGAAGGATTGTTTTTTTATTGCTCATACATCCACCTCCCTACCCTAAAGCTTTCTGCGAGTCCAAAGAAGGGATATCAGTGATGCCATTTGTCTTTGGAATTGAAAAATAAAAACACGCCCCTTTCCCCACTTCGCCTTCTGCCCATATTCGCCCCCCATGGCGCGCGATTATCTGTTTTACCGATGCCAGGCCAATGCCGGTGCCCACATATTCCTTTTCGCTATGTAGTCGCTGAAAGATGCCAAAGAGTTTGTCTTCATACTGCATATCGAAGCCAATACCGTTATCGCGAATTGAAATGACGTATTCTTTATCAGAAGGATTGCACTCAATGCGAATTTGGGGCTGAGCGCTTGTGCGGGAAAATTTAATCGCATTGCCAATAAGGTTAACCAACGCGGCGCGCATAAGCGCAGGATCCGCCATAATTGTAGGAAGCGAACTGCATGAAACTGAAAACCGATACCGTTCAATATCGGATTTGAAATCTTCAAGCACCTCTTGCACGAGCTTCTGCATGTCTAATGGCACTATCCTCAATTCAATTTTGCCCAACCGCGCAAAATCTAAAAGGCCATCGATTAGCGCACTCATGTGCGTTGCCGCTTCATCGATGACGTTTAAAAAGCGAATTGCTTTCTCCGATATGCCAGTGCCAAGCTCGTTGCGCAAAAACTGCAAAAAGCCGCTAATGTGGCGGACAGGCGCGCGCAAATCGTGCGCAACGGTATAGACAAAGGATTCGAGCTCTTGGTGGGCCCGTTTAAGCTCGGCGGTACGAACCTCGACCAACCCTTGAAGATTTGCACTTAGCTCTTTAAGCTTTTCTTCCGCTTTAATGCGTTCGGTAACATCGATGCCAATTCCATTGATTTTACGTATTTGTCCATCGGCACCATACTCATTGAAAGAATCCCACGCAATGATGCGCACCTCACCATTTTTTGTTACTAGCGTCATCTGATACTGATGGACATCCGCATTTTTAAAATCGTTATAGAGCGATTTTACCTGTTTTTGCAAATCTGCCGGGTAAAAGATTTCCCACCAATTTTTCCCAAGAAGCTCGTCCGAGGAATACCCAGTGATTTTTTTAACATACGGATTGACATACTCCGTGGTGCCATCGGGCAAAAGGGTGCAAATGATACATGGCGCATTTTCCACTAACGCTCGGTATTTTTCCTCGCTTTGTTTTAGTTTTTGTTCTGCAATGACCCTTTCGGTAATGTCGTGCCCTACCGATTGAAACTCAATCACTTCGCCGTGCTGATCGCACACGGGCACATCATGCCAACGGTACCACCTTCTCCCTTTTGGCGTGTCGACCTCGTGTTCGTATGTCACCGACTGCTTTTCGCGCGCGGCACTGTGATAGGTTTGTAACACCTCATCGCGTGCGCTTTCAGGAACAAACTCAATCCAGTTTTTGCCAATCAGCTCTTCGCGCGTTTTCCCAAGCATATTGCAATACGCAGCGTTCACAAACGTAAGCTCGGTGTCGAGTTTCCACCGGCAGATTGCCTCAAGCTGCGTCTCTACCAGCGTGCGGTAGCGCTCCTCGCTTCTTATTAATGCCTCCTCCATTATTTTTTTATCGGTGACATCGTGGATAATAGAATGCAGGAATTCACGGTCTCGAATTTTAATGGCGCTTGAATACACTTCCACATCGCGAATACTTCCATCTGCGCGGCGATGGCGAAAGTTGAAATGAACGCGCTTGGCAGATCGAGCTCGTTCCATTTCTTCTTTTATTCGTTCTGGCGGAAGAGTATTAATTTGTTGAATGTACATCGTTTTTAACTGTTCTCTGCTCCATCCATAAAAGTTTGCAGCTGCGTAGTTTGCATCGAGAATTTTTCCCGTTTCTGGATCAATTAAAAGTTTTACCGCAGCGTGTTGCTCAAATACTGCGCGGAAAAGCTCCTCGCTTTCGCGAAGCTTTGACTCGATGAGCATTCGCATCACAAGGTCTTGTTCAATTTTTTCCTTCGCAATTTTAAGCTCTTCCACCTTTTGCTCAAGCTTTCGAATAAGCGATGCGCGATATTGCTGAAAATGATTGGTTATTGACATCTCTTTACGTACATTTTGCCTTTTGGTGCGAATTGCGTTTTGCAATACCTGTTCTATCCGTTTTAAAAATTCCTTCAATTCAATTGGCCTTGTAATAAAATCATCAGCACCGAGCGAGCGTGCGAACTTTTCATCCTCCTGATCGAGATAGGTGCCAGTATAAAAAATAAAAGGAATAGCGCACAACCGATCATCCTTTTTCAATTCCATGCACAGTTGAAAACCATCCATCACCGGCATGAGGATATCGGAAATGACAAGCGCAGGAGGACGCTGCATCGCCCTGTGCAATGCCTCACTGCCATGCATTGCCTCTTCCACCTCATAGCCGACGCGCTCTAATGCGGTGCGAAGAAAATTTCTAATCGATTCATCGTCATCCACCACCAAGATCAGGAATTTTTGCGCTTCTTCGTTCATCGCACCCTTCACCCCATTTTGCGAATGTTACTCTTTAAAACGAAAACCTTCTTCGAAGACGGCAATGCATGCCTCGGCAACATTTGCATCGTACTGCTGGTTTTTCCTCTTGCGTATTTCATCGAGCGCTTTTTCCAACCCAAGCGCAGGACGATAGGGCCTATGCGATGCAATTGCTTCGACGACATCGGCAACGCCAATTATACGGGCCTCTAAAATAATTTCATCATTTTTCAGTTTGCGCGGATATCCAGATCCATCGAGCCGTTCGTGATGTTGGTACACCGCTTCGGCAATTGGCCACGGATATTCAACATCCTTTAAAATTGTGTACCCTGCTTCCGAATGGATTTTAATGAGCTCGAATTCCGCAGAGGAAAGTTTTCCCGGTCGTGTGAGAATTTCGGCAGGAACATAGATTTTCCCAATATCGTGCACCACACCGGCAAGGCGAATGCCATCCACTCGATTGGCATCGAGCCCTAACTTGTGCGATATCGCTTCCGCAAGATCGGCAACGCGCCGCTGATGGCCTGCTGTGTAAGGATCGCGAAATTCAAGTGCCATAGACATCGCATGGATGCTATCGAAAAGAACTTTGCGCATTTTTTCAAAGCTCTTTTGTACCTCTGCTTCTGCCTGCAATCTCGAAGACACATCGCTGAAGGAAAGCACAGCGGAAAGGGATTCGTGCTCTTCGGTAATGGTGGTAAGGGTAAATTCTGCAAAAAAGCAACTGCCATCCTTTCGGCGAAGTTTAAGCAGGCTCATCCCCGATGCTGTCCCCACAAGCCCAAACCCTTGTATTCCAACCGGATTTTCCTTTCGTTTCGGCTTTTCGGCAATGATGATATCGAACGGTTGACCAATGAGATCTTTAAAGTTATACCCTAACATATTTAACCCAGAGCGGTTAATAAAGATGAAGCGCATCTCATTGTCAAAACCGGCAATTCCCTCACTTGCAGAATCGAGAATGAGAACGTTTCTTCTGCGAAGCCTCTCGAGCGCTTCTTCAGCGCGTTTTCGACGATAGTGCTCATCTGCCTCGTGAATGGCGCGTGTGATCGCAGAAGGCAGTCGCATAAGATACTGCTTATTCACAAAATCGCTTGCGCCGCGTTTGATGAGTTCCACCGCCTTTTCTTCGCCCAATACGCTGCTTATAAAGATGCACGGAATATCGGGATTGTAGTTTTTTGCATCTTTAAGCGACTGAAAGCCATCGTACGAAGGAATATTAAAATCGCAAATAATGACTTCTGGCAAAAACTCACTAAGCGCACGCCGAAATTCTTCCCTATTTGCAACGCGATGCATGCGATGGGCAATGTTTGCATTTCGGATTTCGCTTTCAACAAGCATATGGTCAGCATCGCTATCTTCTAACAGCAGAATGCGAATTTCTCGATTCAACGGCTGGTGAGATTGTGGTAAATTCATGTTCTTTTTCCCCTATGAGTTTTTTGCTAAAATACCCATGATGTGCCGCGCTTCGCGAAGAATTGTTGCATATTCATCTGAAAATGCAATTGAAGGGTACTCCTCAACAAGGCGGGCTGCTGCTTCAATAATTGTTGCCACAGAAAATGCAATTGCCTCGCACTGCTCAGATGCATCGTTATTTGATTTCTTGTGGAACGCAATAGATTCAAGGATTCTCTTTTTCCCTATTGCATTTTTAATCGCAGAGAAAAAGTTTTCCGGCTTGATATAATCTTTGTTGAAATAGTTCACTGCACCCATTTTTAACGCTTTTACCGCAAGCTCCTCATTGCCATATCCGGTAAGCATAATTACCGGCACATTGCGCAAAATAATATTTTTTTTAAGCACATTGAGCACTTCCAGCCCATCCTCGGTTCCAAGCCGATAATCTAACAACACAACATCGGGTGGGTATTTTTCCGATTTTTTTATCGCCTCGCTGCCATTTTCCGCTTCGATGACCTCATAGCTCATCTCAGAATCTTTTTCCAGCATGGTACGGATAAGAGCACGGTCGAATCCATTGTCATCGATGATAAGAACAATGGCTTTTGGAAGTTTTTCGGCAGGATCGAGCAGTATATCGGGAAGTTCGTATCCGCATTTTTCTAACAATAGATCGTAGGAAATGTGATAGAGATTGCTGAGTTTGCGCAATATTTTCGGCGACGGTTTGCTGACCTTCCCCGTCTCAATTTGATTAAGATACGAATTTGAAATTCCACTTAATGCTTCTGCTTCTCTGAGCGTAATGCCGCGCTCTTCTCGAATCGCCCGCAAAAATGCCCCTATTTCCGCCCTTTGTGACATTTGCCGCTTTTGCTTGACTTAGCAAGCAATACATATATTAATTTACTGCAAACTGCTTGATTTGTCAAGCACAAGTGAACATTTTTTTACCAGTAAAAATTCCCCAAATGAGGTCGAATGTACCCCTTGATTCAATACAAACGAAAATCTATGGCTCTGACCCCTTTTTTCATTCTACTATTTTTTTTGATTATATGCCACAAATTAACTCACTTCGGTGCTTTGATTCTTTAGAGTATTTTGTGCTATTGATGCGGCAGTGTGGAGTTTCCATCATATTTGAATTGACGCATATAAGAAACAATGAGAATAAAAGTCATGTTATTCTCACCATCGATTGCATGCGCGATCACGCGAAATACAGTTTTAGACAATATAGTTATTTTTTTTGCACCCAAAGTGTGGCATGCTGGATGAGTTCAATTGCACTGGTAAAATTCATCTTCTCTTTAATATGCGCGCGGTGGTTTTCGACGGTTTTTGCGCTCACGCCAAGGCGTTCGGCAATTTGTCGCGTTCCCAACCCTTGACCAATTAGTTCAAACACCTCCAATTCCCTGTCGGAAAGCAAATCGATTGGAGAACGGTGAGCAGGCAAACCTTCAATAAAATGAGTAAAAATTTTTGTCGCAATATCATCGCTCACAAAAATCTTCCCATCTAAAATGTGATTAATTGCGTCAATGACCACTTCCGGCGGTTGATGTTTCATCACATAGCCGCGCGCACCAGCGCGCAATGCGCGCTCTGCATAAATGTGCTCGTCATGCATTGAAAGCACCAACACCAGCGTTTCGGGACTCAATTGACGAATCTCTTTAATAAGGGCAATCCCATTAGAGTCCTTAAGCGATATATCGATGATTGCCAACTTGGGCTTTTGCGTGCGCACAATTTCGTATGCCTCACGAGCGCTACTGCACTCCCCAATTACCACCATCCCTGGTTGGTTATTTATTATTTCCTTCAAACCTTTCCGAAAAATCGGATGATCTTCAACAAGGAGAATTTTTGTTTGCTCAAAAGAAGATGATTTTTTTTCACGCATGCAAAAAAACCTCTTCCCGCAAGGGATTTCCCTGCAACACGCACACTACCATTGTTCCACCATTTTCTCCCGGAATCACATCGAGAAGTGCATTGATAAGCCGTGCGCGATATTTCATAATGGCGATTCCGGCACCACCACCCTGAAGCGAAGGTTCAATGCCCCGCCCATTGTCGGCCACGCTGAACACGAGGGAATTAGCTGTTCGCCGCATAGAAATACCAATCTCAGTTGCGCCAGAATGCTTTATAGCATTATTTACCGCTTCTCTTGCAATGAAGTACAGCTGAGTGGAAGCAGTGTTGTTGAGCACCGCTGCATCAGCATCAAAGGCAACAGAACATTTTACCCCAAACAGGCGAGCGGTTTCTTCTGCCAACGTCCGCAATGCATGTTCGAGGCCCGTGGGGTCGATATCCACAGGACATAAATTTTTCACCAAATGGCGTGTCCTCTGAATAGCTTCATCGACATAGAGCAATATTTCATCGATATTTTTCGCTTCGGGTATTTTGCGGCCATCCATTTTATGCTTTAAAATTGTAAGCATATATTTTATCCCCACCAAATGCGGCCCAAGCCCATCGTGCAAGTCAGAGCCAATTGCACGCCGTTCGCGCTCTGCAATTTCAAGTGCCTCAACCTCAAGCCGCCTCTGTTCGGTGATATCCTTAAACGATGCGATGCTCTTTTTTGTACCAGGAATCATCGCGATCGTCATGTAAATATCTTTCGCATTGCCATAGCGATCGATAAACTTAAAATAATAATTTCGCGGCGCTGCGTGCGGATCAATTCTTCGAAGCCGATGGTAATAAAGCATTTTCCCTACATCATCTTTATCGATAAATACCGTCCAACTCATATTGCCTTCGATTTCTTTTTTCGAATACCCCGAAAGCTTCTCGAAATCGCTGTTTACAAGCGAAATAGTGGTGTCCTCTTCAATGACAATTGTGGCGTTCCCCGTTGTTTCAAAAACTGTACGGTGATGTTTCTCAAGCGAGTCGATCATTCGCTGAAGTTCTGCTTCTCTTTCAAAAAATGAGAAGATACGAACTATCGACGCAAAAAACCTTCCAATACGTTTTAATGTGCTTTTATGCAATTTCTCGCCATCACTTTCGCTTTCAGCACTTACTGCAAGTGTTTTACTGCTCATTGGTTATTTGCGCACCCCTCTCATTGAAAGATACACAAAAAGCTACGCTCGCCCCTCCATCACCAACTTTGCAAAATGTTTATACGAGCGGTCATACGTGCGCTCTGCATCAGCGGGGAAAAAACAGGCAGGCAACTGTTTTGATCGCCGATGGTATGCGAGGCATTCGCAACATATCCCTTTGCGCGAACACGGTTCGTACGAACAATTGCACATTTTTAAATTTTTATCCTCATTGCATTCCATAGCTCACTCCTCGATGCGTGATTGAAAATAATAATTGTGCTTCTCATTATTTTTTTCGCAGCGACTCAAGATATCGCTCATAGTTTTTGAGAACGCCATCCCGATTTCTCTCTGCAACGCGTTTATTCCCAATGTAGATGCCCCATGGTTCAAGATCGCGCGTCACCACCGAACACGCACCCACCGAACATCCTTCGCCAATTGTCACTCCTGGTCCAATAACGCAATTTGCCCCCAGTACGCAAAACCTTTCAATGACTACCGGCCGACGTTGAGGATTTCGAAACTCCTCGGGAATGGTAATATTGCCAAATCCCCAATCTCGGAAATCATCGGTCCCTGCATATACCTTCGCCCCTTGATAGATGCCAACAAAATCCCCAATGGTAATGGATTCTGCACCATTTAAAAACGTAAAGCTTGCGATGTGGACATTGTTGCCGATTTTCATCGGTTTTCGTGCATAAATGAACGTATAACTATCTATAACAATATCTTTCCCAAAGGTGATGTTTTTTATTCCTGAAATCCGTGCTGGGGGGATAATTTCAACACCTGGAATTTTATGCTTTCGAAAAAACATACGAACCCCTCCACAATCATAAAAATTTTATCCATTAAATAAACTTACGTTGCATTCGATATCATAAGTAACCTTCGGGAATTATGCCAAAAATGCGCTCCCCCAAAAACCTCGATCCAACATGAAACTTTCCCCAATAAATTCATACAAAGAACTTCGCACTTTGGCAGAAAAGCTCGCCCGATTGAATTTTTCGAAAACCGTCCATTGCAATCACATGTCAAATACTAAGCGTTTCTCAATAAACTTGCCGCAAGCAAATAAAATTGTCAATAACAATCGGCATTTTATAATTCGCGTTACGGCGTTTTTTTAGAAATTGTTTGGCCGATACGTTCAGGCATTTTCGCTGGTGCATTTTTTCTTGACTTTTACGGCTTTTCTTTTGTGTGTATTTTCTGCCGATTTCCAACTTATAAATTATTTTTGGACACGTCCAATGGAAGAAAAAATTCATGCCATTTACGCTGCTGCGGAAACTGCATTATCGCAGACCACAAAAGAGGAAGAAATTGAAGAAATTCGCGTACGATTTTTGGGAAGAAAAGGGGAACTTACCCAAATCTTGCGAGGGTTAGGAGAGCTCCCTTCCGAAAAGCGCAGCTTTATTGGGAAACTTGCGAATGAAATAAAAACTAAAATAGAACATGCGATTCAAAGTAAACTTGACACCATTCGGGCCTCAAGATTTTCCCGCCTCATCGATGAAGAATGGATCGACGTGAGCCTCGATTCCCCACGCTCGACGGGAGAATATAGTCGAGGTCACCTTCACCCGATATCGCAAATTCAATACGAAATCGAAGACATTTTCACGTCAATGGGCTTTACCATTCTCGATGGTCCCGAAGTTGAGACAGATTACTATAATTTCGAAGCGCTAAACATTCCCTGGTATCATCCCGCCAGAGATATGCAGGACACTTTCTGGACCGAGGATGGGAATCTTTTGCGAACCCACACTTCCGCAATCCAAGTCCGCGGTATGGAAACCCACCGCCCACCGTTTCGCGTCATTGGGCCAGGGCGCGTTTTCCGCTACGAAGCGACCGATGCATCCCACGAAAACACATTTTACCAAGTGGAAGGCATGATGGTCGATCGAGAGATAAGCGTCGCGCATTTGATTTACTTCATGAAAGTTCTCTTACGGGAGATTTTCAAAACAGAAGTAACCATTCGCTTGCGCCCAGGGTATTTCCCCTTCGTTGAACCAGGATTTGAACTGGATATCCATTGTTTAATTTGCAATGGTAAAGGCTGTAGCGTCTGCAAGCAAAGCGGTTGGGTTGAGCTTTTACCGTGCGGATTAGTGCATCCCAATGTGCTTCGCTATGGCAACATTGACCCCGACCAGTGGTCGGGTTTTGCCTTCGGTTTGGGATTAAACCGCCTTGTGATGATGCGATATGGCATTAATGACATCCGCCATTTTTTAAGCGGCGATATTCGCTTCGTGTGCCAATTCTAATAAGGAGCACGGTATATGTGGTTATCGTGGAATACGCTTTCGGATTTAGTGGATCTAACAAATCTTTCAGTAGAAGAGGTGGTTGAGCGCCTTACGATGTCCACCGCAGAAATAGAATCAATTGAACCAATGAACCCTCACTTAGCACAGGTGATTGCCGCGAAAATAATCGATATCATGCCTCACCCGCATGCCGATAAACTTACGTTGGTCGATGTCGATACCGGTAAAGAAAAAGTCCGCATTGTGTGCGGTGCTCCGAATCACAAAAAAGGCGATATAGTTGCCCTCGCCCCTTGCGGAACAACGTTGAAAGAAGGTTTTACGGTTCACAAGACAAAAATACGCGGAGAAGAATCCTGCGGCATGTTGTGTTCCGAAAAAGAACTTGGTCTTTCCGACGATCATTCGGGCATCATAATACTTCCTCCCCATACGCAATTGGGAAAACCATTAAACGAAATTTTTAAGGAATGGTACGATGTACGCATTGAAATTGACAACAAATCAATTACTCATCGTCCCGATTTATGGTGTCATGAAGGATTCGCTCGCGAAATCGCAGCACTTTTCGGTAGAAAACTCATCGACCCCGTCGATTATTCGATTGAAAAAAGTTTTGGTAAATCGGATGCGCTTGCAGTGGTCATCGAAAACGGCGATGCAGCTCCAAGATACTGTGGGCTATATGTGAAAAACATCAACATTGCTCCTTCGCCAAGTTGGCTGAAAGCTCGAATCACTGCGATTGGCATGCGTCCCATAAACAATATTGTCGATATTACTAACTACGTGATGTCCGAAATTGGCGAACCTATGCACGCCTTTGATCGCAAAAAACTTCGCGGGAATACAATTATCGTCCGCATGGCTCGCGATGGTGAACCGATTACCACGCTCGACGGGAACACACACGTTCTTTCAAAAGACGATATTGTCATTGCAGATGCGGGTGGGCCAATTGCACTGGCTGGAGTGATGGGAGGTGGCGAAAGCGAAATCGACGATTCTACACAGGAAATTGTTCTTGAAGCAGCAAACTTTAATCCAATCCACATTCGCCGCACTGCTGGCCGTTATAACCTTCGCACCGAGGCGGCGATTCGCTTCGAAAAATCGCTCGATCCAGAACTTTGTCCACGCGCCATTATTCGCTGCTATCAACTCATAAAGGAAATCATCCCACAGGCAGAGGCAATCACTTCCATCGTCGACGCCTATCCAAAAAAGCTTAAAAAAATTTCCATCACTACCTCTTTCTCGTTTATTCGCCGGAAATTAGGAACAAATATATCCAATTCTGAAATATGCAATATTTTGAAATCGCTTCAATTCACCATCACAGAATCTGGCGATACGCTCTCAATTGAAGTTCCTTCTTTCCGCGCAACAAAAGATATATCCATTCCCGATGATATTGTCGAGGAGGTAGGTCGAATACATGGCTACGACAACATTGAACCAAAAGCGCCGCTTGTCCCGTGTGCCCCGCCAGAAAAAAATGAAAAACGCGCTTTTGAACGTTTAATAAAAGACATCATGGTGAAAGATAACCATCTCATTGAGGTGAGCAACTATTCATTTGTTGGAGAAGCACAACTTAAAAAACTTGGACTTTCCAGCGATAAGGAATTGAAACTAAAAAACCCTCTTTCAATGGAACAGGATAGATTGCGCAGAAGTTTACTGCCAAACTTATTTAATAATGCGGCATTGAATCAGCGATTTCGCGATGAATTTCAAATATTCGAACTTGGAAGGGTGTACCTGAAAGACGATAAACAGTCGCCAAATCTTGCACAAGAAAAAACCTTTGTGGCTGGGATTGTCTATGCACGCAAACCATCTACCCCGCTGTATTACCGCGCACGGCAAATCATTTCCCTATTGCTTTCAAAATTAAATATAAAAAATTTTCACATCATCCCCGAAACTACGTCGCTTCCACCGTATGCACATCCGGGCAGATCTGCAATAGTGCGCGCGATGGATAAAGAAATCGGATTAATAGGCGAATTGCATCCTGCAACTATAGAAGCACTCGACATGAAAGGCCACGGTGCATTTTTCGATTTAGACGTCGATGCGCTCATGGCTGCGGAAAAACTCCCGCAAAAGTTCACCGAATTACCACGATTTCCAGAAGTTCCGTTTGAAGTTTCAGTACTCGCTCCTTCGCGCGAATATGCAGCGAACCTTTGCGATATTGTTCGCGCATCAACTCAACTTGTTCGAAGCTGCGAAATCATTTCGATATATGAAGGTGCGCCAATTCCTCTTGGGAAAAAGTCTGTTTCGTTAAAAGTTGTTTTTGGATCAAACGAAAAGACGCTCGAACCATCCCAGATTGATGAACTCCAAAAAACAGTCATCGCAGCGCTTGAGAAGAATGGATACGCATTGCGGTAAAATGCGCCGCACACTCTTGCCCACTCTCATTTCTGCATCTAGCAAAACATAAAATGTTCGCTCAATTGCGGTTATCTTTTCTTCTCACCATATAATCTTGGCATTTAACTTAATTTTCTCCAAAACACAATCTCCCATGCAAGGGTTTTCAATAACTCTCGCGTACAAATGCAGTTTTTCATGTTTCCTTTGGGCTATGCAAAAACAAACAACGTTGACTTTTTTCCGATAAATCCGAAAGCCTATTTCCGATTGTATGTTGCAAAAGCTATATTTTTCTCTTTATCCCATACAGCACAACGCTTTTAGGGAAAAACCAGTTAAAAAACTTTTCCACGTTGCGCATAAAGTGAGAGTAAAGCCCCATGGTAAGAAAGCGATGATATCCTCTCGAAAAAGGATGTTCCACACGATGCAACCCTACCACGCAGCGAATCATCCACCAAATGGTATGCAGCGCATGCTTATATCCAATCGCATATATTTCGAGACCACAATCGCGCATAATGCGTGCAAGTTTTTTGGGCGTATATTTTCGTATATGCCCACCTGGTGTCGAAAAATATTCGAATGTCAATGCATCGTACAACAACTCGCTGAAAAAAGTGGGCACCGTAATGGCAATAGTTCCACCTTTTTTTAACACGCGCACTAACTCTTTGCACGCCATACGGTCATCGCGCACGTGCTCCATCACCTCAGCGCAAATGATCCTATCGAAGGTCTCATCCTTAAAGGGGAGTCGAAGCGCATCGCCCATATGAGTAAGATATTTCCCTTCCTCATGCGCTTCACCCGCACGAATAATTTGCGCAAGAGTGAATCGCGCCTTCAAAAGCGATTCCATATCCATATCCATACTGAAAACTCGAGCGCCACGCTTAATGCACTCAAAACTATGCCTCCCAAACCCGCATCCCGCATCGAGCACAACCTCACCGACCTTCACGCCCAGCTTATCGAAATCAACGGTAAGCACGAATAACCTCCTCGTACACCTTCACCAATTCCTTTGCTGCATTTTCCCACCGAAAATGCTCAAGTATTCGCATCCGTGCCGCTTTACCAATTTTATGTCGCAAATGAGGATTTTCGACCAAAAGGTCGATCGCCTCAGCGATAGCCTCAGGATTTCTTGGAGGCACAACCACTGCTGTTTTCATGTGCTCGCCCACCACTTCGGGAAGTGCGCCTGCATTCGACGCAATCACGGGAAGTTCGCATGCCATTGCTTCTGCGGCGGGAAATCCAAATCCTTCATAAAGCGACGGCGAAAGCGCAATTTCGCTGCGCGCATACAGTTCTACGAGCTTCTCGTTGGAGATCTTCCCCATGAATGTCACGCGATCGTTGATGCCAAATCGGTCAATCCAGTGCGGAACGAAACGGCGATTTGGTGCACCACCATCGACAATCGTTAGATGCACGCGATTTTTTGTGAGGCTGAGCGCACGCAATATATACGAAACTCCTTTTTTGCGATCCTCTACATTTCCAACAAAAATTGCACTATTTTTTATTTTCTTCACATGCGGTAAAGGCTTAAAAAATTGCGCATCAACTCCATTATATACCACTGATATTTTATCCATTGGAATTTTAAACGCACGATGTATTTCCTTTGCGGAATCGTGAGAAACAGTAATAATCTTATCCATGCGATTGGTCACAATGCGCTGCATGATGAGCGGATAGTACAGCACGCGCTTTACTTTGAGCAAAAAATCCGATGGATATTCAAACCACGTACTGCGATCAATGGTAAGTGGGTGGTGAAGTGTGGAAATGAATGGAATGCCAAAAAGTTTGATGAGCAAAAACCCATAGCCGAGACATTGGTTATCGTGTATGATATCAAATCGATGTTCTTTTAAAAGTTCTTTTAATTTTAAATATGCACGCAAAGAAAACGTTTCGATCTCGGGGAAAATTCCGAATTTCGATGCCACAAATTCATAGAAATTGAGCGGTTGAAATGTTGCAAACGGTTTGTGCGGTTTAATGTAATTAGTTGGTTTATTAAAATAATTATGATTGCTTATTCGATGAAGAGTAACTCCTTCCATCTCGAAAGGGTATGGTGGGCCGACAATTGCATGCACCTCATGGCCTAACTTCACAAGCTCCCGTGCGATGTACATGAGGTACACCCCTTGCCCTCCACAGTATGGGTTACCCCGATAACTTAAAAGGCAAATTTTCATCTTCCACTCCTGTATTTGGCAATCACATCCTCATACACGGTAAGAGTATTCTTTGCAGCAGACTGCCACGAAAATAACTCCACCGCTCTCTTCCTTCCCGCTTTTCCCATCTTTTCTCTCAGCTTTTTATTTTCTAATAGTTTCATAACTGCATCTGCCATTGCGCGGGGATTTTTCGCAGGAACGAGGATCCCTGTCTCCCAATTTGCGATCACTTCTTTCAGCGCTCCAGAATCGGTTGAAACAACCGCCGTCTCACACGCCATTCCCTCGGCTGCTGGAAGTCCAAAGCCTTCATGAAGGGAGGAAATAACTACAATCGTTTTAGTACAATACAGATTCACTAATGTTTCAAGGGCAACTTTTCCCGTAAACTCTATCCGTTCCGCAACACCTAACCGTTTTGCATAATCAAATGCAGACATTTTTTTTGGAGGTCCTTCATCCACAATGGTAAGGCGCACGTTTCGGGGAAGCAATGCGAGCATCTCCAAAAGATATTTTATTCCTTTTTTAAAATCTTCGGTATTGCCGACAAAAAGCAAAGAATTTTCCTCACGCTTCTTGCCGCTGTTGCGGAAAACATCCACATCGAGGCCGTTGTATACGATCGAAATTTTTTCTTTTGAAAGACTAAATGCCTTATGCAGTTCTTCAACCCCTTCTCTTGAGGAAGTAATAATTCGATCTAATCTATTAATTACAACCTTTTGCATTGTAAGCGGATAAAAAAGAATGGTCGTCGCATATTCCCAAAAAGAGCTATCGCGGATGAAATCCGCTTCGCGATCGCGCGTAAGCGGATGATGAACAGTGCTTATTATTGGTATGCCAAAACCTTTCATCGGTAAAAGGCCCCATGCGAGGCATTGCACATCGTGAATAATATCGTACGTGCGCGCTTTTAAAAGCTTCGATAACAGATTGAACGCACGAATGCTAAACGTTTCCATTTCAGGGAAAATGTGAAATCGCGTGAGCATGTAATCCAAAAAATTCATTGGTGAAAGAACTTTCACCAATTTTTCGTATCCAAAGTGCTTTGTGCGAATGCTCCAAATATTAAGATTTTCCACACGATACACTTGCGCCCAATCATCCATAGGCTCAGGGTATGGGG
>JAOAAF010000025.1:0-13877 GCA_026419015.1 Spirochaetota bacterium
CTTTAAAAGAACAAAACAGCGTTTTGCAACCGCAGCCTGCACCCCTGCAGCTATCTCTTCCGGTGGATTTTTTCGCGCTAAAAGGCTTATTACTTCGCTTTCCGCAAAAACGCTGCACTGTGCAGTAACCGGAATGGCTCGCTTTGCCTTAAGGGATAATTCCGAAAATTCCGACAATTCCATTCGAAAAATTCTGCTCATCGCCTCAAAAAAACGTCCTGTGCCGGCAGCGCATTTATCGTTCATCACAAACTCTTTCACCGTCCCATCATCGTTCAATGCAATTCCTTTTACATCCTGACCGCCTATATCGACAATTGTTTTAATTTTCGGATCGCAAAAATATGCTCCCATGGCATGGCAACTTATTTCTGAAATATTTTCATGTGCAAAGGAAATCTCACACCTCCCATATCCTGTCCCAACAATATATGCAATGTCCTTATGCGTTCTCACATCTTTTAAATTTTTCATCGCTTCATTAAGCGCAATAAGTGCTGTCTCTTCGGGATCTATTTCTCTCGGTACAATCGAATGCCCCAGGATTCCCTCATCGCTGATAATTACCGCTTTCCCTGTCGTTGAGCCAATATCGCATCCAGCAAAAAACATATTACTGTCTCCTTGCTTATGCAATTTTCTTTGCCTTTGCATGCATTACGTTTTCCATAAAATGTTCCACTTGTGCAAAAATTCCTTCTCGCGGAACGATTCGCGTATCTGAAAGATCATAGTCGATGATGAGCAACGGAACATTGTTTTGTCGGCACTTTTCTCGCATGATAGTATTAAGCGCCTGGGTATTTTTGCATCCAATGTGCCCTGCCATCCATATCATGTCGATATTAAATCTTTTGACAATGTAAAACATATCATCAAAGTAATTTTCAATTGGACCTCGCGTATGCCGAGCCATAGGTCCATTCATAATATTTCGGCCAATGCCGATGAGCATCGACTCCTCGCTCGATGTATCAATAAAGGGCAATCGATTAAATGTCATACTATCCATGACACAGGAAACGCCATACCGCTTTTCGGCCCATACAAAAAGATCTATCGCATGAAGCGTTGGGGGATTCCATAAAAGCACTCGATATTTTTCATCATCGAGGGCATAAATTCCCTTCTCAACATTTTCTTTCGCAAGCGATACCAACTTTTGAAAAACCCGCGTTCCCGACTTCAATCCTGCACATACATTGAAAAACCATAAATGTCCCAAATATACAGCTTCCGCAGTCAATGGTGCAGGTTTTTGCGAAACTAAATCCCATAACTCGAGTTCGTATTCCTGCATTTTATTTCGCTCTTCGCAAATGACTTTTAATTTATCCCAATCCATTTTACCGGGTGTATGTTCCTCCAGCCAAGCAATCATTCGGCGCAATTCACCCGCAAAATACTTTTCTGCTCTCACATCTTTGAAATTGTGTGGAATATCGAGTCGAAACACTGGCGCTTTTGCGTTCTTTTGGACATATAGATACGATGTCATACCCCCATCGCACGGGAGATTCGATGTTACCACGGCGACAGCAGGTGGAATACGATTTTTTTGCGCCATTCCCACAACTGCTTTTGGAAGGCTGCATACATCGGGCGGTATTCCTTCATTTTCTGCAACATCGATGTATTGTTCCATCGCGCGCGGTTCTAACAATGGAAGAAGAATTCCAAGAAGTTCTGGCATCCACGGCGAAAGCCCCATTGCGCGCAAAATTTCAGGTGGCACCATATCTTCATGAAGTACGAGCATGTCACTTCGATGGAAGATTCCTTCAAGAAGGTGTATCACTTCTTTTGTCACTTCATGAATGAGCATTGCGATCGCTTTTCGATAGTTACCGGTTCGTCCCTCCGTCAACTTCGTAAGCAAGCGATTAACTTTTAAAAGCTCCCATAGCCACGGATATTTGATCAGATCTCGGGTCATATCATATGGGCCATTTTTGATCGCCATCATTGCGATATATAACCAATTCAAGAGCTTGTATTTCCTACTGACAAAACGATCTTTAAAATTTATCTGTGCCATATCATTTCCCCATGCTCTCGATAAAAGCTTGCACGCGCGTACGAAGTTGGCCCTCGCCGCTTAAGCGATATTCTCGTTCAAGGCGCAACACAGGTATGCCCATCTCCCGCAACTGAGTTACCATGGCGCTCGTTTCAACGCCCCAGGTATCGCAAAATTTTATGGATTCAATGATAATTCCATCAACTGCGTATTCTCTATAAAGGTGTAAAATGTATTCCAACCGCGTCGAATACCCCTCCATCATACGGGGGCATCGGTTTAAAGCGAGCACTCGTTTTGCCATAATTTCAAACGCATTGCCCTCCGTCTCGTATGGTTCAAGTTCTGGAAAGCTCCCCGTACAGTATCGGTCAGCTACCACAAGAGCGCCTTGCGATTCGATTATTTCAGTAAAGGTTGGATCATCGAGATTTCCTCCTACAATCATCACGCGGGCTCGCTGAGGAGGCACTTTACCGCGCTGTGTTACCATCTCATAAAATTCTTTCGCAAGCTGAATGGCATCATCAATTGGTACAATTTGAGTTGCAACGATAAGGCGGTGATAATCTGTGCCTGTAAATGGGGGATGAGGTAATTTGCGCATTTCACTTATGCGGCGAAGAATTGCATGGAGCTCTTCTTTTTTGTGAATGGCTTGCATTATGCATTCATTATCAATACCGATACCAAAATGCGATGAAAGCTTTTTTGCAAAACGCTGAAATTCATCAATTGTCCACTCAACAGATGCCTCGCTATAACGGTGTGGGATATCTAAGATGTGATTAAAACTAACATTTTGACAGTACGCTAAATTATCGTACAATCGGCGAAGGTGATCACAACTTGCAACGAATACAAATCCTCTAAGAAAATCGTATTCTCCGCTAAGAGCATATTCAAGGAGACTTCTCGAGAGGGAACATATTACGCTTGAAAGATATAAATCCCCCAATTCTGTCGATGTTATGCCTGCTGCGCGCAATCGTACCGGGAAAAGCGGTTTAATGGACAAAAGGGGAATAGGAACCATGCTACATGCATATCCAACTGGCAACATTTTATTAGCAAGTGCTCGTTCGATCAGTTTGTTCTGCGGTTGGCTTAAAACTTCCTGTAAATTCGTTACGATAGCGGTCATTTCACCCTCTCTTCGCACAATCTATATTCTATAATGTTTAACCTTGCAAGAAATTCTCGCACTGCTTTGAATACAGGATTTTCCGCAATTTCGAAAAAGCTTTTACCTGTTTTATCAGCATCACGAATTTCATCGCACTCCAAAATTTCTCCCAGATATGGAATTTCACGAGGAATTGAAAGAGAATTTTCTTCAAATTGCCTCACTTTGTTTAATACTAAACCTATGCGATGAAATTTCACCGCTTCGCGTGCAACTTCACGAATGGCCTTTGCGACATTAATTCCTTTTACAGAAAGATCGCTTACCAGCACTAAATGCGTAACATGTTCAAGAACGCGACGATTAACCTGCTCAATACCTGCTTCGGCATCGATGATCACATAATCGAAATTACTTGCAATTTGAGAAATTATTTCTTTTAAAAGCTCATTTACCTGACAATAGCACCCCTCTGTTTCTGGACGTCCGATTGCCAAAAATGCAAGATTGCCTTTTTCGGAAAGTGCACCCATCATCTCATAATCAATGAGCTCTCGCACGCGCTTTCTTTCACCCGCATTTCCCTTTTTAATTAGTTCAATCACCTCATCCCTTATATCATTCACGGTTTTTTCTGGACACACTGCCAATGCGGTAGCCAGTCCCACTGCAGGATCAGCATCGATTGCCAATATTTTTTTCTCACCCAATTTCACCAATTCGCGAACCATTGATGCCGCAATCGTCGTTTTCCCTACCCCTCCTTTCCCGCATACAGCAAGGATGATTGTATGATTAGGAAATTCTGTTCTCATGGTTTATTGTATCCTCTCGATTGCGAAGAAATCGAAGTCCTTCAACCTCGCTGCAGACATCTGTAAACTCACAACGCGAGCAATCAAAATCCATCTCGCGGTGCATTTTATTCATGGCGGCAATTCGCCTTTCTACTTTGCTGCCCAATTCATACAGTTCACGCACATCATCGCAACTCGATGTCACAAATAAGCATTCTACAGCACTCACAAATTCAAACGCGCGGTACACGCGCGAAAGCTCGTTTGCAAAAATCGAAAAAGAAAATCCATGTGCCACTGCTGTTTTGCTCACTCGACTCCACTCCCTCAAATACTGCGATGCCGCGCGCAGCATGTATCCTTCAAGCTCGAGATCGTACCGTGCGAGTTCGATCGCTCTGTGGCGGTCATAACAATTGCTTTCATTCATTCCCTCGACCGCAAGCATCACTACCTTTCCAAAGGGGAGACTTTTCCCTTCTGCTTCAGCGATGTCATTACCGATGAGATGAAAAACATTATCAACAATTGCAGAAGGGTTTTGAGTCCAAAGCACAAATGAAACGGACTCGGTTCGAGGGTTCCCAAGCTCAACAGCTGTATCGGCTGTGAGCACAAGATTTTTCCCCTTTGCTTTCGGCCATTCGCGAATATGCTGGTCGAGCATACGCGTAACAGTTTTATCTTTTCTGGCATCAACGAAGTTGCGTATTTCATGTAAAATGTCATCAAAAAGATTCATCGCACACATCACGTTCTCACTAATAAATCGCGCGCAAAAAGCGCTGCGCCTATGGCTCCCATAATTTGTGGTTGCGGAACTGATTTTATTTCAACTCCCAATGCTTGTTGAAGTGCCTCAAACATTCCTTCATTTTTTGCAACACCCCCTGTCATCACTACTTCTGTTTCAACAGAAATGCTTTTTGCCAATGCTGCAATTCGATTGGCAACAGCACGATGCAATGCGGCCACAATGTCGGGAATATCCTTACCGTCGTTCACCAACGAAATTATTTCGGTTTCAGCAAAAATCACGCACTGATTTGAAAGCGTATAAAATTCGGTTGACTTTTTAGAAAGTTCGCCAAGCTTTTCAAGCGGCACTTCGAGAGCATCCGCAATTATCTCCAAAAAGCGACCCGTTCCCGAGGCACACTTGTCGTTATATACATAACGCGAAACATTCCCTTGTTGATCGACCTTAATCGCTTTCGCATCCTGTCCTCCAATATCAATTACTGTACGCACGTTTGGATTCATAAAAAAAGCTCCGCGCGCATGGCATGCAATTTCAGACTCTACTCCTTTGACAAACCCAATATGCTTTCTCCCATACCCAGTTCCCACACAACATTCGATATCATCGAATTTCATCCCAACTTTTGACAGCATCCGTTCCATCACTTCGCGCGCGCTTTTTTCTGGCGATGCATAAACTCGAATCACCTCGAAACTTCGTATTTCATCACCTTCCATGAGTACAGCTTTCGCCGTAAGCGAACCAACATCGCATCCTGCGGTGATCATTTGTCTTCTCCTAATTTTTCTTTTGCAATAAGCGCAGCGCCAAGCGCTCCAGCAATCTGCGGATCCGCGTTGCGTATGCGCCGTATTTTTACTCCAAGGATCTTTTCAAGAGCTTGAACAACGCCTTCGTTTTTGGCCACCCCGCCAGTCATACACACTTCTCGCTCCACACCGATATTTCCCGCAAGCACCGACATGCGAGCTGCCATTGCGGTATTTATTCCTGCTGCAATATCTTCTATCGGAACTCCATCGTTAATATGTTGTATCACGTCTGCTTGTGCCCATACTGTACATGCCGTAGCACACGTTATAGGATTTTTCGATTTTGATGAGAGTTCTCCTAATTGATCTACGCCAACTCCAAGCACCTTTGCCATCACTTCCAGAAAACGACCTGTGCCCGATGCACATTTATCATTCGTAATGAATTTTACCATGTTCCCTTTCTCGTCTAATTTAATAGCTTTACAATCCTGTCCACCAATATCGATTACCGTACGCGCATTAGGGATAAGCCACCGTGCGGCCTTTGCATGGCATGCAATTTCCGACGAAATTTCATTCACAAACGGAATCTTTTCGCGCCCGTAACCAGTCCCTACGCAAAAAGCAATATTATTCATTGAAATCTGGGCTTTTTGAAGAGCTTCATTCATTACCGATTCTGCTGATTCCCACGGACGGGCTTTTGATTTTATTATTGAAGAAGCGATGATTTTCCCATCGCTCATAATTACTGCTTTTGACGTAAGCGAACCCACATCGCATCCAGCAACGATCCTCATATGAGCCTCCGTACAGTCAAAAACTCCAAAAATCGATCGCGCGTTGTTTCCCACGATTGCACGCGTTCATCGAAGGCGTCGGCGTACATAATATAGGTAGGGAAACCCGCTTTTTCAGTATCGCGAGCAAGAAGCTTTACCATGCCCCAAGTATTCCGGCATCCTGGCGTACCGTTGTACACAATGAAATCTGCTTTGTACATCTTTGCCAGCGAGAGAGTATCCTGCAACCACATGTGAGGCGCATCGTACGGACCGCGAATGGATTTTATCATTGGCATTCTCGAGTTCAACAGTGCGATATCGCCGATGAGTTTATCGAGATCATCTGTGTGCAATGTATAGGCAGCTTCATAGGTGCCATATT
The DNA here is from genome assembly GCA_026419015.1 of Spirochaetota bacterium. Classification (GTDB taxonomy): domain Bacteria; phylum Spirochaetota; class UBA4802; order UBA4802; family JAGODF01; genus DYLV01. The sequence continues at coordinate 6,629 of JAOAAF010000025.1, forward strand.
CTTTCACATGTGGTGCATTCGATGCCCAAGAACGCGAAAGAATGTTCCCCTGATAACAAATGCCATATTCATCGAGCATTTGCCAAAATTTTAAGCTTTGTACATAATGATCTATATAACAAAAAAATGAACGCACTTTTTCCTTCCCATTGGAAATGCCGGATTTTCCCTCGGCGGCATTTTTACGCCCAACTTCAAGCATCGCTTCGAGAACGCGTGTGCACTCGGGCATTCCCGCAAAAAGAAATCGCGATGCATAGACAAAAAAATTATACGTTACCGGCAGCGGATTTGGGACAAGGCGAGCCAACTCTTCAAGTTCAGCGATCATCGCATCTTGTTTTTCCGCTTCTTGTAATGTTTCTCGAAGGCGATCGAGATCTAACTTTTTCCCCGTATGTTCCTCAAGAAATGCGATCAACGCTTTATAATCTTCCCGATGATACTCATCGGAACGATTTCCCGTGAGATCGGGTGGCATGTCGAGTTGAAAAAACGGTTTATTGAGATATGACGCTGCAAACGCAAACGCATTTGCATTCGTATCGCACACTCCAGGGGTATCGGTAACAATCATATCGATGTCGGTCCCAATCCCTGCCAAATATGCTCCCAAACTCCCTCGCTGTGATGAGCACGATGTTTCCGTAAAGCCAACTTCATTGCAGAAATCCAGAAAATCGGAACTGCCTCGCTTGTAGGTAAACGTGAGCATAACCGACATTACCTCAAGGCAAATAGGCATAATGTCCATCGCATAGAAAATTATTGGCGAAAAACAAAAAGTCGTGATGGCAGTATGGTAACCACGCTCTTTTGCATTTACTAAATTGTCGAGATATTTGGCACAAATTTCGATGAACCTCTGTCCCGGTTTTCCTGTGGAAAGAACCGTTTCAACCACACCTCGAAAGTAAGGAATATAGCGAAGCATCTGTTGATATTCCTTCTCTGTTCCGTTTTGCAGTTTGGAAGCAGCAGAAAAACAACTTAGAAGCATCCAATCGAATTTGTATTCTTTCAATTCCTTCCTCATGCGATTTCCCTCCTTTTTTGACGGATCCGCTCAACAAACGCATCCACGCGCATCTTTAACCTCCCCTTTTCCACGAGAGGTCCATACTCGCGTTCAATGCGCATGCACGGAATTCCTTCCTTTTCGAGATCTCTTTCAAAAAGCCCGTTTTCTGCACCGTGAAGATCGCAAAATCGAATGTTTTGCAAAATAACGCCATCGACGCGAGCACGGTGGGCCTTTTCGCGCAGTATCGCGAGCCTTTTTTTATAATCGCCATAACGGCGCGGGCATTCATTGTGCGCCAAATAGCGTTTCGCGAGATTGAACACGGGATCGCCTTGTTCTTCTACAAGATCTTCATACAATCGCGCTCCGAAGCATAGATTGTCGGCAACTACCAATGCTCCACTTTCTTCAATCACGCGCACCAGTTCAATATCGTCGTTTGCGCTCCCCACCAACATGAGGCGTATGCGATTTTTTATTCCCTGTAGAGCTTTTGATTCTTCTAAAAAATTTTTTAAAAGCGCATTATACTCCTCCCGCGGCATCGCACATCCCGAAATGATCACCGCCAAAGCCTCCGTACCGCTAAATGGAGGTTTTTCAGCACATCGCAACGCTTCAAATTCTTCTAACATCTTTCTGCTTTCGTTGTACAAGCGAATCGAATTTCTGAGCTTTTCTTCATCAACCCGTACATTGAAATGGCTTTCAACAGCATTAACAAATCGAACAGTTTCATCGTAAAACCATTTGATTGTATAATCAGCATATTTATGAGGAACCCCATAGTGGAAGTGAAACTTTGGCAGAATTCCCTGAATATCGTCATTGGCCTTTCTCCAGCACTCATCGAGCCTTCTCATGGAATCGCACCCCGGAGTGATTATGATGCCATCCAAAAACGCAAATTTTCTTTCTCCAGCAAGTTGTAACATACAACGCGGTAGGCTACAAATGAAAGGTCCAAAATATGTGTCGCCAATTGCCGTATCGCCAACACCATATCCCCGAATGCGATATGGAAGAATGCCTACCGAATGTAATATTTCATCAGGAACATAAGAACAGGTATAACCAATTATCTTTTTCCCCGCCGATTTCCATTTTTTCACATAATCGTTTTCAAGCGATGTTGCCGCATGCAAGAATGCATCCATCATTTTTGCACCTCCTTCCCGAATAGAGCAATTTTTAACTTTTCCACTGCGTTTCTCATGTCACTACTATCTTCCTCCGAAATCATATCTGCAAATCCACGAATGAGCGGTGGCAACACCTGTGGAGCAATAGGTCGAAACGAAGCTACAATATCGGCCACCATCCCGCTAACAGCCTCGGCGATTTCTTCGGAATTAAGCGAACAAAAAAACTGCGAAGCGAAGTTTTGAAAAAAATCCGGCTTTTGTTTTTTTAGACGATTGTAAAGCGCGCATATGCGTTCCACAATTATTGCAACTTCTTGAGGATCAACTTCCATTGTTCCTTCTGCAACTTTTTGGATCTCATCGTCATCGTAAAATGCTGTTTCAAGAACTTCGAGTTTCTTCGCTGTTTTCTTTACTGCATACGCCCACGAACGAAGCCGCGCACGCATAAGTTTTTGGACAAATTCCGTTTTATTTTCGAAAATTTCTGCCTGCGTAAGAAAAACCATGTGTTTGATTTCCTGATACAGTTCAAACGCACGCACAAATAGATCAATATCTAAACCCTGCACAATATCATCAAAAAGATTTCCCACCACCTTTGGAAGCTGTGGTTTGCCGGGTTCACCAAGAAGTGCATTTCCTGTGTGAATTTTGCGCACCAATTCAAAGAGTTCATTTGCGAAAGATGCGAATCGTTTTCCATCAATTTCGCTCACGAGCGAAAATATCACATCGCTGAGCAAATCAGGTGCTAACTTATTTACTGGCGCCAATGTTTCTTTTAGCAAAGTAATTGCAATATTCAATACCACAGGGATGATCGCCAAAATGCATATGACTTTTGCAGGATATTCCCAAAGCACTTCGTTGATTCGCTTCACAAACTCTTCCACATCACAGGCAGACTTCTCAATGGCTTCTTTTAATTCGCCAAAGTCTGCTTCCTTCAAATATGATGATACCAAAGGAGAAAGATGTTCTGCGAAAAATTTCGGATTTGATGCATGAAGATCATTAATAGTCTTAAGAATTTGAGTAAAAATATTTGCGATAATTGATCCGTCAATTTTCGCAATAAACTCACCCATTAATATTTCTTTATCTTCGTGCGGCAACCCTGCAATGCTTTTCAATACAATCTGCAGAGATGAAAGAATGTTATTGGCGAGATGTGGGAACTCTTTCAACGCCGCTTTTGCAAATTCGCGATCTTCCAACAATTTTTGAGAGATTTTGATGTTGCGTTCAACAGAAAAACTCTTCTGAATGCTTTTACTTGCCACTCGCGCAACTGCTCGTTTCACAACATTCTTCCCTGCCCATCGCGACAAAAGTTGCGGTACGAGGGCGAGTACTATGCGATCGAATTCTTCGCTTGAGGCAATTGATTGCGCGAGTCGTTCTAAAAACAAACCACTCTCACTTGCAGTTGAACTCATCGATTGCGAGACTGATTTTGGATTCTCATGATGCATATTTACCTCTGATAATTTTCTTTTTGTGGAGATGACGGCGAATTTAGTTCACTCACATTTGATGCAAGTGGCATCTCGCTGTATAGCGGGAGCACCTTTTCAGCTATTTCCCGAAGAATATCAACCTGTTCATCGTATTTCAGAAAATTTGGAGTCAACATCGTATGAAGAATCATCCCCAGAAGATATATAAACAGCGATCGGGCGTGCTTCTGAGGGATTTTCAATTCTCGAGCCATTGCATCGGTATAATAATTCGAAAACTTGATAAATACCGGCTCTGTATCGCGACTTTTCATATTTCGCATCATGTCGATTGCAAGCAACATGAGGTTTTGATAAAATTCTCCATACTCTTTCCACTTTTCAACAAATACGTTCAGCTTTTCGACGATTGTGGTAAGATGTTCTGTGCGGGAAACAAACTCATAGACATTTGTTTCTTGCACATACTCAAACATCTGTTCCATAATATTTTCTTTCGAAGTGAAATAATGATAGAGAGTTCCCGTGGAGACACCGATTTCGGCTGCAAGTTCTCGCATTGTAACGTTCGCGTATCCCTTTCGACAAAAAATCGCAAAACACTTCTGCAAAAGCTCTCGCCGGTATTCATCATGATCGACAAGTTTTGGCATAAGAATTCTCTCTCGAAATGTTGTGTTCCTTTAACTCACACGAGCACTACCGCCTTCGTACAGTTTTCTTTTTCTTTGCCGGCCGTTTCGCCACACCTGTGTGCGCCTCATAAGAGGATTTTTCACGTGCAAGGTGCTTTGCAAGGCGCTTACCAAGGCAAATCAATGTCATTGCAGGCGGAAGACCCCATGGTTCTGGAATCACAGAACAATCGCATACATATAAGTTTTCATAATTTTTTACTTTCAAATTTGAATCTAAAAACTCCCCAATCTTCACAGTCCCGCCCGGATGAGCAGCCAAATACCACGTTTTATAAATCCCCGTTGCACCTGCGTTTTTAAGTATTTTTTTCGCGATTTCATATCCCTTCATAAGCTTCGCTTTATCCGCTTCGGTGAGTTTTTTCCGAACACCCCCACTGTCGGTAATTCTTCCCGCTAAATCATCGCGTATTTTTATCATGATTCTCAGCGTTTTTCGAGCTTCGAAAAGCCTCCAAAAGCGACCAACTTGTACTGTGAACAACTGATCGAGTGGCCATGGGACTGCCATATCGGTCATCACAATACCATCCTCTGCTAAATGCATTCCTGCAGTCATCGGTATTTCATCGGGACGTTTTCGCACATCCTTCACCTTCCCGCACACTGTGATAAGTGGATCGTAAAAGAAATTATATCCTACATTCGCAAGGCCCATTTTTCGAAGGATTACAGGAGTCCCAATCCCACCTGCTGCCACAACAATAGTAGGGGCAAAAGCCTTATACGATTTTCCTTTCATGCGAAATTCAACGCCGATTGCAACATTTCCATCCAAAATAATTCTTTTCACTTTTGCATTGTTTAACAACACTGCTCCCTTTTGCACTGCTTCCTCCACATACATATATGCGCTCCATTTGACCTTGTGTGGATCACCATAATAACCAAAACGATATCCAGGTTTCCACCGATTCTGATACATAAACTTTTGAAGTGGCTTCCAATCGTATCCAAGCGCTCGTGCGCTCTCCATAATGCGACGAGCCATTGGAGTTATCATTTCTTCTTTCAAAGGAGCTATGGGAAGTTCTTTGCGCGCTTCCGCCTCTTCCGCGGTTACATCTATGCCGTATTTTTTTAACATCGCATGTGGTACTGGGAAACAGGTCCCATAGTAAAATAGCGAGCTTCCACCAGTAGTAATACCGCGAACCATTCCCAAAAAATTATTGGTAATGAGCAGACTTCTGCCCGGCCAACATTGTTGACGAATATATTGCCATAAACTCCCTTTGATTGGGCCACCAGGTCCCCATTCAAGCATAAGAACTTTTTTTCCACGATTTGTAAGCTCTCGCGCGGTTGTCGCTCCTCCTGGTCCTGTCCCGATGACGATGACATCAAAGCGCTGATTTTGTACACTATCCATATCTTGCCTCCGACATGATGTATCAGTTTTAAATTATAACGAACATGCGTTATAAATAAACCAACCAGTCGGTTTTGTCAACTGAAATTTCAAAAATTTTTTACCAGGATGTACCGCCACCAAGCAAGATCGCCAATTCATGGTGATCGGTTTCTGCATCGGCGAGTTCAAAAATGATCTTTTGATAGAGGAAGAAGTTTTTATTTATCCACTCTTCAACTTTAAGAGAAAACACGTGGCCGGCACCGTAAAATCCAGAAAATGGGTTGCCCGCAAACCAGCTATCCGCATCGGCGCCATACCACCCCTGCCCATTGAAAAATCGATATGGTTCATCGTTTTCAAGATTTTTCAAATAAATGTTTAATGTAAAATCGACCGTAATGACCAAAAACTTCCGATCAGTGGCGCTATCGTATTGCGTTAACGAAAGCCCAAAGCCAATTTTGTACAATCCCCAATAATTTGAATATCCCGCATCGTGGTCAAAGAAATAAAAATCGTGCATTGACAAAAGCAAATGAAAAGTAAGATACCGATCAAAAAAATATCGAAATTCATATGCGATGTAATCGACATCCAGCGTTTTACCCGACGAATGTTTCCCATCATGCGGCAACTCCCTCGGATAGAAAATGAAGCGGTTTGAATAATTATCGCGCACTGCTCCAAAAATAAGGCCTACTTTATAATCGTACAGCTTTGTCAATTCTCCATAATTAAACTCATCATAATAATGGTTAATCATAATGCCAATTCCCAAATAATATAGCCCCAAATGATATATCATTTGAAATGTCTCAGAAAAATCCAGTAAGTTTGGCAACAGCGTCCCCAAATATGGATTCCCAGCCTTCACATCAAATTCGAGCATTTTAAACGGTGAATAATTTAAATACAACTCATTTGGAACATTAACTCCTAATCCAGGATCACCTTGATACCTACCTTCGTCGTCGCTAAAATAATATGGAAATCGCAACACAAAATCGTATGTGCCAAAGAATAGTGGCCGTTTTGGCGGTTCTTCTTTTTTCTTTTGAAGATGTTTGCAGGGATCTTCAAGAGGCGATATTGTTGCAGATTCTTGCTTGGCCACTTCTTGGGCTTTTCGTTGATGCAATCGCTTAGCATAGGCATCGGGCAACCAGGCAATTACGCTTTGATTTTTCGGATCCATTTTCAACACATGTTCTCCTACCTCAACTGCACTATCGTATTTCCCAATACGGTAGTACATATATCCCAATCGTTCAAATGAAACAATCTGGGCAGGATTTCTTCTCGTGGCTTCCTCGTAGTTTTTTATTGCATCATCAAACTTATTTTCTTGTTCAAACACCCACCCCTTATTGTGATATACCCGCGCAGAATTTTTATTATACTGCTCTAATGCCTTATCAAACTCTAGTATTGCTTTTTCAAATTCCTTCTGGTTCCCATACTCCACTCCTCGCTGGTTATGAATCGCAGGATCTTGCCCGCTGAGCGCGCAAGGTAACATCAGAATACTCATGTATATGCCAAAGGCGTACATCGCACGTTTC
>JAOAAF010000025.1:13887-30318 GCA_026419015.1 Spirochaetota bacterium
AATGCAAGCGATTTCAGCCTCAATGGATTACATTTCTTCTGCTCGCCTCCACCAACCATTCAATTGCTTCATCTGTTTCGCCTTTCAAAAGGTGACATAAGCTTAACGAAATCATGCGGGAGGCATCTTGCTTTTCATGCACTTCTTTTTTTAACTGATCGATTTTTTGATTTATATTGCCATATTTATCTGTAAAGAGATCGAGTGGCAATGTCTGAACGAACTCATCAAAAATGAGATATTCGCGCGAAATGTTCTTAATTTTCTTAATGGCATGCACATATTCATTATAATTTTTCATTCGGTATAAAATCTTCGCGCGAAACTTCTGCATTTCCTGATTAGCCGAATCGAGGCGAAGGACTGCATCGACATATTCCATTGCTTTGCGGAATTCTTGCACCTGAAAATGTATTAATGCAAGAGCAGTAAGCGCCACCAAGTTATTTGGCCAAAATTCCAACACCTTTTCAAAACATTCTCTCGCTGAGATAACGTCATTTATTCTGCTATAACAGAGCCCCATTACTAAAATCGCAAGGACAAACTGCGGATTTAGGTTTACTGCAGAACGCAAATGAGGAATCGCTTTTTCAAAATTTCTCAGCCGATATAATACTGCTCCGATATTATAATGCGTCAAACAATCTTCACCATGTTGCAAAGCGCTCATAAAAGAGCGCAACGCATCATCATACCGACATTTCCTCGCATACAGCGCTCCTAAATTAATAAATATTTCTTTCGCCCCACCGAATTCAGCAATAAGCAACTCATACGCATCAATGGCTTCATCGATTTTGCCCTCTTTTTCGAGAGCAACACATCGATCAAACCATTGCTGCTTTTCTCGTGTTGCTGGCATCGTTTATATCCTCGCGTTTACTCTATTTAAACATCGCAACGCGGTTGCGCCCGCTATTTTTTGCTTTATACAGTGCGGTATCGGCTCTTTTGAGAAGATCTTCAGGAGATTTGTCTCTCGCTTTATCGTATTCGGCGACACCCAAGCTAATGGTAACATGTAAAGGATCCTTTAGTCCACTAAAGGGATATGCCTCCACCTGTTTTCTGATACGCGATGCAACAGCATGTGCCCCATTTAGTTTAGTTTCTGGGAGCGCAATTGAAAATTCTTCGCCACCGAATCGCGACGCGATGTCCATTTTTCGAATGTTTTTCCGAATGAGCGCACCGATCTCTTTTAAAATTACATCTCCCTGTTGATGGCCATATGTATCGTTAAACTGTTTGAAATGATCGATATCGCACATGATGACGGATAAAGGCTGCTCATAGCGTTGGCAGCGTTTGATTTCTTCATCCAACCGTTCGAGAAAAAAATGGTGCACGTACAATCGCGTCTTTCTGTCGACTGTAGCCATCCGATACAATCGAGAATTTTCAACTGCAATCGCTGCAAAACGCGCTAAATCTTTTAAAAAATCGAGATCGGATTCCGTAAATTCTGTGCCATGAATTTTCCTGCCCAATATCAACAAACCATTTATTTTCTCCTTTGAAACCATCGGCACAAAAATTTCGGGATCGAGCGGTTGAAATTTGTCGAGCTCAGCCAAAAAAATCGGATTTTGTACAAGCTCAGCTATTTTGCGAGGTTTCCCATCGCTCTCGAAAAAGCGCACCAACGGTGAATTCTCTTGCACGATGATGGTATTTTTATCAAAGCACTCATCGTAGCCCTTACACATGTGTACATAAAAGTTATTCACATCGATGTCAACCTGCAAGATTATCGCAACTCGCTCGACAAACATTTGACCAATGATGCTGTACAAAATCGATTCCACTAAATTTTCAAACTCAAGGGTCGAAGAAAGGCTCATGCCAATTTCAATGAGATTTCGAAGATCGAATATTTTTTTTTCAAGGTCTTCTGAACTTTGTCTGCTATCAAACTTATGGTTCATAGGGTTCAAACCTTTACGAGTTTAATTTAATCTCATTAAATAAATTAAAGATCAAAAAGCAAGTAATATTTTGCGGCTATTTTGTGCAAGTATATACACGAAAGTAAATACCAAATTTTTAAATTCCTTAGAATTTAAAAAGCAGAATAACCATCATATGAATGAGCAGATTAACTCAATAATACTCTTCTATGTTGTTGGTTTTTCACAAAGTACGGAATTTTCAACTTTTGAAGATCGATATACGTTAAACGACCTCATCACCATAGTTCTTTTTACTATTGGGTTTATATACATCCTCGATAGAATTCGATATACCAGTTGGCAAAAATCAAAACAAATTGAAGCTCAAAACCAACGGATCCAATCTGAAAAAGAGAGAATTGAAAACATTATTACCCAAACCAAAAAGGTAGTTGAATAGGAAATTCGTTGCAATATACTCGTTACATAACCGAACTTACAGAAAAAATACTCTTTCGATGGCGCAACCGCAAGAATCTTTTAATCAAATTCAAGAATTCTATCACAACCTTACACAAATTTCTTTGGGTTTTAAACAGCTATCGGAGGACCTCAGCCATCACATCGACAATGTACAACACACATTAGGATTTTCAATAAAAACCAACAACCGTTTAGTGCCAATTCGCTTCCTAACACGCCATCGCAATATGCTAAGTGCATAAAGTGCGCTTTGTTAAAGCGATTATTTTTAATTGTTATCGATCGAGTTCTTGACAAAAAAACATTTACGCATAAGATGAATTTCATGAAACTCACGTGGTATGGCACTGCTTCGATCAAAATCACTGTGGGGAAAACATCCCTTCTTTTTGATCCATTTTTTTCATTAAATCCAGCAATTCCTCCAGCTCATCTTGAAGATTTTGCAAAGTCGACAGCAATTTTTATCACACATGGGCATTTTGATCATCTCATGCATCTGCCAACAATTTGGAAACAAAACACATGTCTCATTCATTGTGGGTCCACTGTTTGCAACGCGCTGTATCGGCTTGGAATCCCGAAAAACCGTATCCGTACCATCGCGCATGGAGAGGAACTCAAATTCGGTTCGTTAACTGTTCGAATATATCGAAGCCGCCATATTAAATTTGATTTGCCAATCATTATGAAAACATTTTTCAATATCCGAATTATTAGATATTTCAAAAACTTTAAAATATTTTTACAAGCCAATCGCGCGATGCCCATGGGAGAAGTATTCGCATATGAGATCATCCATAAAAAAACAAACATTCTTCATTTTGGAAGCCTTGCGTTCGATGACTCCGTTCAGTACCCTCAGAACCCAACACTTCTCACAGTTCCCTATCAGGGGCGTTCCGATCTGGAAAAATATGCAATGAGCTTTATTTTAACATTTAAACCGAAAGCCATTCTGCTCCATCATTTCGACGATACCTTTCCACCAATATCCTCTGCGGTAAACATTGAAACGTTCATTAAAAACGCAAAAAGCATGCTTCCCACGGTACCTGTTATTGTTCCCAATTATGGCAAACCAATCAACTTATTTGAATCGCATGCCAAATGATACCAAGTCCAAACGTCGGTTTTTGCAAATTTCTTTCTCTTTAAAATTTTTTTATAAAGATAACCTATCGACAGTCTTTGATTTGAATTTATCATCGTCACATAAAAATTTAAAAAATGAAATTATAAATTTTATATAACGCAGGCACAACATACACGTTGGATTTCATAATTTTTTTTGTTTCTTCTTTAAGTTTTTATGAAAATGATTTAACCTATGTTCAGTCATAAATCAATATGCAAAAACTGCAAGCAGCCCGAACACTATGCTACTTGGGATTATAAAATGATCTATAACTTTAATTGTTCCAACAATTGCTGTTTTCCAATTCTTCAATTATCGATGAAATAACGATGAGCACGCGATATATCTACAGTCAAAAATATTCGCGTAAATATTTAAGAAATTCTTTCCCAAAGGGTGTAATCTTCAAGCACACTTCTGGTATTGGTCGACAATACGCTAGAATGCCAAAATGTGAAAGCCATGTAAAAAAATAAAAATCTAAAAACGAGATCATATACATATCATTGAGATCGCTAAAACCAGTGAGAGAAAAAAATTCATTGGCCAAATTTCGAATATTAAATTTCCCTTTTTGTTGCACAAGAAGATCGATAAGTATTGATTTTATTTTTGAAAGTTCCCTAGCAGCAGCCGGATTTGATGGAAAAATTTCCTCCCAGGGTACTTTACCCCAAAATGCGATGAAAAGTTCCGAAAACAAATTTGCAATTGAGCTCTCATGATCGCTATTTATGGCAATATCTTCTTCAATTATGCTGGTTTCGCGTATGAGATGCCCCATTTGCTTAAAATATATTTCCCACAATTCACCATCCTCAATCTGCGAGAAAGCATCGTATTTCCGAAAGCGCGAAAGGCAATGCGAATAAAAATAACTGCCAAACGGTTTTTTCGTGATTTTACCTTTGAAGAATGCGCGTAGCTCTTCGATCAAATGTCTGGCAATATTCACTGCGACGCATTTTTTTAATTCGTTTACAAAAGGAATAATCTTTTCGAGGGGCATTATGTGAATAATTTTATTTTTCACACGATTCTGATGCGCACTTATCGGCACAGTCCACGCATAACTGCATGACCGATTTATTACTTCCCGCAAAAGGACCATTCTTTCCTTTTTGGATACTGAACCGAATTTTTCTTCGATGTGCATTGCAACCATCTCTGGAGTAAATTCCTGATCGACAATTTGACGTGCCAAAAGATTCAATCCCCGATTTATTTTTGATTTTTCCACTTCAAGATTATTTTTCATATTGCCGGACACCTGTTTGAATTAAAAATATAGATCCTTCCTGTGAAAAACTGAATCGATTTGTATTCTTAAGCTTTTCCCCATCACATCCATTTAATGGGATCATTTTGCGAAAAACATCTGCGCTGTTTTCATCAGCTATTGCACAAGAAGAATCCTCCTCCCTCCCCACAGCGCAAAAACGATGAACGGCAAACCATTGCAATGCAATTTTATGCGATCATATTGATAAAATATTTTTACGTCAATGATATTTCTTTTTTTCATTGTATTTTTTTTATGTCGTTTTAAAAATCGTCCTAATTTTCATCGCTGTTTGAAATCAGTCATGAAGATAATTAAGTTTTTACATGAAAAAAGAGAAAGAAAACTCATTATCAAAAACTGCAAAGAAATAATTCAAAACATCTCTATTACCATTGGCGAGCGTTCTTTCTCAAAATATGAAAACCTCAATCGCACAAAGGAATTCATTGCAAGTCGATTTAAAGCGTACGGAGCCCTCGTTTCCACTCACGATTACCATGTCGAATCGCGAAAGGTGAGCAATATTATTGCCGAAATACCCGGAATCAGGAGACCCGAACGCATTATCCTAATAGGCGCTCATTACGATACAGTTGAAGGGACCCCGGGTGCAGATGACAACGCAACTGCAGTCGCCGGGCTGCTCGAAATCTATCGACTTCTCTCAAAACATGAGCTTCTTCGCACTGTCCGATTTGTGGCCTTTACCCTCGAAGAACCTCCTTTTTTTTCAAGCGAAGAGATGGGAAGCATGCGGTATGCACGGGAATGTGAAAAGAACAATGCACCTATCGATTTTATGATCTGTTTAGAAATGATTGGATTTGCCAACAAAAATGCAAAACAAAATTATCCTCTTGAAGATATGAAAAAGCATTATCCTCCCGTTGGAAATTATCTGGCAGTTGTTTCGTTGCCATCATCCTCAGAATTTACATACCTTTGGAAAAACACGTGGAACAAGTATGCACAAAAAAGAAAAATATACGAAATGATAGGCCCTTCATCAATACCGGGAATTAGCCTTTCCGATCACTATTCGTTTAATAAATACGGCTTTAAAAGCATAATGCTCACCGATACTGGTTTTTTTAGAAACACAAATTACCACACTGAGGCTGATACCATTGATACCTTAAATTTTAATTTCCTGAGCTATAATATTTGGTACGCGTATTTGACGCTACTTGATATTGCAAATCGGGAAGTGCTCCCAAATGAGAAAGAGCATCGCAGTTAAAATATATGGCATGAATTGCGTAATGTGTTCCCGCTCAGTGGAACGCGCACTTTGTGCCGTTGAAGGAATACATTCCGCCATTGTAAATTTCACCACTGGAATTGCAGAAATACAATTCGAAGATAACCTCGTTTCTGAAAAAATAATACAAAATGCCATCGAAAGATCGGGGTATCGCTATGGGGGGCTTGCTGCAAACATTGCCAATGAAGAAAAACAGAACGCTTACGACTTTCGTATGGAAAAAATAAGATTCTCCCTTGGAATAGCGGCCGGTTCATTGGTAATGGCTTTCATGTACTTTCCACTCCCATACAATTTTCCCCTTCCTCTTGTACTCTTTACGATATCTACTCCTATCATTTTCTTTATATCATATCCTATTTTTACCGCGGCATTTCATGCCATGAAGACATTTACTCCTACAATGGACGTGATGTACGCACTCGGAATAGGAATTTCTTATCTTTCCAGTATGATGAGCACCATTGGCATATTGTCACATGATTTTCTATATTACGAAACACCGCTATTTTTAGCATCGTTTCTCACGCTTGGAAAGTACCTTGAAGCTCGCGCGCGCAATAAAACAACTTTCGCCATTAAACGATTGATGGCGCTCCAACCACTAATCGCGCATCGAGTCGTAGATACTCGGATTGTGGACATTCCGCTGGAAGAAGTGGTCATTGGCGACTCATTGCTTGTGAAAGCGGGAGAAGCTATTCCTGCCGATGGGGTCATCACTCAGGGGGAAAGCTCTGTCGATCAATCCATGCTCACCGGCGAATCTGTGCCAGTTTTCCGAGGTGTGGGCGACTCCGTTATCGGTGGCTGCATTAATCTAGAAGGCTCGTTTATTATGCAAGCGACGAGGACTGCACAGGATACCGTGTTAAGCCGCATTATCCGCATCGTGAGCGAAGCGCAGAGCTCAAAACCAACACTGCAAACGATAGCAGATCGCGTGGTGGGATACTTCATCCCGCTCATCCTTTTTATTGCTATGGCCACTTTTGCAATTTGGTTTTTTGCATTGAATAGTTCAGCATCGTTTGCAATTTCGCGCCTCATTTCGGTTTTGGTAATCGCATGCCCCTGCGCGTTAGGGCTTGCTACTCCTACCGCTGTAACGGTTGGCATTGGCCGCGCTGCAGCTTTTGGAATTCTTATCAAACACAGCGAGGTGCTTGAGCTTTCCGAAAAAATTCGCATCGCAATTTTCGACAAAACTGGCACGCTCACGGCTGGAAAACCAAAAGTTGCTTCGGTTTATTCAGATGGATCACCTGTTTCTGAAATAATTAGTATTGCGGCAGGAATGGAAGAGCATTCTGCTCATCCTGTAGCTCATGCAATCACTGAATTTGCTCGTGAACAAAACGTTTCTCCAATTCCATTCGAAAGCGTGACTGTGCACAGCGGTCTTGGCATTGTTGCTCACCTAAATGGAATTGAAATGTGTGTGGGCAACGCGCGCTTTCTCAACGAGAGAGGATACGTTATTTCCAACAATATTATGCGAGTGGAAGAAGAAATCGCACAAAAAGGGAATATTTCTGTCTTAGTGGGCAAAGAAAGTCGCGCCCTTGGAATTTTTGAAGTTTCCGATACTATTCGACCGTTTGCGCACGATGCCATTTCGCTTTTGCGTAAAATGGGCATAACAGTAATGATGATCACAGGTGATAATCGCCGAGCAGCTTTGTCAGTTGCAAAATCCATTGGGATTGATAAAGTTATTTCGGAAATTCTTCCCGAACAAAAGGCATCCCAGATACTTGCCCTCCAAAAAGACGGGCACCGAGTAGCTTTTGTTGGTGATGGCATCAACGATGCACCCGCACTCGCATGCGCAGATATTGGCATTTCACTTTCTGGGAGCACCGATATTGCACTCGAAGCGGGTTCGGTGATATTGCTTAACGGTGATTTACGCGATGTATACGCCATGCTTGCACTGGGCAAAAAAGTAACCCGACGCATTCGCCAGAATATCTTTTGGGCAATTGCCTACAACGCGCTTTTAATTCCAATTGCCGCAGGGGGCCTATATCCTTTCTTTGGCATCACTCTTAAACCGGAATTCGCGGGCCTAGCGATGGCGTTGAGCTCTCTTACTGTGGTAACGCTTTCACTTCTGCTCAGGCGCTACAATCCACACCAACGCAACAATTAATGTTCACAATCAAACTTTCTCAAAGCGAATTTGCAGGTGAAGATTTCCATTTCCAGCTTTTGCACACAGTAGGTACGCTTTCCCACTTTTATTCTCCTTAGGTGATCGCCATTTAAGCGTTATCACGAAGAAAGCAAAATATCGGACAGGTATCATCGATATTCGCCAAAAACTTTAAAAGGCTGGCGTTTGCCAGCCTTTTAATTTTAACTTGCCTTTCTCTGTTCATCATCATCAACTCGGTACTCTGCATCGTACACTGTTTCGCCGCGATCATTGGTATAAGAACGGGATGTATCGCTTCCGTAAGGCTTATTGGTTGAAGCCTGTGATTTCGAATACATCTCTGCGCTCATTGCATGCAGTTCTTTTTCTAACATCGATTTTGCATTTCGTATTGCTGAAATATTGTTTCCTTGCATTGCCGATCGCAGGTTGTTGATAGCCGATTCAACTTTTGTTCGCACCTCCGCAGTAATGGAAGCATTTTCCCGGAGCATTTTTTCCGTCGAATAAATAAGCGCATCAGCTTCATTCTTTGCTTCGGCAAGTTGTCGGGCTTGACGATCCTCTTCAGCATGAGCTTCGGCATCTCGAATCATGCGCTCAATTTCTTCTTTTGAAAGGCCTCCAGCGGATTCGATTCGGATTTTCTGTTCTTTGCCCGTTGCTAAATCCTTCGCTGATACATGCACAATCCCATTTGCATCGATATCAAACGTTACTTCAATTTGCGGCACGCCTCTTGGTGCAGGAGGTATTCCTGTTAATTCAAAGCGTCCTAGCGTTCTGTTTTGCGCTGCCATTTCGCGCTCACCTTGCAACACATGAATCGTCACCGCAGTCTGGTTATCCTCCGCCGTAGAGAAAATCTGACTTTTGCGCGTTGGGATCGTCGTATTGCGCTCAATGAGCTTGGTCATAACTCCACCAAGGGTTTCCACACCAAGCGAAAGAGGAGTTACATCCAACAGCAATACATCTTTCACCTCACCCGCTAACACACCACCTTGAATCGCTGCCCCGATTGCGACGACTTCATCGGGATTCACTCCTTTATGCGGCTCTTTCCCAAACAACCGCCGAACCAATTCCTGAACTGCAGGAATTCTCGTCGAACCGCCCACGAGGATAACCTCATCGATATCGCTGGGCGTTAACCCCGCATCTTCTAACGCCTGCAAACATGGACCCTTTGTGCGTTCGATTAAATCTTCCACTAATTGTTCAAATTTTGCGCGCGTAAGCGAGAGCATCAAATGTTTCGGGCCAGTATGGTCGGCAGTAAGGAATGGAATGTTAATATCTGCTTGCATCTTGCTTGAAAGCTCAATTTTCGCTTTCTCAGCTGCTTCTTTTAACCTTTGCAATGCCATTGGATCTTTTGAAAGATCAATTCCCGTTTGTTTTCGGAATTCATCCATCATCCATTCCATAATTCGCTGATCGAAGTCATCGCCACCAAGGTGGGTATCCCCATTGGTTGCACGCACTTCAAAAACTCCATCGCCAAGTTCCAAAATGGATATATCGAACGTACCACCGCCCAAATCGTACACCGCAATCTTTTCGTTCTTTTTCTTTTTATCGAGTCCATAGGCAAGTGCTGCGGCTGTTGGCTCATTGATAATCCGTTCGACTTGAAGGCCTGCAATTCTTCCTGCATCCTTCGTTGCCTGGCGCTGTTCATCGTTGAAGTACGCTGGAACCGTGATCACCGCTCGGGTAACTTTTTCACCCAAAAAATCTTCTGCAGTCTGCTTCATTTTCTGCAAGATGCGCGCAGAAATTTCCTGCGGTGTAAATTTCCCCTGGCAGGTGCGCACAACCACACCGCCTTTGCCATCATCCTCAACATCGTAGGGAACCATTTTTATCTCTTCCTGAACTTCATGAAAGCGCCGACCCATAAAGCGTTTAATTGATCGCACCGTGTTCTTCGGATTGGTAATGGTTTGATTTTTCGCTACCTGACCAACAAGCCGTTCTCCCCGTTCGGTAAATGCAACCACCGAAGGGGTTGTGCGCTGCCCTTCAGAATTTTGAATCACTACTGGCTCTCCGCCCTGTAATACCGCAACGCACGAGTTTGTGGTACCAAGGTCAATTCCTATTATTTTGCTGCTCATAATTTGCCTCCTTATTTACAAAAAAATGGGGAACCGGATTCGTCCGCTTCCCCCGATCTCCGGCATACACCTATTCATTAGTTCACGGTAACCGTTATTTTCTTTGGTTTCACTTCCTCGGATTTCGGTATTTCGATGCTCAACACCCCATCCTTGAAGTGCGCTTTAATTTCATCGGCTTTAATGCCTTCAGGAAGTGAGAAACTGCGCCTAAAGGAACCATAGCAACGTTCATTGACGATGTAGCGCTTCTTTTCGTCCTCTTCGCGCCTTTCTTCTTTCCTCTCACCGGATATTGTCAGCACCCCGTTTTCAACGGTTACTTCAATATCCTTTTCGGTGAGACCGGGCATATCAGCCTTAACATGAATCGCATTCTCATCTTCCACTATATCGATTTGTGGATACCACGATTCATTAAAAAAGCGGAACGGCTCTAACCCAAAGAAATCGTTAACCCAACGATCTATTTCGCGACCCCAAAAGCCAAGATCATTATTATTTCTTCGCGCTAATGTTAGTCTCATAGGTGTACCTCCTTTTCCCTTAATTTTGTTAGCACTCATTTTAGGTGAGTGCTAACAGCTTTCAATAGTAATATACAATATTTCCCCATAATCGTCAATAGGAAACAAAAAAATTTTATAAATTTTTATAAGTTTTTGGAAATTTAATAAATAATAAAATTATAAATATAATAATTTCTTAAAAACAGATAACTCCTCATAAAATTTTTTTAATATGCGTTTAACATTACCCTTCATTGTGAAAATGCGAAATGATCATTATAAAAGCTGAATTTTAAAAACATTAAACCCGCTTATACCGGTGTGAGTGAGACATTATAGGGAAAACGCCTCTTTGATGAAGCTCTGGGAAAGCGTGGCAATATCGGTGGAAAAAATATCCGCCTTCAAAAAATATTGAATTAAATAATTCATTTCATCACTTCTTCTTTTTGCCCAACGGCATTATGCAAAGCGGATGCTCGTTCAATTCAAGCCCCACTACTTTTGCAACTTCATTATCATAAAATGCTCCTATGTTCACAGTCCCGATGCCCAGCGCTTCTGCCTGCAAATATACATTTTGCGAGACATGACCAACTTCAATGTGGGCATATCGTTCAGAACGTTCGCGATATCGATATCGGAGCCGATCGTAATTTGCTGCAATCACCAGCGCAACGGAACACTCTGCGATGTAGTGTTGACCCAACGCAGCATCTGCCAGTTGCTGTAAGAATTTTCCCTCTTTCACTCGCACAATCTCGTGCTTTTCTGGGAAATAGCGATATATTCCTTCCCGTAGGGATTCCGCCTTTTCAACAACTACGTAAAGGGCAATTGGATACAATGCTCCCGCAGAAGGTGCTGCGCGTAGTTTTTCTTCATTTGTAATACCTTGAGCTGCCCAGAGAAGTTGCGATATTTCGTGCAAGGTAAGAGCAGCGGGCAAATACGCTCTTACCGATCGGCGTTGCTTTATAGCCTTTTCTACTGACACATTTCCTTCAAATTTTGGTGGGGGTAGCTGCACTTTCATCGAAAACCTCCCATCGAGCGCATGAGTATACTTTTCATCATTATTTCCTGAAAATAAAATCAAAAGGACAATGATACATGCAATTGCAGATACTGCAAATATTATTTTTCTCATCCGCCCAATCGAATTGCCATAATTCATAACGGTTACCTCCAATCGTATATTGTCCTTTAACCGATAACCTTGCTGAAAATCGCCTAAGCAATATATGGATTATCAACACGCTTTTTTCTCGTGTCCAGCGTTTTTTCCGTTAACGACAACAATAACTCCTTATTACATGGCTGCGCAAAAAAATTTTTACTTAAACTATTATATCTTTCATAAGCATCTAATGCAAAAATGCAATCCCGCGAAAAAATCCAACAATTCAATAAAACGCAATGCCAATGTCTTAATAAAACGAAATACATTTGCTCAATTTCATCGCACATTGCAAAAATATGGAAAAAATATTCATTGCCAATTTATCCATGTATGTGAGAAAAAGGACAAATTTAAAAACTTTTTCAATTACATGATATATTATTGCTAGAGAGATAACACGGGAAAACACAATACCTATAGAGGTGATACATGGAGCAGCCAAAAGAAATGAAAATTGAAATTAAAGTAGATGAAAAGGATGCCACAGGACATTTTTCAAATTTCGCTAATATTGTTCATTCACCTGAAGAATTTATCATCGATTTTCTATTTATCAATCCAACACCGCCAGGATATGGGAAATTGGTTTCAAGAGTAATCCTTACCCCACAACATGCGAAAAGGCTTCTCTTTGCGCTTACCGATAATATTAACAAATACGAAAAAGTTCACGGAGAAATTAAAATTGGTTCATTCGAAACTGATTCAAAAATCGTCCAATGAAAAAAGTGCCAACAACATAAAAAGAACTTATTCATTCTCTCCTTGAACGGTTGCTCATTTGAAATCGCTTTAAAAATATAAGAACTAACGTAAATCTTTTAGCGATGCGGTAGTACAATCGGAAACCTTTCCGGTTTATCAAACATCGAAAAAAATTTCAGAAGATCAATTTTGCTTCCCTCTATGCGTATATCTTTATCGAAAATCATTGTCGATTTTCTCTCAATACCAAGGAGTAACTTCACAAACTTTTCATACGGGATATGAAGTGTTGCGCGATGATTCGATACTTGCAAATTTGTATGGTGTAATACAGAATTCCTCACAAAAAGCGAATATGACTCTTTAATATCCACAAAATTAATTTTAATCGCCATATTGCTTCCGTTTGTTTTTTGTGGATTGATGTTCACTGCCATGCAATCGAACAATTTTTCCGGTGGGATATTTTTAAGCATGTGATATCCCCTCGTTGCTACACTTTTTGCCTTTTGCATTCCCTCAATAAGCTCAGTTGCTGCCGATAAATACGCATTTCTCCACACCCCAGATTCAGATTGATGCGCAAGCCGAACATAGGTATCCGCCAATAGCTTCTTTGCCGCAACATGATTCGGTTTTGCAAAAATTAAATGGTTGAGCACTTCTGCTACCCATCGGTAATCGCCTTTATCATATGACTGTTTTGCTTTTTCCAAAACCGACTCTTCTCCTCCCATATATTCAATATATTTTTTCGCGCGTTCCAAATCAGGTAAAGGATCAAGATGTGCTGGATTTCCATCATACCACCCCAAATACATCTGATACACCGCTCTTACATTTTGGCGCAATGTTCCATACAGATTTCTATTCGGCATATAATTTGAAAGCGCTTCTGGGAGAACAATCATATTCGCGATGTCGTTTGGTGAGTATCCCCTGTTAGCAAGCCGTATCGTTTGATCGTGAATAAATTTATACAAATCCGCTTGCTTTTCAAGCAATTCCCTGATGCGGTTATTTCCATACATTGGCCATAAATGCGTAAAAAAACAAATTTCCGCATCGCCAAATAATCGGTGTGCCTCGTTTATAAAATAGCTCCACTTGTACGCATCGCGCACCTTCGTTCCACGAATCGTATACAAATTGTGCATTGTGCGGTTCACAATTTCTGCAGGACAAAAGGCTTTATATTTCGGTATATAAAACGTCATCTCCGCTACGGCTTCAGTATCGGGTGCATATTGAAAAACAAAACTAATTCCATCGATCTCCATCGTTGTCGGCGTCGATGAGACAATATGGGTTGGTTGAACAATGGCGTAGGATCCTTCCGGAACTGTGATGCCAATACCACTATGCATGCTCTTCGAAGACTTTTTCACCACAAGCCCAAACTGATATTCAGCTCTCCGCGACATGGCGGGCGCAAGCAAAATATTCTCGCTAAACGCTTCTTCCATAAAACCTTTTGGCGCAATTATTGGGATGCGACAATTCCGTAATACCTTTTCATCAACAATCCCGAGAATCCCCCCAAAATGATCCACATGGCTATGCGTAAAAATTATCGCTGAGATTGGCTCGGCGGCATTTCTGTGCTTTTTAAAAAATTCATACGCTGCGCGCGCCGTCTCCGTCGTAGTAAGCGGATCAACCACTATCCACCCTTTTACCCCCTTTATAAATGTGATGTTCGATATATCAAATCCGCGCACTTGATAAATGCCACTGCACACTTCATAGAGGCCAGGTGTTCGTTCCAAACTTCTCAATTCGTATAACAATGGATGATAAGTATTATCTAAGTTATCTGATACCTCCCTCATTGCATCCCACACGATATTGCCTTCATCATCTTTTATTACCAAGTCCTGTGCCGCTGCCAATAATCCCCGGGTAGCTTCTTCTTTATCAATCGTTGAAAAGGAAATACTCTTAGATATTTTCATATTATTTGCACCGGCAGATACGCCCAAATGCTGTAAGTGCCCTGTGCACCCAAATACAAAAAGAATTAGGAAAATGCGCAACAGAACTGTCATACGCTCCTCCTTGGAAGTGAAGTTGCGAAGAGTTTTTTACAAAACCGCTGTAACTCGCCCTCGACTTAGCTTTCACTGCTCATTGCAAAAGACGCTTTGGCACCAAGGCAACGCGAACTAACTTTGCAAATTTCAATTCAATTTATCAAAAAAGTCAAAACTTTCTTTAAATATTATTTCTAAATTATCCTCTTTTTATTCCGAAAATAAATTTAAATGTTTATAATTTTTTAAGGAAGGTGGATTTATGAAAAAAATTATCATCTCCTCAATCATTGTTGCTCTTTCATTTTCGAGCTATTCTTATACCCGCGATTATACAAGCGCCGATGTGGATAAAATCCGTATAACTCATCGAGATCTTCCCAATGGATTCAGGATGGCACAAATTCCCGCGTTTGCACGAGATGTGTTCCGCGAAAATCCTTGCTTTTTAGATACAAATGGCATTAAGCGAATTGCGAAACATCTCTACCCCAATGGAGATTTTAATACCATCAGCGCTATCCACTCCACAATTATTGCAAAAGAAGGAAAGCCTTTTGGAGACGATCTTGTGTGCTACATCATTGTATACCGCAATGCAAAAGTTGCACAGAAAGAATTAAAAAAGCTCACCGAATACGTGGAATTTAACAATCAACGAGCTACCGTTACGGTAAAAAATAACCTTGCGGTCTTCATTCATTCTGATGATGTCATAAACATGCCATTAGTGATGCAGCTTAAAAGAATAATTGACGAACGCCTTGAAAGCATTGGAGAAAACTAATAGATGTTCTTTTTTACAAAAAGTTCTTCAAGTTCATCGGCCTTCGCCGCGATGTAGGTAAGGGATTTTACAAATCGAACGGGTTCGCAGTCTTTCAAAAGGAGAGAAGTTTTTAAAATGAGCGTATCGTTTAGCAGAGCAAGTGCCCCATAATAGATTGTCGTGTTCAATTGAAGCGAATATTTATACAACTCAAAAAAATCATCTTTAAGCTTGGCAACGATTGAATACATGTTAATTACCCTATCGCCCGCTTCATCGCGATTTAAAGTGATGAGCACCTCCTGCGAACGGCCATCTTCAAAATCTATGTGCGTGGTATAAACCCCCGATGCATCCTTATGAAATTTAATTTTAAATTCAGATGCAATCGCGGCAATAAAACCATCAAAGACTTCCATCGTTTTTCCTTTTCTTATAAAACTTCACTTCAAAATGAAAACAAATCCCGAATTAGCCGACAAGCTCATCAGCCCGTGAAGGAAATACATTTCCCTGAACAGCAAGGGCACCGTGGGGTTGTACATTTATCGCTTCGACAGTCTTCTCAAATATTGAGCGCGCCGTTTCCCCATCATCAATATCGGTAAAGTTTCCCCGTTGAAGCCTCACGCTATTGTATGCAGTTTCAACTTCGGTGCGAACGGTGTGAAATTCCTCTTGAATGCGAACTATCTCCTCTGCATTTGGTTTCATCCCTTCTTCAAATCGCACAGTCTGCTGGCGTAGCTTCTCTGCTGATTCAACAATCTGCGAGAAGTTAATTGTGTGCGATGTAGCATTTAGCGGCACCGTAATTACTGCGACTTTTGGTTGATTTGTTGCTTCTGAAATTATTGCATTTATCGTCGAAACTGCCTTCAAT
>JAOAAF010000026.1 GCA_026419015.1 Spirochaetota bacterium
ATATAAAAAGCGGTGAATCCTTCGCATACTGATCAAATCCATAGGCACCACCGCCGGGATGACCTAAATATCGCAAATGGGTAAGCGGTGTTGCAATGTCCATTTCTTCAATGGAAGCGATGAGTCCGGGAAAAACTTCGTTTGCTTTTTTTAATAATTGCTCTGCACAGCGAAATTTTTCATCGTAATACTGTGTAGGCGGAAGGCGAAGCCACGGTTCGGCATATTTCATTGTTACCAGCGCAGCTTGGCAGGTACCCGCAGGAGAAAAGCTTGGATCGGCGACATCATAACAGCTTAAAAGAAACGAGCTTTTTTCGCAGGTAAGCCGCTTCGATTGGGCATAATCATCATCGGCATCATCTGTACAACAAACAAAATTCGTTGCTTCTGAAATTCCTACTTCAGTGGGTTGGCAATCCATTCCTAAAAAAACAGTAAAAAACGATGTGCCCACAGTCCGTGCGCGCATCTGTTCAAAAATCTGCACGGGAACTTCATCTTCATCGATAAGGTCAACAAACGTGGTAATGGCAGAAGCATTGGAAAGCACATACCGCGTGCTAATTTCTTCTCCTGATGCAATTTTTACCGCGACAACCTTCCCATCTTTTACCACAATGCGCTCAGCTTCGCAATTAAACCATATCTTCCCTCCTGCGCCGCGCAATGCTTCCACGAGCGCATTGGAAAGCATTTGCGAACCGCCTTTAAGGTGGTATGGTTTAAACTCAATATACGAAAACAAAAGCGCTGCCATATCGCTAAAAGGCAAGAATCGAGGTGGGATTCCCATATATGTCCAATATACGGAGAGCGCAAGCTTTAAAAGCCGATCTTTAAAATAGCGATCCAAAATTGTTTGTGTATCAACAAGAGCATATTTAAAATACAATGGATATTTTTGTGGGGAAATTTCAGGATCAGCTAAATAGAAAGCGCCGATCACTTCAGTAAAAAATTCATAGACAAAATCAAAAAATTTTGCGATTGTATCTTTTTCCTGCGGAAATCGTTCTTGAAGCGAGGCAATCACGGAACTTCTATCTGCGCGCAACGCAATATCGAGTTTTCCAGGATATACAACTCGATAAAGATCTTTCATTTCAACAAATTCAAGCTTATTGAGTACCCCTACGCTATCCAATAAGGCGCGCAATGGCCCAGGCCTCTGTGGACTTCCCATTCCGCTTAGTTGATGCAGGGAAACTTCAAATTCAAAGCGCCCTCGACAAAAGCTTGTTGCACATCCTCCAGGAACATTGTGCCGCTCAAGAACTAATACCTTTGCCCCTTTTTGCGCAAGAGTCACTGCACCCATAAGGCCTGCGTTTCCGGCACCGATTACAACAACATCATAATCCACCATCATTTCCTCCCCACTCGATGATCTCACATCTTCGCGATTTGGGCAGTAAATTGCAAGGAAAAATTCTTTTATAACCATGGCAAAATATTCTTGCAAAGAAGATGCCCATCTTCGGATACATATTACAAATCATCACACAGCAATGAGGGATGTAATGCTTACGAATGAACAACTCGATAAATATGCCGATGTCATCCTATGGGGACTCTTTACCTCTCGTCCAAAACCTTTTCGGAAATACGATGTGATCCTCCTTCGCTATGATCACGATGCACTCCCTCTTGCGGAGCGAGTATTTATGCGACTTATTGAAATGAAAATGAACGTCATCCCGCGATCTCTCCTCACCCCAACAATGGAACGTGCCTATTACGAATATTCCGACAGCCGCCTGCGCTCCTTTGTAGGATTATGGGATAAAAATCTCTTTGAAGCGATGAACGGCAACATCTTTCTCTCAGCTCCACAATCGCTCACCCATCTTAAAGACATCGATCCACAGAAAATAACCGAAGTTGCTCGCGCGAGAAAAAAACTTCGAGAAATTATGGAACGCCGTGAAGAAAAGGGGCTTGTTGGGTGGACGCTTTGCACTCTTCCTACTCGCGAATTGGCAAAACAGGCAAAACTTTCACTTAACGAATATACAACGCAAATCGTAAAAGCATGTTTTCTCGATGAAAAAGATCCCGTAAGCCGCTGGAAAGAAATTTACACTCACGCGGGAGAAATAAAAAAATGGCTTACTGCCATGAAGATAAACAAAGTTCGCATCGAATCGAAACATTGCGATTTAGAAATTACAATTGGCCACGCTCGTCGATTTTTAGGGATTTCGGGACATAACATCCCTTCATTTGAAATATTTACCTCCCCTGACTGGCGTGGCGCGCGGGGAAAATTTTTTGCGAATCTCCCCACATATCGTAGCGGGAACTATGTCCGCGATGTGTCGCTTTATTTCGAAAAGGGAACAATCGCAAAGGCAGAAGCAAAGGAAGGAAATGAATTCTTACAAAAAATGATCTCCATGGACAAGGGAGCAAACAAAATCGGAGAGTTTTCGCTTACAGACAAGCGATTTTCACGCATTGATCGTTTTATGGCAGATACACTGTTCGATGAAAACTTTGGCGGGAAGTTCGGCAATTGTCACATTGCAGTCGGCGCATCGTACTCCGATACGTTCAATGGGAAGACTGCACTCCTTACCCCTTCTATAAAGAAAAAATTGGGCTTTAACGATTCTGCACTTCACTGGGATTTGGTAAATACAGAAGACAAAATAGTAACTGCAACCCTTTCCAATGGGAAAACTCGGGTAATTTACGAAAAAGGAAGTTTTACTTTCTAATCGATCATCACCACCATATAACCTTCCGCGCAATTCGCCCTCACGCGAAAATGCACGCGATCATATCGCTCGACGTTTACTCACCAATTGTGGCACAACCGAATTAGTTTAATACTGAAAAACCCAACACACACTACATGAAATTCAACGCGTGCATTTATTCAATTTACAATTTTATAACCAATTCCGCATTGTATTTTTGTGAGGGGAAATTCATTGTAAATTTTCAATGAGCACTGCAGCGCCCATCCCTCCGCCTACGCACAGCGTCGCCAATCCCCAAGTGAGATTTCGTTTTTTCATTTCGTAGATAAGCGAGACAATAATGCGCGTTCCCGTACATCCCACGGGATGTCCAAGCGCGATGCCCGATCCATTCACATTTACTATACTGCGATTAAGCCCAAGCCCTTTTTCGCATGCAAGATACTGGGCAGCGAACGCTTCGTTGAGTTCTATTAGCTGAATATCGTCCAATTTTTTTCCTGTCTTCTTCAAAAGTTTCGTCACCGCTGGGACAGGGCCATATCCCATAAGATGAGGTTCTACACCTGCAAAGGCATTCCCTACAATCCTCGCAAGAGGTTTTAGGCCAAGTTCATTTGCCCGTTTTGCCGTTGTTAAAATTACAGCTGCAGCACCATCGTTTATGCCAGACGAATTCCCTGCGGTCACTGTACCGTTTTTCTTAAATACTGGCTTTAAGGCTGCAAGGCCTTCCATTGTGATATCGCGACGAACGTGTTCATCTTTCGTAAAGAGCTTCGGTTCACCTTTCTTTTGAGGAACCGGCACGGGAATTATTTCGTCATCGAATCTTCCAGAATCGATTGCCGCTGCTGCTTTTTTATGGCTCTGATATGCGATTTCATCCTGTTCTTCTCTCGAGATGTTATACTTCTCTGCCAAATTTTCTGCCGTTTGACCCATAATAAACGGTTCACCCAAAAGGCCGCTTCCCGAATGGAGAAGTTCCCACATGGCATCGGTCATTTCCGCATGGGAAAGCCGTGCCCCCCATCGAGCCTTCCACAACACATACGGGGCATTGGACATTGACTCAACCCCACCTGCAAGCACAATATCCGAATCGCCTGCAATAAGCTGCTGCGTTGCAAAGACTACCGCCGTCATACCCGATGCGCATTGGCGCTGAATTGAGGTTGCAGGTACTTCAAATGGGATGCCTGCTTTCAGCGCAGCAGTGCGCGCAACATTTGCTTCATCGGAACCCATCGCGCAATTTCCAAAAATGATATCAGAAAGCATTGCACCATCCACATTTGCTCGGCGAAGCGCTTCCTTCATTACAATTGCGGCAAGTTCAAATGCCTTTACATCCTTTAAGGATTGGCCAAAACTTCCAATAGGAGTTCTGCATGCCGATACGATTACGACATCTCTCTCGCTCATTTTCCTACTCCTTTATGTTTCATAATCGCGGTTACGCTTTTTAAAATAAAACTCGCACTTATACATCGCACCCTTTTGGTTCATCGCTATGGGCAAATTGGCTATAATGCAAGCGTTTTTTATTTAAAAAAGCTGCCAAAATGCTTCACATACACCGCATGATGCCATTACCGCGTGGGCTTTAAACGCGGGATACAAAACGTTTACACTATCTCCGTAAATTTTCTTGCGTTAACTTTTTAATTGACTCAATCATTAGATAGTTGTACTTTTTAGGTAATCCACAAAACATTATTTTTTAAAATTTAAGGTAATACAATGAAACGATCATTTGTTCCTGCTTTTACCTTGTTATTATTACATCAGTTTTTATCTTCCGCAGGTGCAGTGGTTTACGAAGCTTCAACCCTTCACAATGCGGTTGCTCGCAGCGAAACAGTTCTCGATCTTTTCTACGAACGCTGGGAACGAATTCAAAACATGGAATTATTCTTTGACTGGTATGGGAAAATCAATTGGGTCCATGGTTTTCAAATCTCTTCCATTAATCGCGGAACAGGGCAAAAAGAAGCCGTCGATATGCGGTTAGTCCGCGCATACGGAAGTATTATCGTTAACATTCCTCTCCTTGGAGGATACAAAAGCAAAGATATGAAAAAGCGGCTGCAATATGGAACAGGCACATATCACCAACAGGAAGAATCGCAGGAAAACGGGAATACCGCGGGAGGCCTGTTTGCCTCACAAAATCTTATTTTTGGATTCACCGCAACGGGATTTCACTATGGCCTTACGCGCCAAGGCACAATATCGCGGGGAAATGCGGGAACTGAAACTTTTACCGATTACAAATACGCGCAGTTCTTTGACGATATATTTGCCGTTTCAATTCTTTATCGCCCATACTTCCACATTCATCTTGGCTTAATTTTAAATCAACAATTCGAACCGCGCGATGATGGGACGATGAGCTACAGCGATCCTACAAAACGCACCAAGCGATATTTTGTTGCGTCAAATCTTCTTACATTTCTCAACCTCAATGCGACAACCAAAAAGGATGAGCTTGAATCTGTTGCAGTGGGAATTATTGTAAACGAAATTGCCGGAATTGTGAATCGAAAATTTGGACAATCTTTTCCACAACTCACCATCACGTACAAAAAGATTAATCTTTACAACGACGAACTGAGCGATCCAGTTTGGGTTAAGAGTTCGTTCCAATCAAATGGACAGCCAAAATCATCAGATATGCCTGAAAGCGAAAAGGCAAAAGCATCGCTTTATACGATCTCAACAGGCCTAAAAGGGTTTTGGGGGAAAAATATTTATGTCGATTTACTCGCAGAAGCTCAAAAACCAAGCGAAGATTTGGTTTCGCGGCTCACAGATCGCCCAATTAACTATTCTGCGTGGAGGGAACTGCGCGCTTTGGTGGGATGGAATTTTTTTGCTCCAATTTTCGAAACTGGGCAATATTTTGTTATTAGTTTGGGGATAAGCAAATATTGGGATCCTGCAATTCCATTCCATCGGGAATCGGGAACTGACTATTATTCCTATGGTGGGATTTTTCAACTTGAAGGGCGAATGTTTATAGGAGATTTCCCCTTAGGCATGGAAATGCGCATTTCGCACAATTACTCAACGGAACTTCGCCGCATGGTGGAAACCGTCGACAAGTGGGTGGTTGAAGGAAGCCTTACGGTAAGTTTTTAACGAAAGGAGAGAACAATGAAAAGAGTTAATCTAGCCATTTTATTACTTATAATTGCCCTCATAGCGCTTAGCGCATGCTCTTATTCCGTCGATATTGTAGAACGCGCTATTACGAAGAGAGCATCGTTCTCAATTGTTGCTACCCGTAACAGCGACGGAAGCATCACTATTCAATGGAACAAAACTGGCGGAGATAATTTTGCAGGTTACGAAATTTATATTACCATCGAACCCGATAACGAATACATCGGATATGCGGTCATCGGTGCTCCCTATGCGATTTCCACTTCAAACCTGTTTCGCGTCGATAGCACTCTTCAATACTCAATAGCGCAAGCGTTTACGATGAATTCAGCACATGTTTCCAACCTCATTGCATCAAACGGAAAGGGCAGATATTTTTTTCGCGTGGGCATCATTGCATGGGATGACGATGAAGATAAACGAAACGGAGAGAATGGATACATTGAACCGTGGTATCTCCACATTGAAGAAAATTATCTCATAAATACTCACATTGACGAGATCAGCGGCTCTGCGATGGTAGATATTTACTAATTACAATACCTCTCGTTCGAGATTTCGATTTTTTCGATGAGTGTGGATTATTGGATTATTGTATATCATCGGGATAATTAACATTGAAAAAAATTTTCGCGGGATCATCAAACGCCCTTATTTCTTCCTCCCGCACCGTGCGAACTCTTACCTCACCGAAAAAACTCACGATACGCTTTTCACCGCGCCCTATTGCGGTGCGTATCGCTACGGCACAATTCTTTGAAAAAACCGCATGTAATGGTTCATATTCGCCATTGACAAACGGAACGGTTACATCAAACCCAGCAGAAATTCGAACAAGGTATCGAACAAATTGATCGTTCAGCAGCGGCATATCTCCAGCTACGACAAAAATTCGCTCGGTTTGTGCATATTCGAGAGCTGTGATAATGCCTGCAAGAGGACCCACCCCGCGAACAATGTCCTCAATATATGGGAGTGAAAGATATTTAAATCGAATTGCCCCATCCCCGACAATAGCAACATCGGTAAAAATGTTTTTTAAAATTTCTGCACCATGGGCAATGAGAGGCTTTCCGCGATATATGTAATTCAATTTATCTCCCCCGAAGCGAGTGGCCTTGCCTCCTGCGATTATAAATGCAGAAACCTCACGTATTTTTTCTAGACAATTTGTCCTTGACATCGATAGCGTTTCCAAACCTTTTTAATCCATACAAATGCGATCAAACATCATGGCAACGAAAAAAACAATTCCCACAATCGCATTTGTGGGGAGATCCAATGTAGGCAAAACGTCGCTCATTGAAAAATTAATTAACCATTTTTCTTCACAAGGCATCCGAGTTGCAGTCATCAAACACACACACCAAAAATTCGAACTCGATCACCCGGGGAAAGACACCTACCGCTTTCGAAAGGCTGGCGCCCATCTCGTCTCACTCACCTCGACTAATTCGATTGCTATTATTGGAGAAAATTCAGAAAATCTTCCTCCTGTAAAAGCTGCACCTGCCCTTTTCGAATCGTGCGATCTTATCATTGTGGAAGGAAACAAAGAAGGGAATTATAAAAAAATTGAAGTAATCGGCACAAACGATGAAGCGCCATTATACCAACTTGGCATTGGAAACATCATTGCACTTGTCTGCGACAAAAAAGTAGACATAAATCTTCCCGTTTTTTCACGAAACGATATTGAAGGCATTGCGCAATTTATTGAAAACATGCTTCTTTCACGATCTGAGTAAAACTACCGTTACACCATCTCCCCCCTCCCCCATCTCGCCTGGCCGAAAGGCTTCGGCATACGGACAATATTTTAATTCTTTGCGCACTGCTTCTTTTAGCGCACCTGTTCCGTGGCCATGAATGATTATTGCACTGCGAATGCTATTTCGCACCATTGCATCGAGCATCGCATTCATAGTTGTGATGGCTTCATCAACCCGTTTTCCCCGTAAATCGATCGTATTATACGCAGTCGGGATGGTGACAGGGATAAAATCGTCGTCTAACACTCTTTGTTCGCCTTTTGGCACATGCTGTTTTTGGAAATTGTGAAGAGTTTTCTTTACAAACAAATCGCGAAAAGGATAGCGAGCTTTCAGCGAATTTCCTACTGTAACCTGAGCTTCCTTTTTATTTCCATCGATCGAATTTACTGTTGCCCACTTTTTCAGTGGCAAAATAAACACTTCCATTCCTTCCTTCACACTATTTTCATCAACGCGCAGCAAATTTTCACAATGCACGATCTCTTCTGCACTTCGCATCATTTCCAAAATTTTTCTTTCTTCGCTATCCAATTCCGCCCGCAACAATGAAATGGTTTTGCTATCCGCATCGTTCAACGATTTCTCATGCTCGCGAATTCGCGCGCGAATTTGTCGAATTTCCTGTAAAAATTCGCTGCCACCTTCAATCTCCTTTTTTGCCTGTGATGCTGCTAATTTCTTTTTGTGATCTTCCAATTCCTGCTTTTCTTTTTTCAATTCATCCTTTAGCAAAGCGACAGCGGCTTTTTCTGCAAAAAGTTCTCCTTCGAGTTTTTGGATTTTGTCAATTAAGGCATCAGTTGATAGATCATTTTCATCTAAAAACGATTGTGCGCGCTCAATGATCTTTTGAGGCATCCCATATTTTTTTGCAATCTCAAATGCATGGCTTGCTCCTGGTATTCCCATTGTTAATCGATAAGTCGGAGCAAGCGTTTCTGCATCAAACGACACTGATGCATTCAAGAATCGCTCATCCATTGCCGCAAATCTTTTTAATTCTGAATAGTGTGTGGTGACAACTATATATGCTCCCGTTGCAGCAAGGTGCTCGAGAATAGCGCGGGCAAGCGCTGCCCCCTGACGCGGATCGGTGCCCACTACGATTTCATCGATGAGAATGAGGCTCTGCGAATCGGCATGTTCAATCATCTCTGCGATTGCAACTAATTGTGCAGAAAACGTTGAAAGGGAGTGCACAAGATTTTGCTCGTCACCAATATCGACAAAAACTTTTTTAAACATACTAATGCGCGAATCTGCGCTTGCAGAAATATGTAATCCATGAACTGCCATAAGGGCAGATAACCCCACAGCCTTCAAAAACACCGTCTTGCCCCCCGCATTGGTTCCCGAGATGATAAGACATCTCCTTTCGCCAAAAAGTTTAACGGAATTGGGAACAGTTGTTTCATAGTTCATCAATGCAAGGAGAGGATGCCGAACATCGATGAGATCAATACCCGTTTCTTGGACTAAATCGGGTGCATTCGCGCGGAGTCGCTCGCTTAGGATAGAAGCCGAATTAAGGAAATCGAGTTCTCCGATCACTTCTCCGTTTGATGCAATTTCCCTCGCATACTTCGCAACGTCAGCGCTAAGCTTTTGTAATATCTTTGTTATCTCACTTTTAAGCTCGTGTTCCTTTTCAATAATGCGATTATTTAACTCAGAAATGGCTTCAGGTTCAACATACACCGTTGCGGCGCTTGAGGAGATATCCATAACTGTTCCTTTGACTTTCCCAGCGCAACCCGATTTCAATGGCAGCACATAACGCCCACTTCGGGTGGTAAAGGAATTTCCCTGTAATATATTCTTCGCCGAATGTTCGCGCATTATTTCAAACAGCCGCCTTTCAATTTCACTGCGCAATTGTACGATTTCACGTTCAATTTTTTCTATCACAGGGTATTTTTTTCTGTTTAACGAATTCCATTCGGTGAGCGAAGTTTTCAAAAGATCGACAATTTCGGGTAAAGGAACAATCCTTTCAACCCATTGCCCTATTCGTGGGTATTTTTTACGATGATTTCTTAGAAAGCGAGAAATCCGTTCCTGTCCGAGTAAGAAATTTCGAATAGCAACGAGTTCTTCTATTGAAAGTACTCCCCCTTTTGAAACAAAATCCATTAACGCTCGTACGTCGAAAATACCATCGAAATCTAATGATTCGTGCTCGATGATGCGAATTGCTTTCAGCTGCGAGATTTCTTCCATTCTCTGACGCGAACGATCGTAACTGAGCGGCTGGATATTTTTTGCAAAAATTTTTCCCAAAGGCGTTTTGCACTGACCTTCAAGAAAATCGATGATCTCATACCACTCAAGGGCTCGTTTTGCCTTTTCAGAGATTTCCATAAACACCCAAATAAATCATTTTCACCCTCGTGGACAAAAACTTAATGCGTCAACTTAAAAAATCTTGACGGCGGATTCACTTTTCGCATTATTCGCTCCACAACAAATTGCGTTGGAATAAGGGTCAGTATGGGGAAAATACTTATCATGATAGGTCTTTTCCTAATTATCGTGGGAGTCTTAATGCATTTTGCAGGGAATATCCCGTTTCTTGGAAAACTCCCTGGCGATATTACATATCGCGGAAGGCAGTTTACGCTATATGTCCCAATCGTAAGCAGCATTATTCTAAGCATTATTCTCACGATTGTGTTCAATTTACTTTTTAAATTTTTTAAATAACTAGCAATTTCCATGATTGCATCGATCTCAAATAAAATTTTCCTAGAACTTTTGGTCACAATTGAATCGCACAAAGGCATTTCACGAGAATACCCTCTCGAGTGGGAATATGTTCATGCATCTTCCACAGCGCAAATCGGTCGACTTCTTGCACTCAAACGCATGATTGATCCCGAACTTGCCGCAATTGCGTGTTATTTGCACGATGTAGGAAGAATAATCACCGGAAAACAAGAAGGGCATGCGAAGGCTGGTGAAAAAATAACGCGAAAGATTTTATCTCGCCACAATATTGACAGCAATACCGTTGAAAACATAGTAGCAGCAATCATCAATCACAGCGCAAAAGAAAAAATCGGAAGTCCACTGGAAGAATTGGTCAAAGACGCAGATGTTATCGATTGTGCCCTGTATGGGATAGTATTTCAAAAAGAAGGTTTTATTACCCGACTTTCAAATTGTCAGAAGGAATTAGGAATTGCACTGCCTACACAAAATAAAAACAAATAGAAAGCGGGCACGTTGTCCCGCTTTCTATTTCGCTCGATTTTAGTTTTTACAAAATTACGAATCAGTTTTTAAAGCACGCTTTCTCCACCAAAAGAAATACCCCGCGGCAGCACCACCGCCGAGTACTACTAAAATTCCAAGAACAATCCAAACCCATGTGTAGGAGCGCTCTTCAATGTTTTGATATTGAACTTGTCGCGGGGCGTAGTCTTCTGGATTAATGTTCTTTGCGTCTTCCGCACCAGCTTCTTTTAACAGTTTGAGTATTTCATACCGCCCATGATTAATCGCATATTTTACAATGGAATTTCCAAATTTATCCTTTGCATTGATATCTGCCTTCGCTTCTATAAGCAACTTTGCAATATCAACGCTTCCGCTGATTGTCGCAGCCATCAATGGCGTCACATGAGCCATGACAATCTCGTAGTCCTTATCGTTTGTCTTCGCATTTATATTCGCACCACCCGCAATGAGCGCTTTTGCGACTTCTGTATGACCCTTTTTTGCTGCCAAAATAAGCGGTGTTTCGCCAAATTCATTAGAAACATTCACATTTGCGCCTTTCGTTATGAGATATCTCACTACATCTGCATATCCTTTCTCTGCTGCAACCATCAATGGAGTCATGCCTTTCCCGCTTGGTTGGTTCACATTGGCACCATGTTCCACCAAATTGGACACGATATCCACATTGCCCGTCTTCACCGCTAAATATAGTGGCGTAATTCCTTCTTTGTTCGCTTGATTTACATTTGCGCCCTTTGCTGTTAAAAGCCGTACAATCTGTAAATCTTGATTTTTTACTGCCAACGAAAGAGCGGTAATCCCATAGGTTTTGTCTGTTGCGTTTACATCTGCCCCTTTTGATATAAGCAATTCCACAATTTCGGCAAGCCCTCTGTGAGCAGCAATAATAAGCATGGTCGCATCATAATTATCGGGATCGCGATGATTTACGTTCGCACCTTCTTTAAGAGCCTGGCTCACGCCGCGATAACTCCCCATTCGAACTGCTCGCAACAGGTCATCATTGGGCGTTGCATATACCGCAAGGGTAACGCACCAAAGAAAAAAAATACACAACATTCGTGTTCCGCTTGTACTTTTCAAAATATTCCTCCAGTTTATAATTCAAATTGGATTATTAGTATTGCGAAGTCACATATCAGCGCTAATTCCACGTTTCATTATCTGATATGGCTTTTAGAGCGCACATAATAAGTAATTCTTTATTTTGTCAATAAAATTCTTTCAAGAAGAGAAATTGTATCAAAAAATAATAAATATTGCACACCAAAATATATAAACGTTTATAACACGATATATTTTGTTGTTTCTTCGGGATGTCGTTCAAAATACGATTCAATGATCTTTTTTATTCCTGAAATCGTGTTTTCCTTACTTATTGCGGTAAAAAGGCTGTGCGCATGAAATGCATTTTTTGAGTAATACTGGCAAAACCGATATGCGCGCGACATATGCAGATGTGTTGGGAGATAGCGCTCAATGTATTCGAGACCACGGAGAAAACACTCGCGTATTTGAACTTTTAATTCACAATGCTTTTTTTCAAAAAACTCTTTGCAGGCATAAAAAATCCACGGTTTTTCGACTGCAGCTCTCCCGATCATTATTCCATCGCATGCCGTTTCTTCCATTCGCGCGTATGCGCTTTTCGGATCAGCGATATCGCCATTGCCAACAATGGGGATCGCTAAATGCTGTTTTAATTCCTTTACAAGCGTCCAACGGGCAGAACGCGAATAATACAATTTTGCAAATCGCGGATGTAAAATAATATAATCGACGCCTTCAGCTTCCAGCATTGTAGCAAAACGGATGAGAGCAGGCACATCATCGCTCTCAAATCCAGAGCGAATTTTCACAGATAGCGGTAGATCAGTCGCCGCACGGCATGCGCGAACAATTTTTGCTGCCAATTTTAAATCTTTTAAAAGCGCAGCGCCCCATCCGCGTTTGACAATGCGCGAAACTGGGCAACTCATATTTATATTAATTCCAAAAGGAGATAAATCCAAAAGTTTTTTGCATGCATCTGCCATGATTTTTGGATCATTTCCAACAATTTGATATATAAAATATTTATCAAAATCATACTTTGCCATCATCGCCTTATCGTGAAAACCACCGGATACTAACGCTGCTGCGCTTAACATTTCAGAATGATAAATTGCGTGATTCCCAAAATCCGAAATAAGCTTTCGCAGGGCAGGGGTAGTTATTTCCGACATTGGAGCAAGGAAAAATCTTTTGGGCAATTGAATGTTCATAAAATATTATAATTTGCATTAAGTTGCATTTTCTATAATCAAAAAAAGAGACCGTATGTTCCAACGGTCTCTTTTGTTCGCCTCCTCTTTTACAAAAATATCTCAATCGCCTACTTCTTTTGGATACATGCTTTCAATTTCTGCCGCATATTTTTGCTCGATTACTCTTCGCTTCACCTTCAGTGTGGGCGTAAGCTCACCGCTTGCTTGAGTCCATTCTGCATCCAAGAGCGTGAATTTGCGAATTTGCTCAACTCGCGAAAATTGTTTTGTATGCTTTTCTATTTCGCTTCCGATAAGATCGATTACTTCTTGATTCTTAATGAGTTCCTTTCTGCTTGAAAACTGAATGCCTTTTTTCTTTGCCCACTTTTCCAGTTCATCGAACGCGGGGATAACTAGCGCTGAGAGGTATTTTCGCTTATCGCCAATGACTGCAATCTGTTCAATGTATTTCGAATTCTTAATACTATTTTCAATATTTTGTGGAGAAATATTTTTCCCACCCGCGGTGACGATAATATCTTTTATTCGACCTGTTATATACAATCTTCCCTTCTCGTCGATCATGCCTATATCGCCAGTACGGAAAAATCCATCTTTGGTCAAGACCTCATCTGTCGCCTTCTTATTCTTGTAATATCCCTTCATCACTTGTGGCCCTTTGATGAGGATCTCTCCATCATCTGCAATTTTCACAATCGTATCGTGGATTGCAGGTCCAACGGATCCAGGTTTAATCATCCCTGGCCTATTTGCATTGGTAACTGGCGTTGTTTCGGTCAACCCATAACCTTCAAGAATAATAATACCCATCCCAAGGAAAAACTCTGCATCAGCAACTGAAAGAGGTGCTCCTCCAGAAACAGCAAATTTCATTCTATCCATTCCAAGTGCTGCTTTCAATTTCGAATACACAAGCTTATTAAAAAGATTATACCTAATTTTCAATAGCCCAGGGAGTGGTTTTTCTTCGCAAATATATGGGAGTGCTTTCGCAGCTGTGGCAACGGCAGCATTAAACAATTTTTTCTTAATTGGAGGTGCCTCTGCCACTTTTGCAAGAATCCCCGCATGAATCTTTTCATATAGCCGCGGGACGCTTATCATAATTGTAGGCCGAATTTCCTGTAAATTCTGTTGCATCGTTGTCACATCTTCGGCAAATGCCACGGTTGCCCCCATCACGACAGGCATGTAATACCCGGCTGTTCGTTCAAGCGAATGCGAAAGCGGTAAAAATGACAAAAAGACATCGGTATCGCTCAAATATTGCTTATAATCGGTCATAATTTGCTGTACGTTTGAAACGAAGTTTTTATGTGTCAGCATCACCCCTTTTGGATTGCCCGTGGTTCCCGATGTGTATATAATTGTAGCTAAGTCGGTCAATTTAATCGATGTGAGACGCTTATCGAATGCTTTTTGATCTCTATATGCCGCACCCTTTGCCAATGCTTCCGCAAACGTGATTACCCCTGGTTTTTTCTTTTGCAATTCATCGAAAATAATGAGGTGTTTGAGCTTTTTGCATTTACTTTTTACCTTCAACACTCGATCGAGATGATCTTCAGTTGCCACAAAACATACCTTTGATTCGGAATGATCGAGCACATACTGCGCTTCTTCTGCGGAATTCGTTGCATATATCGGCACATTTACCGCACCAATGCCCAAAATTGCCTGGTCAGCAACCCACCACTCATACCGATTCGGCGAAAAAATTGCAACTTTATCGCCCTTTTTAATTCCGATCGAAATAAGATACGCACCCAATTTCCTTATCATTGAATTCATTTCATTCCAGGAAATGGGTGTATAGACACCTTCTTTTTTATACATCACACATGCACGATCGCCATATTTCAAAACCTGATTTTGAAATATGGCAGCCATTGAAGTCTCTTTGTACTTAGACATTGGTTCCTCCAGCACATAAAATTTAATTATTTTGCGCAATAAAACAAATGCGCTCTAAAAGGCATTTTTAATCGAAACTTATTACGTTTGTAAAGAACGGTTTCTTTTCATCACAAACCAAAATAAAACGCGCTTTTGTTAAATATTTGGATTTTGAAAATAACATAAAATAGCTTTTTGAAATTTCATTTCCGAATGATATTTCCTCATTGCTTTCACCAATGCAATTCAAAAAACTATTAATTGATTATGTTAGGAACATTTACAGAACTGAAAAACGACGAACCATTACCACTCGCAATATTTTCACACTATCATATAATTCCGTGGACAGTTCACATACATATATTTCCACATACACAACTTTTTCTATACTTTATAAAAACAGCCAAAGTTTAGACTAAAGCCTTATTTATGTCAATCATCTTATATGATTTTTTTAAATATTTTTCTATTAATGCTGGCTGCTTTCAACTACAGGCAAATATACAATAAATTCAGATCCGCTACCTTTTTTACTTTTCACCTCAATATCACCATCGCAGCTTTTGATGATGGAGTACGATATCGACAAACCCAAACCAGTTCCTTCCGATTTCTTTGTGGTAAAAAACGGTTCAAAAATCTTTGACAAATCCTCTTCTTCAATTCCTATTCCGTTGTCGCGCACGATAATCGCGATTGACCTTCTCGATTTTTGCGCAAATCGCGTTTCGATTTCAATATACGGATCGTGGCGCGAAACGAGCGCATCTTCTGCATTATTGATGAGATTCATCAACACTTGCAAAAGCTTATTTTTCGATATTTTTGCATATGTATTTTCTGTTCCTAAAATCGTCCTTACGGCGATGCCTTTCTTGCGTAAATTTTTTAACATGATCTTGAGTGGATACGATCGAATAATCTCGTCAACCGAAACTCGTTCATCGCCATCAATTACCTCAGGACGCGAATACTCTTTCAATTGGGTAATGATCCCAGACATTCTCGCAATTTCTTCCTCAAGGGAATTGATGATTTCGTTAAATTCATCAGTGCGAGCACATGAACTACCGCAAAATTGTTTCAAATCATCCAAATCCAGCTGCATAATCGAAAGCGGATTGTTGATTTCATGAGCCACCCCCGCAATTATTCTCCCCATCGCTGTGAGCCGTTCATACCGATCGAGCGCGTGACGCATTGCCTCTTGTTCGCGTTGAGAAATTAATTTTTCAATTGAAAGGGAAGCAAGATTTGCCACACCCGAAAGAAGTGAAAGTACAAAATTATCGATCTCGTCGAGTATCCCGAAAAAGGCAACGATCATAAATCCCTTCAATTCTCCACCGCTGCTTACTGGGACTACAATGGCAGAAGCATTCCTGCTCAATTGCGGAAAAAATTTAAATTCGCGTTCATCGATCTCTTTTTTTGAATTTAAAATATAAAATGGGTAAGGATTTGTAATCATTCTCTTTATCAGCATACTTTGCTCTTCTCTTAAAAAGAAGCCGCTTTTCCGTTGCACAACATTGTGAGCAAACACACTTCGAAAACCATTATTCCCCGCTGCAAAAAGTTCGACCGAGGATTCACCGACTATTTCCAGTACCGCTTCAGTTACAAGGCGATATACCTCACGTATAGAATCGATATTTAACAGTTTGGCAGATACAGCACCATAAATTTCGAGAAGCTTCACTATGCGTTCGTTTTGATCGCGCAACTTTTGCTCAGTTGCTTTTTGTGCACTGATGTCTTTAATAAACGCGAAGCTTCCGATGAGTTTTCCATTCTGATCGAAGAGCCGTGATAGGGTCACAAGCACTGGGACTCTTGACCCATCCCTTCTAACATA
Source organism: Spirochaetota bacterium (assembly GCA_026419015.1). Lineage (GTDB taxonomy): Bacteria > Spirochaetota > UBA4802 > UBA4802 > JAGODF01 > DYLV01. The sequence goes on from JAOAAF010000026.1 coordinate 16,925, forward strand.
TTCTTTTTCGAATGTGATGGTCTTGCCCGTCTTCCGTACCTCCTCCATTATTTTTTCTTGATAGCGATGATATGAAGGATGGGTAAAATCATAAAAATTCTTTCCTACTAATTCGTACTCCTCTCGCCCGAGAATTTCTAAATACGCCTTGTTATAATCGAGATATTGATTATCATCGTCTACTAAGACAAATCCAAGGTTAACTGTCTCAATGATGCTTCTGTTATAATTTCTTTCTTTTACAATGAGATGTTGCAAACGCTTCATTTCAGTAATGTCTTTGAGAAAGCCATATAAGATGCTCACCCTCCCTGTGCTATCAACAAAAGGATTAAGGCTAACCAAATAGTACCGCATCATCCCGCTTTCATTGATAAGCTCAATATCCGTCGATTGGGGGAGTTTCTTACGGAATGCGATTCGAACTTTTTCTTTAAATCGCTTGCGCCATTTGCCCTGCAAAATCTGTGCGAAATTATTGTTCTCGGTTTTCTTAAGAATGTCTCCCAGCATCCCTTGAAACGACCGATTGCTCTCCACCACACAACACTCATCGTTTAGCATAAAAAATCCATCAAGGGAATCGTCGATTATTTTCTTATAGATTTCGTTTGAATCAAACAACATGCGCGATCTTCCCCACGTTCAATGCGATGCAATAAACGGATGCTAAGATTAAATCATTACTTTGCAAGCATAAAAACATATTACGTACTCAACGTTTTCGACAGTAAACTGCTTGACACTGGTTTTTCATTATTTGCACATTCACACGAGATAGGGAATTTAAAATATTGTAAAACAAGGAACGCATAAGTGGTACAAAAAAAAGACCCAGATAGCCCAAAGAAAAAAATTAGAAAATTGCAAATTCCCCAAAAAGCGGTAAGCCGCACCTCGAGGAAAACGAAGGGTCAAAGTAAGGATATTGGGAATGAAATTGGTTCAAACAAGGGAGCAAATAACAACCGATCATCAAACGAAAAGAAAGAAAATACCACGCTTATCGATCAGCTTCTTGACGAAGAAACGCCCAATGAAGTAGAAACTGTTGATCCCGAAGCCCTCGAACGCGGAGATAGACCAATGACAATCGTTGAACACTTAGACGAATTGCGTTCACGCCTTTTGATTATACTGGCAAGCCTCATAGTTATGATGCTTGTGGCGTTCGGATTTTCGGATCACATCCTTACAATTATCGCCCGACCATTTTCATCAACAGGACAAAAGCTAAACCTTTTCACTATCTTCGAAGGGTTTACGCTTCGATTAAAATCGTCTCTTTTCGTTTCAATCCTTATATGCCTCCCCCTTATCGTCTATCACATATGGAAATACATAGAGCCTGCAATAAATCGCAACGACAGAAATATTGTGCGGATAACGCTCATCGCGGGGATCTTTCTCTTTTATTCAGGCACAGCGTTTGCGTATTTTTTTCTGCCACTCGCAATAATGGCACTTATGGGTTTTACACCGCCAGATATGCTCATCACCAATAATGCTACCGAATACTTCAATTTTTTCCTTCTCACCTCGATTATTCTCGGGGCAGTTTTTGAACTTCCAATTGTGATACTTATTCTTACAAAAATCGGACTAATCTCTCCTGTTTTCCTCACCAGCAAGCGCAAGTATGCAATTGTCATCATCTGGATCATTGCAGCGCTGGCAAGCCCCGGGCCTGATCCGTTAAGTCAAGCGCTGTTAGCGTTTCCACTTATGTTTTTATACGAACTTTCAATTGCAATTTCAAAGCTAATGGTGCGGAGAAAGAAAAAAAGAGAGTTGCAACAACGAACCTAATGATTTTTAAACTCGCAAAATTGTTCGATTGCTTTTTTACAATAAAAAAGGGTTCCTCACACTTTACCGGATATAATAACTTCTCGGCCACAAAACGAATGCGCTTCCCCTGCATGAACGCAGAAATGTTGAAAATAAAAAATTACCAAATGAACAATAAGGGATTAAGATACTCCCCGTGGCGGCTCATAATAAAGTGAAGGTGTGGTCCGGTCGAACGCCCCGTGGTACCAAGGAGTCCAATTACTGTCTCTTTGCTTACCAGATCGCCTTTCTTTACAAAAATTTTTGAAAGATGGCCATACATGCTCACATAGCCTTCTTCATGCTGAATGACAATTGTTTTTCCATATCCATCGCGCCACCCTTCAAAAGAAACAATTCCTTCCCGCACCGGTCGAATGGGATCACCAACCTTACCAGCAATATCGATTCCATTATGAAATGCCATCCCTCCATAATGCGAATCGTGCCGCATACCAAACATAGAAGTAAAATATCCGAACACCGGTGCCTGAAATTTCCGTTTAATCTCAAAAAGGGCTTCCATATGTTCATTTACCAACAATGGTCTACATCCAGGGTAAAATGCAAATCGTATTTTATCGAGTGCAAAAAGCTCATAAAAGTGATGATAATAATCGCCCCGAATTTTCCCTTTGTACGAAAGTTGCCACTTCATCCGCCATGCATCGAACATATCGTCGATAGCTAAAAGTACTCCATCCTCCAGGGGAATAACAAGTTCAGTTATCCCCTCGGTTGAAAGGGAAGAAAGAAATGGATTTGATGCAATAATCGTCTCAATTGAAATTCCGTATTTGTGGGCGATCATCCATAACGATTCGCCGCTTTTTACCTGATGTATCTCAATTTGGACCCCAAAATCTCTTGGATATGCCTTAATAAGTGAAAGGTAATCGGAAGCTGAAACAAAAAGTGGAAAACCTCCTTTTAGGATATATGAGTTCGGTGCAACTTCCACCCGTTTCTTCACCAAGGCGACAACGATATTTACGATTAAGAATATAATGACAACAATAACCGCAATACTTTTTGCATAATAAATAATTCGAGAAACTTGATATCTCGTAAGAGGAAAGCCATTCATTTCGTTTTCCCTCCCAGTTTTTCCGATTTTTTTGCAGCTGCTTCGATGGCATCCATCAAAATGCCAGAAAATCCTGCTCGTTCAAGGCAGTGAACAGCTTCAATTGTGCTGCCTCCAGGAGAAGTCACCATATTTCGCAATTCAATCGGATTCATCGGCAATTGTAATACCATCTCAGCTGCGCCTGCAAGCGTTTGCGCCGCAAGGAGAATGGCAACGTTGCGTGGTATTCCAAGCTTTACTCCCCCATCTGCCATTGCGTGAATCATGGTAAACGCATACGCCGGACCGCATCCAGAAATTGCGGTCACCGCATCCATCATTTTTTCAGGCAAAATAACTGTTTTGCCAATAGAAGAAAAAATCTTTTCAGCAAGATGTACCGTTTGTTCGTCGCATCGTGTACCGGGTGAGATCACCGACATTGCTTTACCCACAAGTGCAGGAGTGTTTGGCATCACGCGAAGTACCATGCCGTTTTCGAGCGCTTCTTCAAGGGACATAAGGGAAACACCTGCTGCAATCGAAATTACAATCTTATATTTCAACTGATTGCTATTTTCGCGCACTAACTGCATTACGACATCGGGCTTTACGGCAAGGATGACAATATCCGATTGAACGATAAGCTCTTCAATGGTAGCGCAATCCCTGCACCCTATCTCGTCACATATTCGCTTCGCTTTCTCCACAACAATATCGTAACAGATAATTGAGAAATCACGTGAAGCCGCTGAAATGCCCTTCGCAAGGGCACCACCCATATTGCCAACACCCACTATGCCAACTTTTTTCACGCTTACTCTCCCTTTCGATATATACAGTTCTAATAACTCTTTTGTAAAAAAGCAAAACCGCAGTTATGCACATGCCATTTTTTAAACTCATTACACCGTTTTGTGAATTTTCACCTCCCTCCCGCGCCTGCTTTAAAAATGCGCGTCCCAATCCGAAGGATGGTGGCACCTTCTTCAACTGCGATGGTAAAATCCGACGACATCCCCATCGACAATTCCTTCAATGGCATTCTCAGCGCACTGGAAATTTCGTCTCGCAATTCTCGTAGCATTCGAAAAGATGTGCGAATCGCGCCTTCATCGCTTGTTAATGGCCCAATCGTCATAAGCCCACAGAGCTCAAGGTGGGCACATTGCACAACTGCTTCGCACAAACCAAGGGCATCCTGCGGTGCAACTCCGCTTTTTGTCGCTTCCTGTGTTGTATTTACTTGTATTAAAACTTTTTGCCGTTTTCCCAGTTTTGCCGCTTCTGCATCCACCTTCTGTGCGGTGCTTATTTTGTCAATTGAATGAATTACATCAAATAATCTCACGGCGTCCTTTGCCTTATTCGATTGCAAATGCCCAACCATATGAAACGAAAACGTACCTTTTAGCTTGGGAATTTTCGCGGCAGCTTCCTGAACCCTATTCTCACCAAAAATTGATATTCCAACATCTATTGCACTTTGAATTATTTCATGTGGAACATCCTTCGATACTGCAACAATCTTCACTTCATCGGGGTTTCTCCCCACACGGGATGCAGCTCTCTCAATTTCCTGAATAACGCTTTCATACGCTTCACGCACAAAAACCATCGCTTCAACCCAAAATGTTTCTGCTACTCACATGAAACGATCTATCCCACATTTATCTTTTCAACATTCGATACCATTTACAGAGCAAATCATGAACGATATATGAATTTATGTAGAGTTTTTTGGTAATGAGAATATAATTTCTCTACATCAGGAACCCTTATATTAATTTTTTTTTGTGTCAAGCAGAATTCAATTTCTAACACAATCGATAAGAAAAATATCATCTTCTCCCTCAATTAAAAACAAAACTGCAAAAAATTCCTACAGCCCCCATTTCGCGCATCAGACTTCGTATAATTAAAATATTTTTTGTGTTTTATTCAACAACCAAACTTTTACCGATAACAAATACAATATAATTCAGTTGACTTTTTTCCTACAGTGCTGTTCAACGCGCTTACGTCCACTTTTCTTTATCCTTTAAGGATTAAACTATGAATTATCACGCCAGCGATATTGTCCTATCACTTTTACCTGTGATTATCCTAAACGGTACTGTGATTATTTCATGGATTATTTTTGCCTTCATCTATCCTTCACGAAAAAAATCTGAAGAAGTACTTAAAAGAATGCATCCATCATTTTTAGGCATTTTTTTGCGAGAATGGTCATATTGGATTCTACAACCCTTTTTGATGAGCACAAAAGCATTAAAGCTTTCACCGAACATGCTCACCGGCATTTCGATGGTTCTCGGTTTTGTGTCGGGATTGTATTATTTTAAAGGCAGTTTCGCAACAGCAGGATGGTTGCTCGTAGCAAGCGGTGCGCTCGATATGCTCGATGGAAGCTTAGCGCGCATGACCAATCGCGTAACCCGTGAAGGAGCATTTTTCGATTCGTGCGCGGATCGATTTAGCGAATCGGCTGTTTTTATTGGCCTAGCGATGTATTTTGCGCTCAATCGCACAATTAATATTGTGGGCGAACAAAGTTGGGCATACCTCTTGTTTTTTACTCTCGTTGCGGGTAGCGGAGCACAACTTGTAAGCTATGTGAAAGCGCGCGGGGAATCGGTAGGCGTTACCACCAATATGGGTATCATGCAACGTGCAGAGCGCATCGCGGTTCTCGGTTTTTTTTCTGTTTTTTATCCTTTTTTTAAAATTATCCTTACAGCGTACCAGATTGACGAACATCTTCCTCTTGTCTGTGCCATTATTATTTTAGCGATATTCTCAATACATACGGCAGTAAGCCGTATGATAATTATTTATACGAAAATTCGCAATCAGCACACCAATGACACGCACATTTAGCATTAAAACGCTTGGCTGCAAGCTCAACCAGTACGAATCCGCTTCGATCGCTCAGCGCTTTCTCGCCGAAGGGTGGAAAGCAGTTGAATTTGGTCAGCGTGCCGACATCGTCATAATCAACACCTGTACAGTAACCGATAGAAGCGAGAAAAAATGCCGCAACGCAATACGGCAAGGGGCACGGGTTTCTCCATCCGGAAAGGTGATAGTAACCGGTTGTATGGTTGAATCATCGCGCGAAACAATTTCCCAAATGCCCGAAGTGATGGCTTGTTTTCCAAATTCTCAGAAAGATCAAATCTTAAATTACGTTCACGGCTCACTGCCGACTTTAGCATCTGCACGCATCGCCCACTCCATTCCATTTCCCATGCCGTTTAATCGCACCCGCGGATATGTGAAAATTCAAGATGGCTGTAACCAATACTGCAGCTATTGCATCGTTCCAAAGGTGAGAGGGAATGCTCGCAGCAGACCGATTCAGGAAATTTTGTCACATGTCCGTGTTCTTGTTGAGAATTTGTGCTCGGAAATAGTGCTAACTGGAATTACAATTGGAAATTATTTCGATTCTGGTGCTACCCTCGCTCAGCTTGTAAAAGCAATCACAGAAATTGATGGAAATTTTCGCATCAGAATCACTTCAATTGAACCAACTCATGTGACAGATGAACTTATTGAAATATTACAACACCCAAAAATATGCCGCCATCTCCATTTGCCACTCCAGTCGGGATCAAATCGAATATTGAAATTGATGAATCGACCGTACACGCAACTCGAATATCTAAAAACTGTTGAAAAAATTAAATCCAAAATACCATTAATTGCGCTTGGTACAGATGTGATTGTTGGATTTCCAAGCGAAACCGAAAATGACTTTAACGACACGCTTCAAACAATCCGCTCCAGCAGCTTTGCATACGTCCATCAGTTTACATTTTCTCCGCGCGCAACGACTCCCGCTTCGCTTCTGCAACAATTGCCATACGATACTGTGCGCGCGCGCAGCGAACGATTACGACATCTTGCCACCGAGATGGGCCTTCGGTATCGAAAACAGTTTATTGGAATTACTCTTCAGTGCATTATTGAGAAAAAGAAAAACAGCGAAACATTCATTGCATTAAGCGATAACTATATAAAAATTTCAATTCCACCAACGAGCTGCGCGCGCGCACATGTGGGCAAAATAGTCCCCGTTCTCCTTAAACACGCCACCGAGCATACTACCAGCGGGACGATCTGCGCGAATTGAAATTTTTAACCTACTGTTGCGGGTTAGCAAATTCGCACATTCATTTCACATAGTTTGCAAAAAAATTTTTTACAATTTTCTCCGCTTCCAAAGGATTCGACTGCCAGGCACGGGCATGTACATTACATGGTGCTTCCCAAAAAAATTTTGGCTCTTTTGCCGCCTTAAACAAGCGCATTCCATGGCTGAATTCAGTGTAATTATCCTTTGGGCAATGAATGAGATAAACAGGTCGGGGAGCAATTTTGCCAATATAATCTTCGGGATTCATGAAGGCGGGATTCATTCCACTGCGAAGCCGATATACCAACAACACAGAATGGATAATTGGAAATCGCGGGAGCGAAAAATCCCGTTTGGCAATTTGAGCAAGCAAATCTGCAAGATGCGCATAAGAAGCTTCAAACATTCCAGCCGCAATTCTGGGATCTTGCGCCATTGCATGAATGGCGGTAGCACCTCCGAGCGAGACTCCAAAAACTCCTATGCTCGTAAGCCCGCGCACTTTTTGCAAATAATCAACCGCGGCAATGACATCGTGCTTTTCGGCATATCCCATTCCCGTTGGGGACTTGTCGCTTTTCCCGTGATTTCGCAAATCGAAAAGCAATAGATTAAAACCTGCCCCATGAAGCGCCTTCACCCATCGAAGCCCTTCCCGCCGATCCGCAGTAATTCCGTGCACCATAATAATTGCCCTTTTCGATCCCTTTGCAGGAAAATACCACCCTTTCAGCGTAAGGTTTTCGGCATTTTTAAATTCAACGTCTTCAAAAGGAATACCAAGTTGTGAAGCACCTTCACAATACACAAAATGCTCATTGTTGCATATCCCCGGTTTCGGATACATAAGCTGATTCGAAAAATGCCACGATGCACCAAGAAGGACAATGCAAAACACACCACATCCTGCGAACAAAATGATAAATGCCTTCTTCATTGCTTTCCTCCGAAATTGCCTTGAAGTTTTTTTATAAATGATGCAATTGTCATCAAACCCAAAATTGCAAAAATCGCATATGCAAACGCATCGCCAATTTTTGAATACAACGTTTGGTGATTTATGCGAAAATCCATATCACCAACCACAAAGCCTTTAGTGAGTATCGGCATCTTTGAAACAGTTCTTCCGTAAGGATCGATGACAGTAGAATATCCCGTATTGCCCGCACGGACAAACCATTTGCCATTTTCAATTGCGCGAAAAACCGATGCAGCAAAATGTTGCATGTGGCCGTTATAGGTATCCGTCCAGCCATCGTTTGTGATGTTGACCATAAAATCGACCCCACGCATTGCATAACGCCGCACATGTCGAAAAAAAATTCCCTCATAGCAAATAAGGACGCCAAATTTTCTGCCATCGACTTCAAAAAGAACCAGTTCACTTCCCGGTGTGAAACTCGATGCGCCAAACCGATCGATAATTTCCTTTACCCAAGGAAACCACTGCTCATATGGAAACCATTCGCCGAAGGGAACAAGATTGATCTTCGAATACCATTGCACTACTTTTCCCTCTTTGCTGATGAGCACCGCATTGTTAAACAAATGAACAGCCTGGCGAATGTAATCGTTCAACCTTCCAATTTCACCAGTGAGGATCGGGATTTGCAATTCCTTTGCGAGATTTAACACGTGCAGCTCAAATTCATTGAACATTCCCTGTGTAAAATCGTATGAAAACGTTTCAAGGGTTGCCGATTCTGACCAGATAATCATATCGGGAAGATGCACAGCAGCTCGGCGGGTTTCGCGTTCTAACTCAGCAAGGTAGCTCATGCGATTGCGTCGCCAATTATCCCATGGATCAATACATGTTTGCACCATCGCCACTCGAAAATCTTTCCGATCTGCACTGCGCTGGGGCATGATGATGGAATTTATTATTGCAATACTTAAAATGAAAATAAAGCCAATTGCACAAACTCGAATGCTCTTTTCGTTAAAAATTTTAACCACCGCAAGCTTCTTTTCTTCTTTTAATTGCAGAACATCTACCATTGCATCAGCGACTATCGCATTCATGCACACAACCGCAAAGGTTACCCCCATCACCCCTGTGATCTTTGCAATTTGAATAAAGGGGGTAAATGGATACTGAGAATATCCCCAATATGTCCACGGGAATGCGAGAAAGCCGAGCGATTGAATCCAATCGATGAATATCCACACCGATGCATAGATAAAAGGTCGAAGCGAATAAAACGTACGAGAAAGGTATTCTGCCAACAAAACCTTTGTAACCATAAAGACAGTTAACGATGGGATGAGGAAAAGAAGGATTATCGCGTATCCTCCCCGCACTTCTGCCCCGAAATTGCCAATCCACTGATAGGTAAAAAAGTTTCCAAAAAGGAAAACAATAAACGAAGAAAATACAATTTCTTTATAACCCTGCTTTCGCACATACATAAAGAGCGGAACAAGAGAAAACCAGGCGAAAAATGAAAAACCCTTTAAAAACCACACATCATAGCTTGGAAACGAAAGAAACATCAATGCTGAAGTGAGAAGATAGTAGTGTTTTTTTGCGCGACGCAGTATTTCTGTTATTCTTTCAACTCCCTTCATCTATCCCAACCATTGCAAGAAATTCCTTCTCAGAAATCACTTTTATTCCTAATGAGCGAGCTTTTTCAAGCTTTGATCCTGCCCCCTCACCTGCAACGACAAAATCGGTTTTTTTACTTACTGATGATGCCGCACGCCCGCCTAATCGTTCGACAATCTCCTCCGCTTTTTCTCGAGTACACGTGCGCAATGTTCCCGTGAACACAAATGTTTTCCCGGCAATGTGGCTCGCATTCTCCGGAACCGTAACGGACTCTTCGGGCAAGACTTCTACACCGAGGGATAGCATTTCCGCGACAAGCGCACCTCCTTCCCCATGAAAAAAATCGCATACCGATTCAGCCACTCCAGGTCCGACTTCTTTAATTTGCATGAGTTCTTCTTTGCTCATGCGCGAAAGAACTTGCAAACTCCCTGCTGCCTTTGCGAGCACTTTTGCCAAATGCTCGCCAACGTTCCTAATTCCAAGGCTTCGCAAAAAATGCCATAACGGAACTTTTTTCCTGCCTTCAATTGAAGTTAATATCTTATCGGCAATTTTATCGCCCATCCGTTCCATTGCAAGGAGATCTTCCTTTTGTAATCGATATACATCGGAAATGTTTAAAAGTTTCCCCGAATCGTAAAGCCGCTGAACTAGCTCGGGACCAAAAAATTCAATATCCATTCCATCCTTTGAAACAAAAAACTTTAAATATTCAAGCCGTTTTGCTGGGCATGATGGATTCGTACAGCGAACGTAAATGTCTTCGAACGTCAACGCATGTTGGCATGAAGGGCATTTTTCTGGTGGTGCAATTTCCATTCCCTGTTCGGATTTTTTTACTACCTCAACAACTTTTGGTATTACATCGCCCGCACGCTTGACTTTTACTGTATCGCCAATGCGCAATCCGAGCCTCTTAATTTCGTCAAAGTTGTGCAATGTCGCGCGCTTGACAACCACGCCTCCAATATTTATGGGCGACAAATTTCCAACAGGAGTCACCACTCCTGTGCGCCCCACCTGCACATCGACGCTTTCAAGCACTGTCACCGCTTCGCGTGCAGGAAATTTCCACGCGGTTGCCCAACGAGGAGCCTTACTGGTCGATCCCAGCTTTCTTTGATACTCAACGCGGCTCACTTTTACGACAATACCATCGATATCAAAATCGAGCGTATGGCGATTCTCCATCCATCGTCGATAAAACGCTTCTACATCGCGAATTGTGCCAAACGCGTAATATTCTTTGACGGGAAACCCAAGGGATTTCAACAGTTCAAAAATCTCCTTCTGCGAAGTCGGAACTACATCTCCCTCAACTTTGCCTATCGCATAGGGAGCGAAGTCCAAATTCCGCTTTGCGGTGATTGACGCATCAAGTTGTCGAAGAGACCCCGCAGCAGCATTCCGAGGATTTGCAAAAGGCACCTCACCCTCCCGCATCCGCTCCTCATTAATCCGCTCAAACTCACCATGATGCATGAAAATTTCACCGCGCACGGAGATAAACGACGGCAAAATGGTACCAATAAGCTTTTTGGGAATCTGCTTTATTGAAGCAATATTTGCCGTCACGTCTTCCCCAATTTCACCATCGCCACGCGTTGAACCTTGCACAAGAACGCCATTTTCGTAGATTATCTCCACTGCCAATCCATCGTATTTCAATTCCATGGAATACTCAACATTCTCGGTTCCTAATGCTTTCGCGATTCTGCCATGGAATTCAAAAAGCTCAGCGTTCGTAAACACATTCGAAAGGCTTTGCATTGGGGGATCGTGTCGCACCTCTGCGAAGGTGCTCACGGCAGCACCACCGACTTTGTTTAATGGCGAATCGGGACTGCGCAGTTCGGGATATTTTTCTTCTAGCTTTGCAAGTTCTGCGACAAGCTCATCGTACGTGGCATCATCGACCAACGGTTGGTTTAATACATAGTAATGGTAATTATATTTTTCAATAAGCGAAACCAGTTCTCGGTATCGCGCTAAAGCTTCGGATTTCGTCATCGCAATCACCTAAAAGAGCGTTGGAATATATTCTTCCGCATCGTTTTCTTTGGGTTCAGTATTTTCGTTTGCGCGCATCAGCCTTTTTATTCCCTCGATTTCGTGCCCATCGCCCGACAGCAGTGCGATCACTTTCTTTATATCTTCCCATACATCCTTTTTCAACGGACTTGCATCGCCACCGTTTCTCAACACAAACGATGGGTGGTACGTGGGCATCACGGGAATCCCCTCGTATAAAAACCACTTGCCCCGCAGTTTTGTGATTCCATCGGCAACTTTAAGCAAAAACTTCGTTGAAGGATTCCCAAGCGTTACGATTACCTCTGGCCGTATGATGGCGATCTGCCGTTTTAGAAAGCCACCACAGGCACTTGTTTCCTCTTCGTCGGGTGGTCGATCGCGTACAAATGCTAAATCCACGGTTGGTCGGCACTTTACCACATTGGCGATATAGACATCCTCTCTTCGCATGCGCATCCCCTTTTCGATGATTGCGGTTAAAAGCATGCCTGCCCTGCCCACAAACGGCCTTCCTTGAAGATCTTCATCCTTACCTGGCCCCTCCCCGATGAACATCACGCGAGCATTGGGGTTGCCTTCTCCAAACACTATCGTCGTGCGGGTTGTTGCAAGCTTGCACCGACGGCAATCTCCAATTTCGGCACGAAGTTTTTCTAATAGTTCCGCGTTACTGATGCCCATAGTTTATTTTAGAGCCAAAACTTAATTTTACGGATAATCTGACCGCGAACGCGGCGGCACGCTTCTCGTCCCTCAGCCAAAGCGCGCGCAGCGTTGGTGAAATCGAGCGTTGGCATACCTATCAAATCGGGCTCAATTGTTACATCGGGCTTATATGCGTGTAAAATCATTTGTGTGTTCATATATTCCAATATGTCGATCGACTGCGCGATGACAGTAAAAATATTTATTTCGTTTTTTTCTGGATGAGGCTTAATCCTTCGCTTCTCGAAAAAAGCAGTCAACTGCCACATCCATGTTTTTTGTTCGGAAGAAGACGAATCAGTTCCGTGAGAATAGGTAATTTTATTTGCATCGGCCTCATGAACCTGTTCCATTTTTTCTCTCGTTGCGCGGGATAGCCGCTTGCGCGGCAATGAGGGATGAAGATTGACTGCAACCGTCAATCCAGCGCCCATTCTTTTTACCACATCAACAGGCAGAGGGTTCGAAACACCACCATCGATCAAAATTGACTCTCCCCACCGAACCGGAGTAAATACACCCGGAATGGAGATGCTTGCGCGGATTGCATCGAGCACGTTTCCGCTTCTAAAAACGACGGGTTTCCCCGTATAAAAATCCGTTGCAACAATTGACAGCGGAATAGGTAAATCTTCGATTTTCGTTTTTTCCGGAATAAATCGCGCAAGATAGTCTCGAATTTTTTCCCCTTTTACAAGACCTGTCCGTGGAAACACGGGATCGACGAGCTTAATATACTCCCTCCAGTCCATTGAGAGGATTTCATCCCGAAAGCTTTCCATTGCCCCAATGCTGTAAAGCGCTCCAATTACAGACCCGATGCTCGAACCTGCGATCATATCGACGCGGATTCCTTCCGCTTTTAAAAATTCGAGTACAGAGATATGCGAAAGCCCTTTTGACCCACCACTCCCTAGTGCAACACCCACACGGCGATTTCGAAAATATTTTATTGGATTAAACATCTTTGGTAAATACAGACTATGTTACCTGTCTCTTATACACATCT
>JAOAAF010000027.1 GCA_026419015.1 Spirochaetota bacterium
AAGTAAGTATTGGATTACCCATCTGAGGGATTCTAAAACAGGCGTTTTGTTGATATATTTCTATCCTTAGCATAAAAAATCCTTTAAGAAGATTTTGATTCGTCTATTTTATAATATTTCTTTACTTCAGAGATAATTTTTTCTTTAATTTCTTTAAATTTCTCTTTTTTCCCAAAGTATACATTATTATTAAATTTTGTTTCATCAATACTTAGCGGATTCACAGATGTAATCAAATTTTCTATTTCGGTATGATAATATGGATTTGGTAACTCAGTACTCCATATAGTATAAACAGGGTCTAAAGGTTCCGGTCTTCCTTCAATTGTTCTATAAAGCGAAAGTGTTGTATCAATTAGGATTTCTAATCTTCTAACTTTTTCTTCTGGTTTTAAACTTATAGAAACTTTATAATTATTTCCTGATTTTTCAATCTTAAGTTCTTTTACTCTAGACTTCCCAAGTGTTACAAAGTCATTCTCTGACATTTTAATTTTTAAGTAAGTTGCATAAATAGAATGTAACCATTTTAGTTTCTTATCTAAATCCCATGATTCTTGAGGTTCCTCAATTTTTGTTTTCTGTTTTTCTGTGTTTTTTTTTAATGAAATTACTAAAGTGTCATTCTTTTTTTTAATTTTATTGATAAATTTGGAAAATCTATCTTTTATTTGTTTTGTTGTTTCATCATCAATATCTTCTATTATGTCTAATATAAATTGAATAAATAATTCTTTTCTTTTTTCTTCTTTACCTTTCTCTACATCAATTTTACTTATTATATCTCCTTTTAAAATTACTTCATATCCTGTATTTTTTTTATTAGGTTCAATTTCAATCTCTGTAATATCAAAAGCACCTTTCCAATCATCTATTGAAATTTTATTAGAATTTTCTCCAATTATAGCTTCATACAATCTTTCAAAAAAAGTATCTGATTCCATTCCTGCTTCAAGTTCTAACTCATCTTCTGAAATTTTGTTCGGTATGAGTATTTCTTGTTCACCGAGTCTATCAAGATCTATAACTCCACTAATTTTATATAATCCATAAAAAGTTTCTCTGTTATAAATATTTGTTTTATTTGTTCCAAGTTGCTTTTCCAATGCCATATTAGTAAGAAATTCATTAAATGTTTTGTATTCATTTATGGAAATTCCATATGTTGTGGTAAGCACACTTTCTCTATTGTGAGGAATAGGCTTTGGAATCATTGTCCCAGCAAAATCAAATTCTTCACTATCTATTATAGTGGATACTTTTTGTGTAACCCCTCCAACTGATGATACTTCTGATCTTTTCCAGTTTTCTTTCTCTGCAGCTCTTTCCCATATTGCCCTTTTATAAGATTTGTCGGAAAAAATAACCTTTACGCCTTTGTGCGTAGAGATTTTTTTTAGAGATGAAATGTTTCCTATGCTGTCATTTCTATTGACAACACCTGCTTCAATAAGATTTGTAAAAGTAATCTTCTTTGACATATTATGCCTCCCAAAAATTATTCTTCTTTTTTAGACATTAAAGCTAAAGCAATTGCAAGCCCAGCCTCTTTATAATTGAAGTTAGAATCATTTATTTTATTTATCAGCGATGATGGAACTGACAGTTGCGAGTAAATACTTAATTGTAAAATAATCTCCATAAATTTTTCCTTACTTTCATTTACAGCATCTCTAATTGAGGATGCAAATGAAATTGCTTTATTTTTAGCAGCATTCATGCTTTTTCCTACATAAAGCCTTTTCCTGACATCGTCACCAAATTTAATAAATTCATCTAAGTAGTTTGGCATATTACCTCCTTTTAATATAATAGATATTTTAAGTATAGTTAAAGCTTCTTCTACAGCTTTATCATCAAACCCTTTAAAATTTTTATTTCCACTTTTTTGCTTAATAATACAGTTTACAATAAAATCAGCTTTAAAAGACAAATCTTCTCCATTGATTATTGATTTTATCGTGTCTTTATAACCATATACAATTGGATTTTTCGCAATGCCAATAAAGTCGTTTTGTTTCAGTTTGTTTATTAAGTCCTTTTTTTCTATAAAAAATTTTATTATTTCAGAACTAAATGGTAAAAAATCCACGTCTGGATTTTGACTATTAAAGTCCATTTTGATGAATAGTTTATTCTTTGCATTAGTTTCAACTTTAATTATTTCTTCAATATATTTTGATATAAGTTCTTCAAATGTATTAGCTAGTACTTTATTATCATTTTCCAAATCTTTAAGATTTGATGAATATATTAAAAATCTTTCACCTGAATTTGTTACTATTGTCCCAAATGTAGCAAATAAATTTAGAGCAGAACAATAAGAACAAATATGAATATTTTGTTTTTCAAACCATCCTTGATTCATTGCTGATGAAGCAAATAGAAAATTATTTCTGTTTAAAGGCTCTCCTTCGTATTTCTGGCAAAAATCACAAGTTTTTATTGATAAAGTTTTTGAAGGAGTAGAATCCTTAAATTTATCTATATAAAGATTGTAAAAACAGTCATTTTTATTATCTCTTTTGGCTTGTTTCAAATAACCAGGATTAAAAACATTTAAGTGTGAAACATTAAAAACACTTAGAGCAGGATAACTTGCAAATTCGATTTTTTTTGAGTCGTTTATACTAAAGAACCCGCTAAGTTCATTGATACTATTCTCAAAATCTTTACATTTTGTGCTTGCTATATTATTTTTAAAATCATCTTCTGTTAAATTTGTATTTTTTATTTTATACTTTTTCTTGATTTGTTCCAATCCATTTAAATAATATCCATAAAAATAAGCGCATTTCCCAATATTAGACCAATCACTTTTGTTTATTGTAATTGAATAATCATCACTTTTATACTCAAACCCAAAAAAATCTAAAACTTTCTTTAATCCTAAAATCCCAAGGTCATACTGAAAATTGCCGGTAAGCGTAAATGTCAATCTTTCCTCCCTCACTCCACCACCTCCAGCATGCCAAAGCCTTGACTGCGTCGGGCGCCCAGGCCAATATCGTATACAAGCTTTAAAATTGCGGGATGTGCCTCTATGCTCAAATACCCATCAGTTGCCGTCATAATTTCAGGTTTTTGATTGTTTTGTTTATTGTAATGGGGAATTTTCACCGTGAATGCATTTTCCGTTGCGATGCGAATAGAATTCGCATATTGTGTAAACTCGGGCAAAAATGCTTCGCACTGGCTTTTGATGCTGTATCGAAGCATGTCAACGTAGTCGCTATCTTCAATTGTTGCATAACCGTTTGCCTTTTTGCACTCATTAACTTTACGCACTACCACAGGTGAAAAAATTCTGAAATGGGCATTTGTTTTGAAGAATTTTCTTTCGGGAAGTAATGCAAAACGGAGAATCTCGGCAGTGTGTTGATAAATAGGGTAGTGGCAAATTTTTTTTAACCCATTGTATGCGGCGATAATAAATTCATAATCGTTGCTTGAGAGATATAGGGTAACCATCTTGTTTTTTAATACCAATTTATTCACATTCCCTTTTTCTTCCCTTTCCACATTCAGCTTCACCGCAAACGTAAATGGTTTTGCGCGATTTTTCGTCATCGTATAATATTTCGAATAAAATCGATGCGATGGATCCCCTTCTTTTAGTGCTTCTTTTATAAGCGAGGCAAACCCGATGCGATAATAGGTAGGAAGTGAAACCAACTCATCAGTAAAGGATAAAAAGGCAACAAGTCGCATAATCCCTCCCTTGAAAGGTAGTATGCACATAAAAATGTATATGTTCGGAGGGACATATAATGTCCCTCCGGTTAATTTTTTTTGCAAAATCGACAATATGCTTCTTCAATTTTTTTTAACCACATTGCCCGTATTTCCTGTGGGCTAATTATTTCCGCATATTGCCCAAAGCGCAATACCTTGCCAATAAGTTCTTCGGGATGATACACCGGGAGCGATAAGTCGATGTAATTCCCATATTGCGGATGAGTACCAGTTGTTTTCGTTTGTTTCGAATGCCATATTTGTTCTTTTACAATGTGCGTAATCGGCTCATAAAATCGAATGCGCACAATTTGTTTTGAGGTGCCTTTATATATCCCATAATTAGAGGTAATAAATTTTTGTATTTCGATGTCGGAAATTCTTTTATATGGCGTTTTTGAGGAGGGCACGCAATTTTTGATGCGCGTAAGTAAAAAGATTCGAAGCGTTTTTGAACGATCATCGAAGGCGATAAAATACCACCTACCTTCGTAATGGATAAAGTGTTGCGGCGATACGGTTCGTTGAGTCAATTCCCCTTTTGCATCTTCGTAATGTATTTCTAAAGAATGCTCTTTGAGGATTGCAGTAATTAATTTGCTAAATAGTTCAATATCCAATTTTTCCCATTCTTGTATCTGGTAAGTTATTTTGGGGATAATTTTATTGTGTTGGGATGCAATATACCTTTTTATATTCGCAATAAGATTTTTTTCGATGAAAGGGAAGTGCGTGGGGCTTTCAAGAAGATTGGAGAGGAAGACATAAAAAAGGAGATTTTTTTCGCATCGATATGCAAAATAATCAAAATGCGAGGTGTATTCATAGCATTTCTTTTGGGAATTGTATTGAATTGGTGCATTGAGCCTATCGCGCAAATACTGGATGTCGCGCTTTACGGTTCTAACTGAGACTTCGAATTTTTGGGCAATTTCTTTAATACGCACATTCCCGTTTAAGCGAATTTGTTCATCAATGTATTGTAATCGCTCAGTTTGGCTCATAAAAAATACTAAAGTGTAAAAGATTTGCTGCACACTGGGCAGCGAGAATTTTTTGTAAGTTTAATAAAAGAGAATTCCATTGCAAGCCCGTCGAAAACAAGGAGACGATTTTTTAGCAATTCTCCAATTCCAGTAATGTATTTTATTGTTTCCATCGCTTGGAGAGTGCCCATAATGCCGGGAGTTGTTCCCACCACCGGAAACTTTACTTTTTTAACTTTTAAAGGGATAAAGCATGCTAAACAGGCTGTCTGGGGGTGATGGATGAATGTAACCTGCCCGCGAAATCCTTCAATGCCGGCATGAACGTATGGTTTGTTCATCTCAACGGCAATTCGGTTTAACACATGGCGCGTATCGAAATTATCCAAACAGTCGATGATAAGAGCCGAATCGCCAATTAATCTTTTTGCATTGTTTTTTTGAATTTTTTCTTTTACGATTTCTATGTGCACATGTTCGTTTATGTTCTGAAGGGTACGCTTCGCCGATTCTGCTTTGTTCATTCCAATTCGCTCAGCGTAATGTAAAATCTGGCGGTTAAGGTTAGAAAGTTCCACGCGATCGAAGTCGCATACGCGAATGGTTCCAATACCGGCTGCTGTCAAATAATACAAAAGCGAGCTTCCAAGTCCCCCTGCACCCGCTACGAATACTTTTGCTTGTTTTAGTTTGCGTTGCCCATCTTCTCCCCATCCTTTGATCATCATCTGGCGTTCGTAGCGGAGTTTTTCTATTTCTGTTAATTTCATGAGACTATTCCGTATGAAAACTCGTTATGTGCAACCAACATTGCTTATGTTTTTATATTATGCCATCAATGCATTCTGTTATCTTGCTTTTTTTTGTAAACGTATTATACAATTGTTTCCATTGCTACTTGTGGTTTTATATGCATGCGGGGTAGAAAAATCAAGCTTTTTTACACATTCGAACTAATGCTTGACAGTATGTATCTGTTATGCACGCGTATTTACAATCAGAAAAATCCATGCATAATCTCAATAAAGAGCAATTGTATCGAAAACTCAACGAGGGTATTATTGAAGAACGCCTTCGCGCGTTTTATATCAATTTGAATAAAAACAAACCGCTTATAAAAGCTTGTGGCGGTATTTCTTCTGTTGTCCCCCAGCTGAAGGGCAAACACATTTGTGTGTTAGCAGCAGGCCCTTCTTTACAACGATCATATCGGGTATTACGAAAATTTCAGCATCGTCAAGAAATTGCGCTCATCGCCGTCGATATGGCGTTTTTGCCATTGTACCGCCAGGGCATTGTGCCCAAGTATGTCATTTCGTGTGAAACCCTTCCTGTGGATTTTTTTGGCGATGCAGAAACCAAAAATATTCATCTGATTGCGTTTAGCTGTATGTCAGCATTAAATGTGCGGAAGTGGAAAGGTCCTGTGCATTTTTTCAATTGGATGGTAAGCGGTAAGCCTTTCGACGATCTCTGGGATGAAGCGGGGAGGGAATTAGGTGCAATTGCAACGGGGAATCTGGTAACGACACAGGCGGTGGCGCTTGCGCTTGGGTGTCAGCCAGCAAGCATATTTATTGCAGGCAACGATCTAGCATTTGGGAAAAATTATTATACAAGGGGAACGGTTTCCCACATTGCCCGTCTAAGGATTGTGCATCGTTTTTTTACGATAGAGGCTGCTGAGGAAGAACTGATTCGCAAATCTCGGCACTATGAGATTGTGCGAGCAGGGCATAAATATTATACAAACCATCAGTTTTTCGCAGCGAAAGAATGGCTTGAAGATCTTCTTTCGAAAAAGACAGTTCCCGTATATGATGCCAGCGAACCAGGCATTTCAGGGAAATTTGTTGAAAAAATTAATCCCGATGAATATTTTGCGCAATTTGATAGAAGGCCACAAAGGAGGAGGAAATGATTCGATTACATCGATTAAATGGGGAAGAGTTTACGTTAAATGAGCGGCATATTGAAATAATTGAAGAAACCCCCGATACAGTCATCACTCTTACTAACGATCACAAGTACGTGGTAAAAGAATCTATTGAAGAAATCATTGAGCTTATAAAGAAATATAAAAAAAGGCTCGAGCAATAACAAATAATATTAAAAAATTTTTTATTTGTGCGTCTATATGGTATAAAAAGGGAGTAAGTGTATCGTTAAATCTTTCAATGAAAATTACCGATTATTATAAAAGGAAAATTTATTGATAAATATATGACATTTTTGTTGCAGGAGTTGTTTGATGGATTTAGCAACCATAGTCGGTGTAATTGCGGGCTTCACGTTTTTGGTTCTTGGAATAATTTTTGCAGGTGGTAGCATCCTGCAATTTATTGATCCTGCATCGATAATGATTACTTTCGGGGGATCGGCAGCTGCGATGTTTGTGGCATTTCCAATGTTTAAAATTATGAAAATGCTGCCAGTGTTTCGCGTGTTGCTGTTTCCTCAAACCTATAATGCTGCAGAATTAATTTTAACAATTGTATCTTTTTCCGAAAAAGCTCGTCGAGAAGGACTTTTGGCTTTGGAAGATGATTTAACCGATCTCGATGATGAATTTTTGCGAAAAGGAATTCAGCTTGTGGTCGATGGAAATGATCAAGAACTTGTGCGAAAGATTTTGGAAACAGAGATTGAACATTTTTTGAATCGTCACGATGAAAATAAGTCGTTTTTAGATACGTGGGCTTCCGTTGCTCCTTCATTTGGTATGATGGGAACGCTCATCGGTTTGGTCATCATGCTGGCAAATTTAGAGGATAGGGCAGCGATTGGCCCAGCGCTGGCAACGGCGCTCATTACGACGTTTTATGGTGCAATGCTGGCATACTTTTTGCTCATCCCAATGGCAAAGAAACTCGATTATCGCACGAATGAAGAGACGCTTACCAAACTCATTATGATTGAAGGAGTGCTTTCCATTCAAGCAGGTGAAAATCCGCGCATTGTGAAAGATAAGCTCGTTTCATTTTTGCCACCAGCGCAGAGGGCGGCAATCTCCGAAAAGGTGGGCGATTAATGGCTCTAAAAAAAAGAAAAAAATCGGAGTTGCTTGCAACACCGTTATGGATGACCACGTTTGGGGATATGAACAATCTCCTCATGGTATTTTTTGTCCTTTTGATGGGGGATATTTCTCTCATTACGCAGGAAGAATTTCAGCTCATGATGTCACCATTTAAAGGTTCTTTCGGAGCAATGACGGGGGGATCTAGTTTTGCAAAGGGAAGATTGGTGGAATTAGGGCAAAATGTGATTACGCTTCCTTCACAGGCGAAGGGGAAAGCAGTTGCTACCCGTTTGAAACTAATGGTCGAGGCTTTTAAACCAGAAATCGAAGCGAAAAAGGTGCGATTGCGGGAGGACGAACGAGGTTTGGTGATCACCCTTACCAGCGATGCATACTTTGATCCGGGCAGTGCAACGATTCGCGACGATGCGAAGCCGATTTTGAAAAAAGTAGCCGGTATTTTAAAAAACATTCCCAATTTTATACGAATTGAAGGGCATACCGATAATCGTCCAAATGCTCCGCCTGGTGCGAAAGGTGGGTTTGAAACGAATTGGGAGCTTTCCGCAGCGCGGAGCGTGAACGTTCTTCGGTATTTTCAGGAAGAAGAGGGTATCGATCCAAAGCGACTTTCGGCAGTGGCTTTTGGGCAATATCGACCGATTGATGATAACAATACCCCAGAGGGGCGTGCGTTTAATCGAAGAGTCGATATCGTTATATTGAAAGAAAAATTCTTCGAGAAGAGTCCCGATAAAAGAATCGAGCGCCCTCTTCCCGATGAAGAATGGCGATGAGGAATGGGGTGAGTATGGTGGAATTCACTTTCAGATGGACAAAAGGGAAAAAACGTCCATGCGCGGGTGAAATAAAAATGCTTGACAATATGAATGACTGTTGTATTATGTCTCGTAAATTTTGATAGAAGAATATCGGGTTTTATTATTCTATTTTTTCCTTACAAATTGGGGGAAAATATTTTGGATAGCAGCTATGGGTGATGATGAAAAATTAACAAACGAAGTTGAAGAAGAGGAGGAGAAAGGAGCTCCGGCAGCAGAGGCAGCAAAGGGGATAGGTGCATCGCGGATCGTAAAAATTCTTTTATGGGTTGTCGGGGTAGTGTTATTAGCAGCCGCGATGTTCGGTATTTCGTGGGTGGTGGCGAACTATGTCG
Source organism: Spirochaetota bacterium (assembly GCA_026419015.1). Lineage (GTDB taxonomy): Bacteria > Spirochaetota > UBA4802 > UBA4802 > JAGODF01 > DYLV01. The sequence goes on from JAOAAF010000027.1 coordinate 8,921, forward strand.
AAGAGCGAAGGAGCCAAACGGAAGAGGGAAGGCTCATTGCGCCTCCGCCTCTGCCAAAATTGCATTACGATTTGCCGCCGTTCTCGGTCAGCACCCGCGATCCCGAACCTCATTTTGCAAAAGTAACGGTTTCGCTGGGGTATAGCGAAGAAAATCTCAATCTCAATCAAGAACTTGTAAAGAGGAGTATGGAGATTCGCCATATTGTTAACCTCATTTTAGGAAGCAAAAAATACGAGGAAATTGACACACTAGAAGAAAGGATAGCGCTTGCTGAGGAAATCAAAGCCCATATTAATGTAATTTTGCGGGATGGGAAAATTGAGGACGTATACTTTGCAGAATTTGTTGTTAGTCCGTAATTTTTTATGTATATTGTGAATGTATTGATGATTATTATTTGTGTTTGATGATCGATTTAAATATGTGAGGGTAGGTAATTACCATGGGTGATGGATCGCTTTCACAAGACGAAATTGATGCGCTGCTTAAGGGAACTGATGAAATAGCCGCACCGACAGGAGTTCCCACGATGGAGGTCGCTCCATCGACGGGTGCTCTTTCGCCACTCGAGCGCGATGCGCTTGCTGATATCATAAACCAGAGTATGAATGCAGTTGCACCTTCACTCGGTGCATATCTGGGGAAAAATGTTCGTATTACCAATGCGTACGTTGAAGTAAAGTCAGTAAATGCAGTAAGAGCCGATTTTAATCGCCAATACGTACAGGTTGCAATGGATTTTACTGGAGCACTACGAGGGAAAAATACTATCCTTCTGGGTATGAACGAAGCGGGAATTATTGCATCTCTCATGATGGGCGATGATTCTGGAACACCTCCACCTGAACTTAGCGAAGCACATCAGAGCACGCTGCAAGAATTTATAAGTCAGATGCTTTCATCCTGTGCAACGCAGTTTGCTGATAGAAAAGGGGGTATGGTTGGCACAACACCGCCGGTAATTTCAATTTCTGCGAACTCATCCGAGTTGCAGTTACCGCCTGGCAATGAAGTGGTGAAAATTACGTACAATCTAAATGTAGAAAATTTAATTAATTCCAAATTTTATCAAATTATGGATATCGGGCTCGCTACCGAACTGGTACGCACTGCGCCTGTTGGCGGAATGGGCATGCAGGCCCATTTTACGCCGCAACCCCAGATGGCTGCTCCGCAAATGGGAGCAGTGGGAGTAAGTCCGGTGAAGTTTCCCCCATTAGGGGAAGGCATTCCGACGAGTCTTGGGCCAAATATCAATTTGTTATTGGACGTTCGGCTTACGCTTACAGTCGAATTGGGGAGAACCACGATGCTTGTAAAGGATATCTTAGGATTGGGTGAAGGTTCAATTATTGAGCTCGATAAATTAGCTGGCGAACCTGTAGATTTGTTAGTGAATGGTAAACTGATTGCGCGAGGCGAGGTGGTGGTGATTGACGAAAACTTCGGCGTTCGAGTAACCGATATTGTCAGCCCTGCCGAGCGCGTCGAACGTGTACAGTAAATAGTTTCCCCCTCATGCGAGGGGGTTTATTCGATGCCATTATGTGACATAAGAAGGCAGTAAAAAGCGTATGGAGCTGTTTCGCGAATTAAAATAAAGGCAAGATGGAGAATATGGTTTTGGGAAAATCATATCCATACGGAATTCGCATAATCGTTTTATTTTTTTTCTTTTACTGGGTATTATGTCCCATGGAAGGATGGGCAGAAGTGAAAAGCAAATCCCGTATTTCAAAACGCGAACAAATTGCGCACCCAGTTCAAATGGTACAAAACCAAACGGCTGGAAAGCAAAAAGATGTCATCAACATTGACCAGCGCAATGAAGAACAAGGAACGGGTGAAAAAAATGTTGGAACTTCAACTGGGAATCCTGCGGGAGGGGAAAACGATGCACGGATGAAAAGTAATCCCGATAACGGTTTTCAACGATATGCGGATTATCGTGCAGAAGAAACGGAAACGCAATCGTACGGTTGGCTCATATTTAAAACGCTAATGATAATAGCGCTTTTGGTCGGAGGGTTTTATTATTTTTTCCGTTTTGTTACGAAAAAGACGGGGATCCAAATTCTTGGAAAAGATATGGTTCATGTGCTTTCAATTGTTCCCTTAGGCCAGAATAAATACTTGGAGGTAGTCGATTTAGCGGGCAAGGTGCTTGTGTTGGGGGTAACTGATTCGAATATTAGTTTTATTACTGAGATTACCGAAAAAGAACAGATCGATCGCATCAGAGTGATGAGCGCAAAAACGGCTGAACGAGAGGTGCCGCGTTTCCGCGAATTCATTTCGCAACAAATCGTTGGGTTTCTCGATAAGCATGTTGAAAAGAAAAAACAGATTCACGAAACCGATGAAGACAGACTTGAATATCTTATTCGCCAACGCGAACGGCTAAAAAAAATAAGGGGTGATATTAATGAAGCGTAAAAAATTAATATCTCTCCTTCTTATATCAATCACAATAATATTTTTGGCATTTCCACTCATCGCATACGCACAACAGGGTGGTGTGCGCATGCCCATTCCTCGCATTGCATTTGACATTCGCGAAGCGACTCAACCGCGGGATGTTGCGCTCTCGCTACAGATTCTTTTCTTGCTAAGCATATTAGCGCTTGCGCCATCGCTCATCATTATGATGACTGCATTTACGAGAGTAGTGATTGTTCTCGATTTCGTAAAGCGAGCACTTGCTTTGCAGCAAATGCCACCGAATCAGGTTATTGTGGGGCTTTCCATTTTTCTCACAATTTTTATTATGGCGCCGACGTTTAAAGAGTTTAATGAACAGGCGTTACAACCGTATCTGAATGGGAAAATAAATCACGAGCAATTTTACAATCGCGGGATTGAACCTTTTCGAAAATTTATGTTTCGCCAAACTCGGGAAAAGGATATCGCGTTGTTTGTGAGTATGGCAAAGATTGAACGCCCGAGAAATGAGAATGATGTTCCCACCTATTGTTTGATTCCCGCATTTATGATTAGCGAACTAAAACGCGCTTTTGAAATTGGGGTATATATTTTTATCCCATTTATTGTTATCGATATGATTGTTGCAAGCGCTCTTATGGCAATGGGGATGATTATGCTTCCTCCGGTGATGATCTCGCTACCGTTTAAAATAATTTTATTTGTTTTGGTCGATGGCTGGAACTTGCTTGTCTATGAGTTAGTTCGCTCTTTTCAGTAAATATTGCATATTCGAAATGGGGTTTTGCGTATGAGCGATGTTGAGATAATAAAAATTTTTCGTGAGGCACTGATGACTACAATTGTAGTATCTGCGCCGATTTTAGGGGTGGGAATGATTGTTGGTCTTGTGATTTCAATTTTTCAAACGACAACTTCCATTCAAGAACAAACGTTAACGTTTGTCCCAAAAATTGTGGCAATCTTTTTTACCATTGTATTGTTCGCATCGTGGATCATACATACGTTGGTTCAATACACAAAAGGGTTGTTTAGCATGGTATCAAAGATTGGCGGAGGATGAAGTTTTATTTCGCATTGGGTAGTAAAAGTGAAAAAATTTGAACAGGGATAGAAATGGAATACTTTGTACTCCATTTTCAGCTTTTTTTGTTAATAATGATACGGATGGTTGCGATGATGGCAATTGCACCGTTCTATTCCAGCGGTGCATTTCCATTTAAAATTCGAGGTGCGCTTGCTTTTTTTATTACGATTTTAATTTTCCCACTCATCGCCCAACGGGGTGTTGTGATGCCCGATCATCTCGGGGGGTATACGTTGCTTATTGTACAAGAAGTAATGATTGGGCTTTTTATAGGTTTCCTCGTATCGGTAATTTTTTCCGCGTTTCAACTTGCGGGTCAGTACTTTGCGGTGCAGATTGGGTTTGGCATAAATGAAGTAATTGATCCGTTAGCACAAATATCGATTCCGCTGGTTGGACAGCTTAAAAATTTAATTGGCCTTTTAGTTTTTTTAGCCATCAACGGGCATCATTTTATGATTCATGCGATCTTTCGTTCGTATGAACTCGCACCGATAATGACCCTTTCTGGGGGGATGATGAATAGCATGATGCGATTTTTAGCGCATGCGTTTAGCGGTATGTTCGTCGTTGCATTGAAGATATCGTTACCTGTGGTCGCAACGGTTTTTGTGGTGACAGTGAGTCTTGGAATTTTAGCAAAAGCTGCACCGCAAATGAACATTTTTATGCTGGGATTTCCATTCAAAATTATGGTTTCCTTTGCGGTAATGCTTCTCACTGCGCCGCTTATTGTGCGCGTGATGAATGTGTCGCTGGAAAGAAGCTTTCATTTTATTACGAAGGTGTTGCTCAATTGGCCATCATGAATGCGGAAATAGTGTATTGGAAATCGCATCCGTGGGTAAGCGAACCGCGAGGAGAGCTCTGCGGGTATTCGTTTAATTTGCAGCTTTTCGCTGCTGAAGATGAAGGCCGAACCGAAGAACCGACGGAGAAGAAGCTTCGCGAAGCGAGGGAAAAAGGGCAGGTAGCGAAAACGCATGAACTTGCCCCCGCCGCAGTGTTGTTGTTTAGTTTCATTGTGATTGTCTTCCTTGCCGCATGGATGTACGATATTTTCGCACGGATGACAAAATACTACATGTCGTCATTTTCTCGTTTTTCGCTTACCCAGACCACTCTCATTCGCGAGTTCATTCGCATTTCGATAGAGTCGGCAAAGGTGCTTGCGCCAATATTTGCCGCCGCGGTTGTTGCTGCATTTTTGGGAAACGTCATTCAGGTTGGATTCCAGTTTTCTGCGCACCCGATGCGTTTTGATCTTTCAAAGTTGCGATTTGATCCGGCGACGGTGATGAAACGAGTGTTTTTTTCGCGGCAAATTGCAATGAATTTTGTAAAGACTATATTCAAAGTCGTTGCAATCGGTTTTGTTGCGTATTTAGTTATCGTTAACGATTACGATGACATTGTTCGCACGCCCGATGTTTCAGTGACATCTGCGCTTCTTATAATTTCAATGACGTCGGTAAAGGTAATTTTGTTTTCTGCTCTCGTTTTATTGTTTCTTTCGATACCGGATTATTTTTTTCAAAAACGGGAATTCATTGAATCGTTGAAAATGACAAAACAGGAATTGAAAGAAGAATGGAAGGAAACGATTGGCGATCCACATGTAAGAGCGCGCCTTCGGGAAATGCAGCGAGAGATTGTAATGAAAAACATGATCCGCGAAGTGCCAAAAGCTGATGTGGTAATAACGAATCCAACGCATTACGCTGCAGCCCTCAAGTACGATAGCAATACAATGGAAGCGCCGCAGCTTATAGCGAAAGGGATCGATAGCATGGCTCTTCGAATTCGGGAAATCGCAAAGCAGCACAATGTCTATATTGTCGAAAATCGCCCATTAGCCCAGGAATTGTGCAAGCGGTTAGAAGTTGGCGATTTTATTCCTCCCGATCTATTTTATGCAGTTTCATTAATTTATTCTGAATTGTATCGCATGGGACGATTCGATTTTAAGCGGGCAATGTAATTGGGATACTAATATGGCAGCGCGAGAAGGATTTTTAACAAATCTTCAATGGATGCAAAAGACCGATGTGCTCATCGGCATTGGGGTAATTGTTGTCGTTGCAATGCTTGTGATACCCATTCCAACTTTTCTTTTGGATTTCCTCATGGCATTAAGCATCACGAGCGGTATTTTGATATTGCTTATCGTGATGTATGTTCCGCGATCGTTCGATTTTACAGTGTTTCCTTCCTTACTCCTCATTTCAACGGTTTTTCGATTAGCGCTGAACGTTTCATCAACACGCCTCATATTGTTGCAAGGTGCCGCGTTTGATGGAAAAATCATTCGCGCATTTGGCGAGTTTGTAGTGGGAGGAAACTATGTTGTTGGATTCCTCATTTTCATCATCCTCGTGGCAGTTCAATTTATTGTCATTACCAAGGGTGCGACCCGTACTGCAGAAGTGGCGGCTCGCTTTACGCTCGATGCGATGCCCGGAAAACAAATGAGCATCGATTCCGATCTTTCCAATGGCATAATCACTGAAGAAGAGGCTCGCCGACGACGCGCTGAGATTCGCAAGGAAGCGGATTTTTATGGGGCGATGGATGGTGCGTCGAAATTTGTCCAGGGTGATGTTAAGGTTGGTATTGTGATCACGCTTATTAATATTTTTGGTGGTTTTATTGTTGGCATGCTGATGCGCAATGAATCGTTTGACACAGCGCTTCGAACGTATACTCTTCTTACTATTGGCGATGGATTAGTAAGCCAAATCCCTTCCTTGATGGTGACAACAGCAACGGGTATTATTGTAACAAGAGCAGTTTCGGAAGAAAATCTTGGAGAAGATCTTGCAGAACAGCTCGGGTCACAGCCGCGTGCCTTATGGATTACATCTGCGGCGCTTGCCGGTTCAATTCTTATTCCGGGATTTCCGAAAATTTCGCTCATTTTGCTTTCAGCCGGCCTTGCAGCGCTTGCCTATATTTTGCAACAAACAAAAGAAGAAGAATTGCAGAAGGCGAAAATAGAAGAAAAGCAAGCTGCGCTTCGCGAATACAAACCTGAATCTGTTCTCCCGCTTATGCATGTGGATCCTCTTGAAGTGGAAATTGGATATAGCCTAATCCCACTGGTTGACCCCGAACAGGGCGGAACGCTTCTCGACCGCATTACCAATATTCGAAAACGAACTGCATTGGAATTAGGCCTTATAGTTCCGCCGATACGAATCCGCGATAACATGGAACTTGAACCAAATGAGTATTCGATTTTGATTAAAGGCGTTGAAGTTGGAAGAGGTGAACTTGAGGTTGGGAAGCTCATGGCTATGAATCCAGGAAATGTGACAGATAAATTAGAAGGCGATGAGTTTACCGAGCCGGTATTTCATCTCCCCGCGCTGTGGATATCCCCCGACAAACGCGATATTGCCGAGCGACGTGGGTATACGGTAGTGGATTGTCCCACCATTATCGCGACTCATCTCACTGAAATTATAAAACGCCATGCCGATGAAATATTGGGGAGGCAGGAGGTTCAACAGATTATTGACAATTTAAAAAACGATTATCCCGCGGTGGTCAATGAACTTTTAACTGAAAAGAAAATGAGCATTGGCGAGATTCAGAAAGTTTTGCAAAATCTTCTCCGAGAGCGCGTTTCAATTCGGAACATGGTTACTATTTTGGAAACTCTTTCAACGTACATCAATTATACGAAAGATCTTGGTCTTTTAACAGAGTATGTGCGGCAAGCACTTGCACGGCAAATTTGTAAGGAGTATGCCGACAAAAAAGGTGAGATTTCTGCGATTACAGTGGATCCCGAGATTGAAAACATCATCCGCTCTTCGATTCACGAGGATCCAATAGAAGGTCGTGTGCTGGGACTCGATCCCCAGACGCATCAAATGGTTGTGAAATCGTTACTTACAGCACATGCGAAAGCTAAAACTGTTACGGCTACACCGGTATTCCTCGTTTCTCCATATATTCGTAGCGTGATGTTTGCGCTTCTGGAGCGCGAGATCGCAGATCCGGTGGTATTGTCGTACAATGAAATCGCACCGAATTTTCAGGTAAGCGTTGTTTCGTCGGCGCTGTTGCCAAGTGCTGCCTAATCTAAAAATCCTTACTCAAGGAGTGTTGCGATGCGATATGTCAAAGTAAAAGCGAAAACGTACAACGATGCGATGATGAAATTGAGAATGGAATATGGTGACGATGCGATTCCTATTAGCCACAAATATGTGAAGGAGGGTGGCTTTTTGAATTCGAAAATATTTGGAAAAGAAATGGTGGAGCTTACTGCAGCGATTCAAGAAAAAAAAGTCTCACTGCGAAATCAGGAAAAAAAGCAGCACGTGGACTTTAGAGTTGGCGAGACGCCTGATGAACGCAAAATTCTTGCATCGAATATCCTTTCTTCGTTGAATTCTACAACTGTTACGGCTGCCGATTTGCCAAAAGCAGATGCGATAATCTCAACAATGGCAAAAAAGAATGTTGAGTCAAGTGGAGTTGTTGAGAATGAATTACGACAAATCTCAGAGACAAACGACACTACGCTCGTTTCATTAAAAAGGCTTGAAAAGGAATTTAGCGAACTTAAAGAAGTACTTAATGGCCTTTTAAAAGAAAGGCAGAGTACTGCGCGCCATAATGATTCCGATGACGAGGAAAGTTATCTGGAACCATGCAAGGAAATCTTGAAGAACAATGATTACGATATTGAAGAAAGTAAGCTTATTTTACAAGAAGTGAAAAATTCCATGAGCAAGGAAGATTTGAAAGATCGATATAAAATTGAAAAGACGCTAAAAGAGCTTTTGAAAAGTAAAATTGTAACTACTGGCCCATATCACTTCGGCCATAAAAAGAAGGTTATTATGTTTTTTGGTCCCACAGGGGTTGGAAAAACGACTACAATGGCGAAGCTCGGAGCAATTTATGCGTTGCGGGAAGATCGTTCGGTAGCATTCATCACATTAGACAATTATAGGATTGCAGCAACTGAGCAGCTAAAAAAATATGCCGAAATCATGAAAATCCCTGTATATGCGGTAAACGATCAAAAGGAATTCAAATCGGTGTTAGATAAGGAAAAAGCAGAAATAATAATGATTGATACTTCTGGTCGGAGCCATCGAAATGAATTAAAAATCTCTGAAATAAAAAGCTATGCCGATTTAGTGGATTATGATTTTGAAAAAATTCTTTGTGTAAGTGCGAATACCAAAAAGTCTGATATGCAGGAGATTTTTAAATCGTTTGACAAAATACACTTCGATAGTGTAATAATTACGAAAGTTGATGAAACGAGCGCAATCGGCAATGTCATCGATATTGCTGAAAAGTTTAAAAAACCCATCTCGTATTTCACAAATGGGCAGGAAGTGCCGAACGATATTGTCCTTGCTGATCCTGAGAATTTAGTAAATCTTATGTTCGGCATCACAGGGAAATGAGAGGAGGGCAATGTTGGATCAAGCGACGAATTTACGCAAATTGGTTCTTGAAAACCGGCAGGTTAAGAGAACTCGAACAATAGCGATTACAAGTGGCAAAGGTGGAGTTGGGAAATCGAGCTTGGCTGTGAGCATCGCAATTGCCCTTGCGCGACACAATGTTTCGGTAACATTGCTCGATGCTGATCTTGGACTTGCGAATGTTAATGTAATTTTGGGCATCATCCCCAAGTATAATCTTTATCATGTCATAAAGGGTAAAAAAAAGTTAAAAGAGATTGTAATTGAGGTACCTGAAAATATTAAAATCATTGCAGGCGCCTCAGGGTTTCATCAACTGGCAAACTTAGATCCAAAGCAGCGTGCTGATTTTATTGAAGCGGTTTCTGAATTGGATTCCGACGATTATATGATAATCGATACAGGTGCGGGCGTTTCGCAAAATGTGCTTGCATTTGTGCTTGCTGCTGATGAAGTGATTGTAGTGACAACACCTGAACCAACAGCCATTACGGATGCGTATGGAATTATTAAATCGATTGCCGCACAGGCGCCGGACAAGACCATTAAATTGGTGGTTAACAGAGTGCAATCGGTTGCTGAAGGAAAGCGAGTTGCACAACGGGTGATTACAATTGCAGGACAATTTTTAAATGTGAAAGTAGAAAATCTTGGATTTGTGTACGAAGATGCGTGTGTTCCCAAATCTGTGCGAAATCAAAAACCATTTATAGTAAGCTATCCAAAATCGAAGGCGTCGGTATGCGTGTCGCTCATCGCACAAAGGATTATTAACAAAGAAATAGAGGATAGCAAGGCAACTGGGTTGCCAGGATTTTTCAAAAGATTGTTCCGTTCGAGTGAGGCCGAAGAAGATTAGAAATTGATGATGTCGAGTAAATCGCAATGAGACTGGGAATATTAGAACATCAACAACTGGAAACAAAAAGTGCAGTGCTTTTTGGAATCATTGCATTATTTGTTTCTTTTGTTCTGGGACTTTTCGCGGGTAATAGTGTGGGTTTTGTGCTGTTGCGCTCGCTTATGCTTTCGTTGCTATTTGCATGTATTGGATTCGGAGCAGTATTTGTGTTGCGGAAATTCGTTCCCGAATTTATTGAAGTGATTGAAAATAATATTTCAACCAGAACTGCCGAGGAAGAAATAGATATTTCGTCAGATATTGCGGCACCTGAAAGCACAGTTTCGCAAAGTGTTGAGGAAGGCGTGAAAATTTCTGAAACGAAATTTGAACCGTTAGGGAAAGACGATTTTATGAGGGTAAGTACTGCTCCATCATTTTCGGAAGGTAAACTCGGGAAGCATTTTATCGATGAAAAGAAAAAAATTAAGTACGAGCCGAAAATTATCGCTGAAGCAATTAGAACCATGATTCGGAGAGATGAATGACAAAAATCTATAGGTGGTACATTTCATGAATAATGAGAAGTTTAAAGAATTTGATGCCATGGACGAAGATGAACTGTGGAAAAAGTACCACAAAACAAAAAACCAAGAAATTCGGGATTATTTTGTCATCAAATATTCGCCACTAGTGAAGTATGTGGCAGGCAAAATCTCGATTGCGCTTCCACAGAGCATTGAATTCGAAGATTTAGTCTCGTATGGCATTTTTGGGCTGCTTGATGCGATTAACAAATTTGATCCTGCGCGGGGAATAAAATTTAAAACCTATGCGATGACGCGAATCCGCGGTGCGATTTTTGATGAATTGCGTTCAATCGATTGGATACCGCGTTCCATTCGTCAAAAAGCAAAGCAAATTGAGCAGGTTATTGCCGAACTGGAAAATAGGCTTGGAAGAACGGTTGAAGACGATGAGATCGCGAAGGAATTAGGCATTTCCACAGAGGAATTTCAAAATTTATTAAATAAACTGAGCGGAACGTCGCTTCTTTCACTAAACGATATATGGTATTTGGGCGACGATAGCGATGAGCTTTCAATTCTTGAAACATTAGAAGCGCCCGAAAATATGAAACCCGACATTCTAATTGAAAAAGAAGAGATTCGTGATTATATTATAGAAGCGATAAAGAAACTTCCAGATAAGGAGAAGAAAGTGATTGTCTTATATTACTATGAGGACCTTACCTTGAAAGAAATTGGTGAAGTGCTCGATGTTACCGAAAGCCGAGTTTCGCAACTTCACACAAAAGCGATTATGCGATTGCGAGGAAGGCTTGGAAGAATTAAATCGAATATAATTGGGTAAAAAAGTGGGAACCTTAAAGAACATATTGGCAAGTTTACAGGATGAAATAAGCTATGAGGATGAAATCGAAGTCTATGCCGATTCGGTGAAGCAGGCACTCGAGCTTGCTTCGAAAGAATTTCGTACCGATATTTCAAAACTGGATTATGAAGTCATTCAAAAGGGGACATCGGGCTTTTTTGGAATAGGGCGGCAGCCGTATCGCGTATTGGTGAGAAAAGTAACTACACAAGAAAGCGATGATGTTACGCTTCTGGAGAAAAAACTGCAGGGAGTACCGGTTGAAGATTTAGTTCTCGAAAAAAGAGAAAAGGACGCTGATGGTTCTTTTGTGATCCGTGTACTTCGATCGGGCATTTGGCTTACTGTGAATCCCGCAAAAGGACGTGGTCGTGAAGTAAGCTTTAACGATGTGACCAGCCGCCTTTATGCAATGCAAATAAACAATGCTGACATAAAAAAAGTTGAAAAGGAAGTTCGCAAGCCATCGGGCAAACCGGTTAAGATTGGCGATTGGATCCCTCGCCCGGAATGGGATGGCACTATGTCCATCGAAATTACTGATGATGAAATGAAAGCCTATATTCATTTTGTCGCTCCGCGATATGCAGGTCGGCACATGGATTTTGAGGATGTGGTAAGCGCATTGCGCGCAAATGGAGTAGTGGTAGGCATAAAGGAAGAAGAGATAAAACAATATCTGGAAAAGATGGATTATACAAAACCGCTTCTGGCAGCTGAAGGCGATCCCCCGCGCCATGGAAAGGATGCGTATATAGATTATAAAGTGCGCATCGATAAGTCCACAATTAAGTTTGAAGAGGACAAAGAAACAAAACGCGTCGATTTTAAAGATCTGGATTTGCTTGAAAATGTTGTGGTTGGGCAAATCCTTGCTGTAAAAGTCCCACCAGAGGAAGGAATACCTGGGAGAACAGTTACCAATAGAGTTCTTCCCGCTCGATCGGGGAAAGATGTTCAGATTCGACATGGGAAGGGAACAATTCTTTCAGAAGATGGCATGGTGTTAACTGCTGAAATTAATGGGCAGGTTGTATATCAAAATGGCAAAATTAGCGTCGAGCCAGTGTTGTATATAAAAGGCGATGTGAACCTTGAACAGGGGAATGTTATATTTTTGGGATCAGTTATTGTGGGGGGAAATGTCCAGGATGGTTTTAAGGTGAAAGCAGCGGGCAATATTGAAATTAAAGGCGTGGTGCAAAAAGCTGATGTCGTTGAGGCAGAAGGCGATATCATCATTCGAGGAGGAATTGTGGGCAGAGGGGAAGCGCGCATCGAGTCGACAGGTGGTTCAATTTACACGAAGTTCATACAAGATGCATATGTAGTTGCAGAAAAAGATGTGATTGTTGCAGAGGGGATTTTGCATTCCTTTGTGGATGCAGGCGGAAAGGTGTTATGTAATGGAAAACGTGCAAAGATTGTGGGAGGAAGAATCCGTGCGGGTGAAGAGGTGAATGCGCGATTTATTGGAGCGGATGCATCGACGAAAACAGAAATACGTGTGGGCATAAATCCAAAGGTACACCAACAGATGGTTGAAATGGATCAATTAAAGCGCCAAATTGATGAAGAGCTTGAAAAGATTAAAAAGGACGTCACAACGCTTACCATACAGAAAAACAATGCGGGGGGCAAACTCCCACCCGATCGGGAAGAGTTGTTGGTAAAATTGAAGGCCCAGCAACAAAAGCTTGTTACCCGACAAACTGAAATCGCGATGGAACTCGATGAACTTAAGGCGTATTTGAGTCTGCTCGAACAAAAAGGAAAAATCTGTGCAGAAAAAACGCTCTTTCCTGGTGTAGAGATATACATCAAAGATAAAAAATATGATGTAAAGGATCCATATAATTACATACGAATAACACTTGAAGGGGATAATTGGAAATTCGGCGAGTACGAACCGCCGACTCTTTTGGATGAGCAAGCGCGGATAATGCCAGGGAGGAGAAGTATCTCGCGGCGAAGATAGTGAGTGTCCAGTATTTCTCATTTGAGGGGAAATGCGATGGCGATTAAACCAATAGATTTACAGGTAAACATATCACAGATGCACGATGTTGCAAAGGGAGAGAATGCACGCGCCGCAGTGGCATCTGAACTTCAAGGTTCCCTTGCAAATGAATCGACATTGAAAGCACGTTTGGTACCAACCCGAATTGAAGAAAACAAAAAAGCGGAACACGCGGTCATTGTGAGGGAAGAGAAACAAGGAGGGAAAAATAAAAATCGAAGGCAAAGGGAATTAAAAGAGGTAAGCAAATTAGAAGGAGATGTAGCAGAAAATCTCAAAGATGATCGATTGGGGAAGTATATCGATGTGCGCAAGTGAGCAATTGTCCAAATCTTAGAATTTGTTACAAAATATTTTTATATTTATGTGTTATATTCGTTGAGTGTATAACGTTAACGCATGGGGGTAGGTGGGGAAGATGCAATTTATTGTGCTCATCATGATAAACATTGTGATGTTTGTAATATTTTATTTGCTCATTAGCTTGAAACTTGAAAGAAAAGCTACTGAATTTCGAGAAAAGCGCCTCCGGAGAATTATGGAAGAAATGATAAATGAATTTAACGAGACGGCGGAAAGGAATATTAGCATTCTGGAAAATAAAATACAAACGATGCGACGATTGTTGAAAATTTCAGGGGAATTCGCGCCGCTTGATTTGCGTGTGAGCGATGATGGTGAAGCCCTCCACAATAATTCAAAAGATGCGAAACGCACAAGTCAGGAGAATGCCAGTGCGAATTTACCCCAAACTAGTTCTGATAAAGAAATAGTGCATGTTGGTGAATTTTTTCGCTCCATAATTCGTGATGGGACAAATGCGGTTGTGAAAACTTTCACACATCTTGTGAAAAACAGTAAAACGCATGTGATATCATCAAAGGAAGAGCGCAGTGGGGGCAGACATAATGCCGAGTTTGATAAAAAAACTATTTTGACGGATCGGCAGAAATTTTGTGAAAATGGCGAAGAGGAGAGTTTAACACTAAATGAGAATTTGGTATTGGAAAGTCAAAAAGATTTGAATTCAAAGAGCGATGAGGAGAAAATACGGTTGCTTTTTTTGAGTTCCACAGATAAATATGCGCTTATCGGCGATCTATATGCGAAAGGATATACGATTGAATTTATTTCACGGTGTTCTGGAATTCCTGTTGGCGAGGTGCGACTTGTTTTGAATTTATCTTACGGGATGTCCTAAATTTTCTGGTGGGCGGTAAATTTTCTTAGGTTTTCGATGAAAAAGCAAAAGATAAGCTTAATACATGTATTCAATTTTCTGCACTATGATTGATTTTCCCGAAATAAAACGGCTTACAGAAGAAGAGTTTGCTCGTTTTGCCAAACTCATTTATGAAGAAAGTGGTATTTATTTAAAAGAAACAAAGCTCACACTGCTTTCAAATCGGTTAAGGAAGCGACTGTATGCCCTTCATTTGGATTCCTTTTCCGAATATTATGATTACATACAAAAACTTCCCGATAAAAAGAAGGAAATTGAAGCGCTCATCGACGTCGTTTCGACAAATGAAACGTATTTTTTTCGAAACGAACGCCAGTTCGACGCATTGATGAAGCATTGTTTTCCGGATTTAGCGGAGAAGAAAAAGAATGAACGCCGGTTAAGAATTTGGAGCGCTGGCTGTTCAAGCGGAGAGGAACCATATACGATAGCGATATGTGTGTTGGAAAGCATGAATCTTTTTAAAGAGTGGAGTGTTGAAATCATCGCAACAGATATTGCACCTTCCGTGTTGGAGTTTGCCCAGAAAGGAATCTATTCGGGACGGAGAATTGAAAAGGTTCCGCCCGATTTGCTAAAAAAATACTTTACCAATGATCCGAATCATCCCGAATTGTATGCAATAAAAGATGAGGTAAAAAAATTAGTCACATTTAAATATCTTAATCTTTTTAAGAATCCCTATCCAAATCAGCTGGATATAATATTTTGTAGAAATGTGATGATTTATTTCGATAAAGAACACCAGAAGAAATTGATTGCGGGCTTTTATGCATCGCTGTTAAAGACCGGATATTTGTTTATTGGACATTCTGAAACGCTTCATGCGATTTCAGATGATTTTTCGTATGTAAAAATACTCGATTCGCCCGTATACGTACCAAAAGGGAAATGAAATGAATTTTGATTTTATCAATGTAGGAATTGCCGATTACGCTATTGCAAAAGCACCAAATATATTGCGAACCGTATTGGGTTCGTGTGTGGGTATTTGTTTGTACGATCCCCAGTTGAAAATAGCAGGATTATCGCATATTATGTTACCGTCGAAAAATGAAAAAGGAGGCAATGATAAAAAGTATGCAGACACAGCAATTGAGTTAATGTTGAAAGAAATGGAATCGATGGGAGCACTGAGGGAAAGAATTGTTGCAAAAATCGTAGGCGGCGCAACGATGTTTCGGATATCGAGCAATAGCTTGATGAGCGAAATTGGGAAAAATAATGTGTTGAAGGTAAGGGATGTTCTTGCGCGGTTGAACATAAAAATAATTGCAGAAGATACTGGTGGTAACTATGGTCGAACCATTGATTTTTATTCGGAAAGCGGCATATTGCGGATTAGGTCATTGGGACGAGAAGAAAAAGTTCTTTAGGTTAAGTTATTATGGAAAGCATGACAGGATATTGTTATTTGGAAGGGAAAACTGAGCAATTTTCATATGTGGTTTCCTTGAAATCATTAAATTCAAAATATCTCGAGATAAGCATGTCGGTTCCGCGTGCGCTGAAAGCGAGTGAAGAAGAAATTGAAAAAATATTAAAGTTGGAGTTTGACCGCGGGAAGATTGAGTTAACAGTTGATTTTTTTGATTGGGCCGAAACGAGGAAGGTAAGAATTGACTATCAAACTTTAAAGAAATATCACGATGAATTAAAATCGATCTGCCATAAACTTAAAATTAAAAGCGATGTGGATTTATCGATACTTCTCAATTTAGAAGGTGCTGTGCAAAAGGAATGGGCAACTCTCTCTTCAAAGGCAAAAAATAAAATTATGCGGGCAATACGCGATTCTGTCCGTACGGCAAAAGATATGCGCAAAAAAGAAGGTGCTGCGATTGCAAAGGATTTAAATGGTTCGCTTTCTGCAATTTCCAAAGGACTTGTGGAAATTTCTTCTATCACAAAAGATGTACCCACTAAGTCTTTTTTAAGATTAAAAGGCGCAATTGAAAAAATTGCTGGTGGTTCCATTCCGGATGAACGCATACTGACCGAAGTAGCAATTTTGGCTGAAAAAATGGATATTAACGAAGAAAAAGTACGACTTGCTGATCATATTGCAAAATTCAAAGCGATTATGCGCGAAAAGGGCCAAATTGGGAAACGGTTAGATTTTTTAGCGCAAGAGATGTTTCGTGAAATAAATACTATTGCTTCGAAATCTGCCGATTCAAAGGTTGCACATATTGTCGTAGAAATGAAAAATCATGTCGATAAAATTCGCGAACATTTAAGAAATATCGTATAATACCAGAAAGGGAAATGCGATGAAAACGATGCTCATAAATATAGGTTTCGGAAATGCGGTTTCTGCTCAGCGCGTTATTGCAGTGATAACACCACAATCTGCTTCTGGGAAGAGAATACGCGAGGAAGCAAAGGAAAGCAATATGTTGATAGATGCAACTCATGGACGCAAAACCCGCGCGATAATTATTATGGATAGCAATCATGTGGTTCTTTCCGCAATGAATCCAGAAACTTTAATCAATAGAATTGCAAATGAAAGCAATGAATGAAGAGCGATTTGCGATTGTAGTTTCTGCACCTTCAGGAACCGGTAAAACAACAATTATTCAAAATGTGATACAAGAAAGCACTGATTATGAGTTTGTTATTTCTACAACAACCCGACCGAGGAGGGCAAACGAGGAAAACGATAAGAATTATTATTTTCTTTCAAAGGAAGAATTTAAGAAAATCATTGAGGAAGATGGTTTTATAGAATGGGCATTTGTACATGGTAATTATTATGGAATTACAAAAAAAGAGATTGACAGGATTCAAAGGTTAAAAAGAATTCCTATATTCGATGTCGATGTGCAGGGAGCTGCTACTCTTCGAAAAATACTTCCCAATGCTGTGTTTATATATATCGTTCCTCCTTCGCTTGAAGTATTGCAGCAGCGCCTTCGAGGGAGGGGGACTGATTCAGAGGAACAAATTCAATTGCGATTGAAGAATGCTGTTGAAGAATTGAAATGTTATTCATATTACGATTATATTATTATTAATAACACAATTGAAGAATCGTGTAAGTGTTTTCATGCTATTTTAAAAGCAGAATTTTGTAAAATGAAACGAATGGAAAACAAAATTAAGGAAATTTTAAGTGGGGTGGCATATGATTATACCGCTCGATAAACTCGTTTCATATGAAGGGAATCGATATATGATGACTCGCGCTGCAATGGCAGTAGTTGATAGAATCGATGCGCTGAAAGATTTGATGGTTGAAGGAGAAGAATGGAAAATTGTTCCGAATGTGCTAAAATTGATGCTTGAAGGGGAAGTAAAATTTGAGTATAATGACAAATGAGTACACATAAGTTTGCGAAATTTAATTTATCAAGAGGTTGAAATAAGGCTTTTCGAGGCATGGAAATGCAATAATTTTTTTATTATTGGCAAATGCTTTTTTCTTTTAAAACTAATAAAGAATTGTAAAGATAATAGAGCCCAAAGAATACAAAAGGTGAGGTGAGAAGACATACGAGCAGTAGTTTTGGTAGGTCCAACTGCAGTTGGGAAAACTGAATTGTCGCTTGAACTCGCTTCTTTGGGATTTGAAATTATTTCTGCCGATTCTGTTCAGGTATACCGGTATTTAGATATTGGCAGCGGTAAGCCAACGGTATGGGAACGCACGATTGTTCGCCATTATTGTATCGATATCGTTGATCCCGATTATAATTTTACCGCAGGAGATTTTTGTCGTTATGCTGATGAATCGGTAAGGGAGATAGAAAGGAACGGGAAACTTCCCCTTTTTGTAGGAGGAACTGGTCTTTACATCAATGCATATTTTTTTGGGTTGTCGGGAATTCCGCTCGTCGACGAGAGCATTAAAAGGGCTCTGAAAAATGAGTTGAAAGAGCGCGGATTGCGCGCGCTTTATGAGGAGCTAAGGATTTTCGATCCGGTATTTGCCGGGCGCATCCATCAAAACGATACTCAGAGAATTTTGCGTGGTCTTGAAGTTTTTCGGCAATGCGGTAAACCGCTTTCGTCGTTTTTCGGAAAAACGGAACGAAGAATAACCAATTCAACCCTTTTTATTGGACTGAGGTTGGAAAGAGAACAGTTGCGGAAAAGGATTAATCAGAGGGTGGATGCGATGCTAAAAGAGGGGCTTGTGGAAGAAGTTCAAAAATTACGCGAGAAGGGATATGGTCCCGATTTAAAATCGATGAGATCCATCGGCTATGCCGAAACAAACCAATATTTGGATGGATGCATTACAAGGAGAGAGGAGTTAGCAGAAAGAATAAAAATTAATACGGCACGGTATGCGAAACGGCAAATGACCTGGTTTAAAAAAAATGAATACGTGAAATGGTTTACATCCGATGATCGGAATGAAATTTATAATTTGATTGAAAAATGGAAACTAAATTTATAATGTGTTCGTAGAGTATTTTGTATATAGCTGTTGACGGCAATGATTGCCAAATAAAATACTAAAAAAATAAAAAAGGTGTTGCCATGGCAAAACAAGGGAAAAACTTACAAGATCATTTTCTAAACATTGCTCGGAAGGAAAAGATTGAGGTGACCATCTTTCTCATGAATGGCGTTCCAATTAAAGGAAGAGTGCTTAGCTTCGATAATTTTACCGTTCTTATTGAGGTGGATAAACGTCAGAATCTTATTTACAAGCATGCTGTTTCCACAATTGTCCCAAGCCGTTCTATTCAATATAAGGAAGAAGAGGAGTGAAGTGACAAATACATGAAGTTTGTAGCTATAATTGTCATTCTTGTCGTAGCGTTCAGTGCATATTTTGTCATCGTAAAGATTGATGATGATGAGTACGGTTTGCTACTCAACAAAGAAACTGACGAAGTAGAGCAATTGTGTTTACCAGGTTATAATTTCGCAATTAAAAAAATCGCCTTTTGGCGGTATTCGATGTATTATGGGAAAATAACATCTTCAACAATAATAGAGATACGGGTACCGCTCCCTGGACTATCAGAGCTTGAGAGCAGACACTATGCGGTGGATATGAAACTGCAAATGAAGTATGCACTCGATGTTGAAAATGCTCAGGAAGATATGTTATTGAAAAAAGATGTTCTTCTGCAGTTTCTGAAAACTGTTTCAAAAGAAAGTTTTGAATCATCAATGTTGCCCTATTGGTATCCGATTTATAACAATATAAATCTCGAGAGGAATGCGGCTGAAGTGGTGGAGAAAAGTTTCGCTGCAATTAAAGAGCGTTGCGGAAAAATGGGAATAAAGATAATCGAGATTGCATTATTAACCCCATTACGAATTCCTACGCTCGAGATATACCGCGAGGGATTGATGTTGGCGGCAGATCTACGGAAAATAGAGAATGAGTATAAGAAGGAACAGTTATTGCTTGAAAATAAATTGAAGAAAGACGAAATGGAACAGAAAAAGTATTTGGAAAATTTACGCCGTATTGCAAGTGTGGTAAAGAATAATCCTGATTTGTTAAAGTATTTGTATATCACAGGATTTTCGAAAAATGTTACAACAATCATCGCTTCAGAGCGCACAGGAATGCCGTTTGGACTTGATTTTGGTAAAAAAGATGCGGCAAAGGTGGGCGAAAGCGATGTTGACAATCTACGATAATTTTGAAAGAGCAACCGCTCAAAAAAATTAACAGATAGGTTATTGTAAAGTGAGGAGTTACTATGGGATGTGGAAGAAAAAGAAAACGTAAAAAAATTGCGAAGCATAAAAGAAAAAAGCGCCGTAGACTTAACCGCCATAAAAAGAAGTAATGCCCTCTTTTTTTCTCGTATGATACCGAAAAGATTGGTGCGCGAAATTTGCGTACCAATCTTTTTTTTATTGATAAATATTTTGGAATTCATTATAATGACAGTATACGAAAAGGTTTTTATGTTCCATGAGAAGAAGTGCGTCTAAAAAAAAGGGCATATTCGATTCGGGAGATCATCATTGGAAACGGAGACCATCGGAAATCCGCGGGTATAATCGCACCTTTTATATGACAGATGATAATGGCGATTATTTGCGAGTTGATTATAATCTAAAAGAAAAAAGAGTACGCCTTTATTTGGAAGATGCGTCTGAAGGTGGCATCCCATATTATGCGGTAATATCGAATGGAAGAATAACAGCAGAAAAAAATGCACAGACAGGGAGACCTGTAAATTTAAGCGAAAAATTTCGATCTCGGGCAGAACTTTTTTCCTCAATCGGGAATAATGAAGTATTAAAGCTCATTAACGAAAATTATGGGATAGGTGCAAAAGTGCGCGACCAGCGCACGGA
>JAOAAF010000028.1 GCA_026419015.1 Spirochaetota bacterium
TGTGTATAAGAGACAGGCATATACATTGGATAAAATCGAATAAAATGGACAGGTGTATACGCGCCGAGATTTGTTCGTATCCATCGAGCCATTTCGCGAATCTCCACAACGGAATCATTCAACGTGGGGATCACCAACACCACTATTTCAAGCCACACCCCTGATTGGCGGATGAGCGCTAAATTTCTTTTCACCGGCGCAAGAGTTCCCCTGCATATTTCGCGATAGAACTCTTCGCGAAACGATTTTAGATCGATTTTCACCGCAGACAAATGAGGCAGGAGTTCTTTTAACGGCCTTTCGTTGATATACCCGCTTGAAACGATAACAGCACGAATGCCATTTTTTTTCGCCAATCGCGCCGAATCGATTACATACTCATATTGAACGGTTGGTTCATTATACGTATAGGCAATAACCGGCGCTTGTGCATCTTGAGTCCGCCTTACAAGAGCTTCCGCAGTAATACGCTGAGCATCCAGATTTTCTGGGGGAGATTGTGAAATTTGCCAATTTTGGCAAAACCTACACGACAAACCGCACCCAGTAGTTGCAATTGAGTACGCTTTGCTCCCTGGTAAAAAGTGATTAAACGGTTTTTTCTCTATAGGATCAACATGCGCGGCAACAATTCTCGAATACACAAGGCTTTCGAGGATACCCCGTTTGTTTTCGCGCGTCTGACACTTCCCCCGCCTTCCATCTGCGATGAGACACTCGTTAGGACAAAGCGTACAACGGACAGCTCTTTCAGGAAGCGATTCCCACCACCGGGCACGAATTCGGAATTCATCACCAGTAGCGGAAAAAAGATTTTCAATCTTATTACACGCAGGGAAAAACCATGCACAGGTAAGCGAACTGGCTATCCCCAACCCTACCTCAAGCAAATGCCTTCGCGATATTTTTTCCCCTTGATTCGATATGCATTCTTCCCATCGCATCGCGTACAAACCGACAAGTTATAATAAAAAAATAGTGCATTCTTTTCGCATTATTAGCTGCGTTCTCCAAATACCAACGCTTGAAATCGATAAATGCGAGCCCCCATTCGCCATGCATTATCGGGAAGATTGGCCTTTCTGCAGAGCCACAGTAAAAATTCTTCCTTTGACCATCCCTGTTCCACCGCTACTTGCGGAAGAAGAAGTCCCATATGTCCATCTTTTTCGATGATAAGGCCATCTCTCCCAATCACAATCTCATCTATCGAATGGACTTCAACCGGTTCGCTAAGGATTGAAATCTCAATTTCTATTTGATCAAATTCGTCCATCGTAAGCGGCAAAAATCGCGGATCGCAACACGCAGCATGGTACGCATGCTCAATCACCATTTCGTACAATTCAGCGCGCGGAATAACACTCCCAATGCACCCGCGCAACTGACCAAATTTTTTTAATGTAACAAACACGCCTTTCCGAATCCGACAAGATGACGGAACTTCAGCGGCGTTGAGCACAATTCGCTTTTTATTTACAAGAAATGAGCGGATGCTTTTGCGCGATAACCGGAGCAAAAAATTTCTATCG
Source organism: Spirochaetota bacterium (assembly GCA_026419015.1). GTDB lineage: Bacteria > Spirochaetota > UBA4802 > UBA4802 > JAGODF01 > DYLV01. The sequence continues at coordinate 1,533 of JAOAAF010000028.1, forward strand.
GATTCTGTGAGTTCCACGCCCACATGCATTTCTTTCCATATTCCAGCTATTGCAATTGCCGCATAGCTTACCGAATGGTCACATTCCCCAGTGATTGCACAAGAAGTATCGTATTTTAAAAGTTTCGCGTCGCTAAGGCCTATGGGCAATGCAAGCGCTAAGGCAATTGGATTTCTACCACAGACCGTTATTCCCGTGGACGTCACATAGCGCTCAAATCCTTCCCTATCAAATTTCAAAATGGGGTGAATAGCACCCATATCTAATTTTTTCAATTTCTCCTGAATTTCGCTATTGCTTTTCCCAACAAATGGCAGATATTCAAAACGCGGCCCATAGTGCGCAAAATCGGAACTCGCGATGATAAACGGATTGCGTTTGCAAATCGCCGATGCAATGATGCGCGCATATTTTTCGATATCATTGCCCATTTCGCCGATCAAAAGCGGGAGCAATGAAATTTCTTTTTCCATTTTTTTGCCATATATCCGTTGTAAAAATGGCAAATGAATTTCGATGGAATGTTCAAGGCGATGCGCTTCATCGTTTATTGAAAATCCAACGTTTTTCGAAAGCGCAAGGGATCCCTCTTTATCAACTTTTACTTTGCCGAGAGGTGTCTCAAAAAAATCACATGACGAAAGCGCAACACCACGCACGTGCGCTCGATGCGGAGTTCCAAAAATTACAATGAGATCTGGTCGCAACATCTTTGCCAACGCATATCCATATGCTGCCACTTGCCCCGAATAAGGATATCCGGCATGAGGAAGGATGAGAATTTTTACATCGCGCATTGGAGGAATTTCTGGGACGGATGCTATGTAGGAATCCACTGCATACGCCAGTTCCCCCATCTTCCCCGGATACCACTGCCCCGCAAGTGCCGGCATGCGCACTTTTGGTTCAGGGTTGCGAATGCACCCAAAGTAGAGCAAAATTGCCGATCCGAACAAAATGAACCGAAGTAACCGTTTCGTTCTCATAGCAAATCAACATGTAAACCAATGTAATCTATAAATCAAGTTCTTTCTTGACAAATGTGATGAAATATAAACAAAGACTATCTTTCGAATTAGAAAACGAAATAAAAGGACTTTTCATAAACTTACTTGAACTAATTTTGCAATGCAACTATTATTATTCATTTTAACACTGTTTTTTCCAACTAGTTAGAAATTAATATTTCTATGCAATCGTAATTTTCATAATGAAGGAGGAATATGTATGAAAATTCCCTTACGGAGCAATATCAGCACTCAAGGGAGAAGAATGGCGGGCGCTCGTGCGCTCTGGCGAGCAAATGGCATGAAGGATGAACAATTTGGAAAGCCAATAATTGCAATCGCGAACTCATTTACCCAACTGGTACCAGGACATGTGCATCTTCACGATGCAGGTCAATTTGCAAAAAAAATAATTGAATCCATGGGTTGTTTTGCTGCTGAATTTAACACCATTGCGATTGACGATGGCATTGCCATGGGACACGATGGCATGTTGTATTCTCTTCCTTCCAGAGAGCTCATTGCAGACAGTATCGAGTACATGTGCAATGCCCACAAAGTCGATGCGCTTTTGTGTATTACCAATTGTGATAAAATTATTCCCGGAATGCTTATGGCAATGATGCGGCTGAATATCCCTTCGCTTATAGTCTCTGGCGGCCCAATGGAAGCAGGCGAATACCAAGGGAAAAAGTACGACTTAGTCGATGCCATGGTCATGGCTGCCGACAAAACCATCTCTGACGAAGTCATCGCCCATATCGAAAAACTTGCGTGCCCTACGTGTGGTTCGTGTTCTGGCCTTTTTACCGCAAATTCCATGAATTGTTTAAGCGAAGCGCTCGGCGTTGCGCTTCCCGGCAATGGCACCGTTGTTGCCACCCACGTAAATCGCACGCGAATTCTCGAAAAAGCTGCAAAAACATTGGTCGATATTACGCTCCGATACTATGAACACGGCGATACCTCAATTCTTCCGCGCTCAATTGCAACGAGGGATGCGTTTTTAAACGCGATGGCGCTCGATATTGCAATGGGCGGATCAACGAATACTGTGCTTCATCTTCTCGCAATCGCCGAAGCTGCGGAAGTTGAATTTACCATGAAAGATATCGATTCGCTTTCTCGAAAGGTACCAACTCTATGTAAGGTTGCTCCGAGTTCTCACTATCACATTGAAGATGTTAATCGCGCAGGTGGAATCTTTGCAATCTTGGGAGAGCTTGACCGCGGTGGACTTATTAAAAGAGATGTCCGGAGGGTGGATTTCCCAACTCTCGGCGAGGCACTCGAGAGATACGATGTGATGCGCACTACGTGCTGTGAGGAGGCCATCGCGCTATACAAAAGCGCACCAGGACGCAAAGGGAGAAATCTCGTAATGGGATCGCAAGAAGAATACTATCCACAACTCGATTTAGATCGCCAAAACGGGTGCATCCGAGATACTGCGCACGCATACAACAAGGATGGAGGCCTTGCGGTGCTTTTCGGCAATATAGCGAAAAACGGTTGTATTGTGAAAACCGCGGGGGTCGATCCATCGCTTTTTCACTTTAGGGGTCCTGCAAAAGTATACTTTTCCCAAGAACAGGCATGCGAAGCAATTCTCGGCGGCGATGTTCGCGAAGGCGATGTGGTTATCATTCGCTATGAAGGGCCAAAGGGTGGGCCAGGAATGCAGGAAATGCTTTATCCCACTTCGTACATAAAATCGATGCATTTAGATAAAAAATGCGCTCTCGTTACCGATGGCCGATTTTCAGGTGGTACCGCAGGCCTTTCTATTGGCCATGTATCTCCCGAAGCTGCAGCGGGTGGTGAAATCGCACTGGTAGAAAATGGCGATATTATCGAAATCAATATTCCTGAACGCACGATAAATGTACTTGTCGACAACGCGACATTAGAAACTCGCCGCAAAAAGGAACTCGCGAAGGGTGAAAATGCATTTCGGCCTCTTGGAAGAAATCGTCCGGTTTCCGCTGCGCTGCAGGTATATGCGCTTTTGGCGGCATCCGCCGACAGAGGCGCAGTGCGCAATGTTCCCAAAAATTAATCGAACAACCTCCCATCGTTAAGCGAAAGAATTTCTTTTTTGCCCGAGCGGTATCGCAGCATAAGCGTATTTCGCGTAAAGATATATTCGGTTAAATCATCATCAATGGGGTGATGCCATAGTTTTCGGCCATCGGCGGGGTGCGCTTTGATGAGATGAAATTTTTCATTTTCATCGATAAAAATTATATACGGAAAACTGCGATAGATAATCTGCAACAAGGAGCGCCCGGGTATGTACCAAAGTGTAGTTCCCGTTTCTTTATTAAGCGCTAAATAGATACCGTCGGTGTTTGTATACTCGCACGCAACATAGTATCGGTTATTATCTTCTTTTATGCTCGCAACAGAGTGGACATCGGGCAATTTTTTAATCCATACTTTTTGCAAAAAGGGCTCTTTGCGATGACAGGTGAGAATACATTTTTCTTCGTTAAAATCCAGAATTGCACTTGTCAACTCAAAGCGCATAAACAACCGCTCATTCCTCTAAAAACCCTTTTGCCTTCATCGATGCGACAATGAGTTTTGCAGCTTCTGGGGCGGAAAACTTTGCATTGTTAATCACGATGTCATAGTGATGCGGGTTTATAGGATCAAACTTTAGGTATTCTTTATAGAAGCTTTCCCTCGCGGCGCTTTTTTCAATAATAAGTTTTTCGGCCTCTTTTAATTTTTTCCCCGTAAGGCGTGCCATTCGCGCCGTTTTCCATTCCATTGGAGCCACAAGTCTCACGTGAAATCCTTTCGGCAAATCTCTTGTAATAATATTTCCACCGCGCCCTACGATTATGACATATCCATTCAACGCAAGCATGCGAATGGTTTCGGCAAGTCTCCGATGCACTGCAACTTGTGGGGGATAATTCGCAAACACTTCGCGAAAAAAAGAAGACATTTGACTTTGCATCTGCGTGGTAAGGGTTTCGGCAAGTTTTCGCGAAATTTTCATATCTTCCATGAGATACTCGATTACCTTACGATCGAATGCCACCCATTTTTTCCCTTTTTCGCTCAAACGCTCAGCCAGCGCATTAGCCGTTTCATAACCGCCACAGCCATATTCGCGCGAAATAGTAACAAACGGATAGTTTCCCTTCAATTCATCCTTCTTTGCAAGTTTTGCTGCCTTTTCCCGCTCCCATTCCTCAATCTGTTCAATTACCGATTTGTAATTTTTTTTTCGATATTCTTCTTGCATTTGATGTCCCCCTCATCGCACTGCTTTCCCAGTGTTATTTAATTGCGATATTCTGCAATTTTTTCTCCCATTCTTACTTTTTTCCCTACCATGCAGCCGCAAAATTCAATAATCCCCTTTTCAAAAAGCAAGATTACGGTTGAGCCTAAATTGAACACGCCGATTTCTTGCCCACGCGAAACGAATTTTTTTTCTGCTTCCGCGTATATTTTTTCTTTTATGGATCGAAAGGTTTTGTTCGTTACGTGTGCATCGTAACTTAGCGAAATCTTCCCCACATTAGTCGCACCTACCTTGCATACGCCTACCATTCCATGCGATGTACGAATAAACGTAATTATCCGTTCATTACATTCAAATAAACGGGGAAAGCGCTGAACCATACTCTCCTGCACAGTAACAAGCTTACCCGGAACATGTAAAAAACCTTCAATAACTCCATCGACAGGTGAATGAATCCGATGATAGTCAGATGGGGCAAGGTAAAGCGTCATAAACTCGCCATCAATGAAATGCGCATAACGTGGGGAGGGGACAAGATTTTCAAGCGAATAGTAAATTCCTTTTGCCTGAATAAGCGTTGTTGATTCAATTCTACCAAATTGATCAATCCGCGCATCAACCGGTGAAACAATGGTATCAAGAGAGGTGTTAATTGGTCGCGCATTGGGTTTCAATGTGCGCGTAAAAAAGCTGTTAAAAGAGCGAAAACCACCTTCGGGCTCTTCAAATTCTTCTTTGTTTACTCCATATTTCTTTATAAACCATGCGATGAACGGATACAGGATAAACCGAGGAAGCGGGACGCTTGCAATAAATCCCGCAATACGTGAAAAACAAGAAAGCGGTAACGCTCGATAAAATATGTGCGATATTTTCCCCATAACGCTTTAAAAAATTATTTTTTCCACTGATTGATATCGAAAAAACAAAAGAAAGTCAAGCAAGAAATACACAATCAATTCAAAACTTCCCAAATACCGTGAGCAAAAACATTATCAAAAAATCCCACGCTCTTTTAAATTGTATTTACTTAAACGAAGCCGTTTTTTCCTCGGTTATGAAAGAACTCGATGAAGAATCCGATTTAACTCTTCAAGGCGGAATGGTTTTTTTATTAAATCAGCAAAACCATAGTCTTGATAATTTAACACCACAGGATCGTTCAAATATCCCGTTGCAAGTACTGCGCGCACTTGTGGGTCAATTTTTTTTAATACGGCAAGCGTTTCACGTCCTCCCATGCCGCCGGTGACAGCCAAATCTAAAATCACTACATCAAACGGTTTCAATTCATCGCGCCCCTGCACAAACTTTGTAATAGCTTCCTGTCCATCGCGCGCAGTTTCAAATTCATATCCCAAATATGAAAGAAATTTTGTAACGATTTCAATTACCGCCTCATCATCGTCCATAAGGAGAACTCTTGGTTTTGTCTCGCGCACGGCATGAACCACCTCAAAAGAAGCGCGATGAGCATCGTGCACCGCAGGAAGATATACCGTAAAGGTTGTTCCGCTATCAACCGATGACTCCACCTCGATGTGACCCCCATGCTTTGTGATGATCGAATATGCAATTGCCAATCCAAGGCTCGTGCTCGCTTCGCCTGTTGTAAAATACGGATCAAATACTCTCGATAAATTTTCTGGCGAAATTACCATCCCAAAATCTTTTACCAAAATTTTCACGTAATTGCCTGGCGATATAGGTAGAACCGTTCCCTCTCCAATCACCTTATTCGATGCGCGCACAACAACCGTCCCATTTGGCGGAGAGACTTGTATCCCGCGCATGATTAACGTATGCAAAGCCTGACCAATTTGTCCATCATCTATCTCTGCATACCAGAGATCGTCTGAAATCAAAAGATCAACTTTTATCGAGGAACCGCTGGAAGCGAACATCGTCGCATCCTTAATTATGCCATCAAGCGGCATAAGCTTTTTCACCGGTGCTGTGTTTCGAGAAAATGCAAGGAATTGTCGCGTTAGCTCGCGCGCCCGATTAACTGCTTCTTCTGCGGCAGTTAAATTTTGTACTATCACCTCTGGATCACTCGGATTTATCCGCGAGAGAGTAATATTCCCCATAATCACCGTGAGAATATTGTTAAAATCATGCGCAATCCCACCAGCTAAGATGCTCAGCGACTCCAATTTTTGTGATTTTAATGTCCTTTCTTCTAACGCTTTTCTCTCGGTGATATCGATAAAAGTATCCAATATTACATTTTTTCCGCGAAATGCGATGCATCGAGGGAAACATACCACAGTTAAGCATCGCCCATCGCGTGCATGCACAATGCACTCAAATTCTTTTGCTGATTCATTCAACGCTACCCGCGCATGAGTCTTTTGTACCATCTCGCGAAAATCGGGAACGAAAATCGTATAATAATCGAAATTTGTTCCTACAAGTTCATTCCGATGATATCCGAGGGTCTTTTCAAAATTTTTATTTACGTACATCACCTTTTGATCCGATACTACTGAAATCATCAATGGCATGCTTTCGATGAGATTGCGGAAAAGTTCTTCAGATTCGCGAAGTGCGTTTTCTACAATTTTTTTGTGAGTGATGTCCCGAATTATTAACTGCAGGCATTCAAAATTTTCGTCGCTGTTTTGAAGAATCGATGCAATATTTTCTGTATGGCGAATCTCGCCATTGCCAACGCGCCAGCTCAATTCATTTGCTGATTCTGAAAGGACCTTACTCGTCGAAAATCCTTCCCAAAATTCTTCAAAATCTCTTTGTGACTTTTCGCAAAGGTTATTTTTTGCAAACTGAACAAAGTTCGTCGCTTCATCCACGCTTGTGCCAAATAATTCAAAAAACGCACTATTTGCAAAAAGTACATTCCCTTCACCATCAACATGAACAATCGCATCTTTTGTTTTTTCTAAAAGGGTTTGATAGCGTTGCTCTGAAATTGAAACTTTTTTTTGCGTAAGTTTCTTTTTAAAAGTAATGTCTCGTATCACCCCGATTGTTCCCGTAAATACTTCCTTGCCATTTTGAACCGCATAAGTTCCCGCTGCGTTGACCTCTGCATCAACATACACGTAACCGTGCGCATCAGCAGAATGCGCTTTTGAAAGCAAGCGAATATCGGCACCGCGGCGAATGCGCCCATACCTTCTTCTTTCATCGAACAACGATGGTGATCTTTCAACTCCTGTTATTTTTCCTTTGAATTTTGGGAGGACATGCGAGCGGCTTACCTGTGGCACATCATCAGGATGGATAATTGTGCTGAAATGTTTTCCAATCAATTCTTCAGGCAAGTATCCCAATACGCGCACATAATCGCTTACAAATTTAAAACGCCCATCTTCATCGATGTAATAAATAATATCGGGGAGATAATTTACTAAACTATAAAAATTCCATTCATCGCGCGCAACTTCTTTCCCCTCAATTGCATCCTGCAATTTCTGCTCAAGTTCTTTCACTCGCTTTTGTAGTGCGCGTATTTGCGAAATAAGTTCTTCCCTGCTTTCTCTTTCCATATCCTTTTTGCGTTTACGAGTCAATATATTCGCGATCTATTCGATTAATAAACTTTGCATATGCGTACTTTCCGCTTTCTTTTGCTTCGCGAAAAAGCTTTACTCCAACATCGCGGCAGCGACTGCATGCGGCAAAAGGTATTTCTATCCCAACTGAAAGAGGATTTACCGATGAGACAGTTTCTATTTTCAAAACTCCCGCACATTCATCGCATATCATTACCGATTCAACTTGTTTTTCACGAATTCCATCGGTATCATAATATATATTCTTTACGCGCGTCTGAAATTGGCCAATTGCCCGATGATGCGAAAAGCTTTCATGAAATCGTTTATAATTGCGAACAGCCTCATCGCATATCTTTGCAATGTATTCGCTTATGCTTTTATCCTGCCGAATTGCTCTTTCATGATAATCGGGTTCCACCACACCCGAATAATCGACCCCTGCCATTGCCAGAACGATTCCCAAATTCACATACGGAAGCGCACCTTGAATGGAATATCCACCTTCAAGCACAGCAATGTGCGGATTCAATTTATCGTTTAGGATGGCATAACCTTGTGCAGAAAAATTCATATTTGTAATGGGATCAGTATAGTGATTATCCTGCCCTGCGGAATTAATCACAATATCCGGTTGAAACATTTCCAATATTGGCAACACCGCATTGTCGATTACATACAGAAAACCTTCCGATGACGTCATCGGCGGAAGGGGGATATTAATCGTTTTCCCCAATGCATTTGGCCCTCCCAGTTCATCTAAAAAACCAGAACCCGGATACAGCGTTCGCCCATCTTGATGAAGAGAAATGTAAAGTACATTCGGATCATGCCAATAGATGTCCTGTGTTCCATCGCCATGATGGCAGTCGGTATCGACAATGGCTATGCGGCGGTGTCCATAATGTTCGCGAATGTATTCGATCATCACAGCTTCGATATTAATGTTGCAAAAACCGCGATTGCCATGTACCACCTTCATCGCATGATGTCCGGGTGGACGAACGAGCGCAAATGCCCTATCCGCGTTTCCTTCCATTACCAATCGCGCTGCTTTTATTGCCCCCCCTGCGGATATCATGTGCGACTGAGTAATGACCGCCGCGACATTGGGAATGCAAAAATGCGTGCGCTTTATATCTTCTTCGCTTGCGATATCGGGTTTGTATTCCACTATGCCTTTAATATCGAAAATTCCCTCTTCCCACAGTTGATCTTGAGTGTACAAAAGCCTTTCTTCTCTTTCGGGATGCGTGGGGCTTATTGCCCAATCGAAAGCGGGGAAAAAAATTAAACCCAATTTCCTTTTCGCTTCAATCATGCATTATTCCTCGAATACAGCGTTATTTCCACTGCTGGTTTCACCTGAGCCCTGGCTCGAATATTTTTCCCAGAAGTATAAAATCCACTTACAATATTAAATGAACTTGCTTCAACAATTTGCACATCGCTTTCTGTAATCGATATTCCTATTGATTGAAGATGCGAAAGCAAATGGTTAATCAAATCGATCTTTGCATTTTCAATAGAATAATTTCTCTCGCACGATTCAAATTTACCAATATTGGGAATCGAAAGTTTTCCGCGTTCGGTGTCAGCGTGAAGTTCGATTTCATAGGTAGTGCGCGCCAAAGCAGCGCCAATTGCATTTGCCACCGCGTAGTTGTTGGGCACATGGACTGGAAGCGCAAATTTCTCCTCCAAAAGGGGCAAAAATGCGCGCGAAGGTCCACCCATTGCGTACACCGATGTTGGCTGAACGACCTTCCCCTCTATCATTTCATGAATGGTATACACTGGTTTTTCATTTACCTCTTTAAGCAATGCATCCACTGCTTCTTTGATTGTAGTAAATGCAAAATCAATTGCCATCAAAGAAAGTTGTTTCGCGCTGATGCGCGCTTCCTTTGCCAATCTTTCAATTCCCCTTACCGACAAGTCAACATCGCCATGAGAGATTTTTTTTAAATAGTTCATTGCATCCAAAAGCGTTGGGACATCGCCTCCCTCAGCCATTGACGGTCCATAACGCGTCGGTCCTACTTGCACTTTCCCATCGATTGCCACAATCGCAGAATCGCCACCAATGCCTATTGAACGCGTATACAGTGAACGAACTAATGTAGGGAATTTGCCCACGGTAATGCCATGGGGTTCTATGAGCGGTTCTCCATCGGCAAACACTGAGATATCGGTTGTTGTTCCCCCAATATCAAGTGCAACAGCATCGCCCGCAATGCGGCATAGCGAAGAAATACCCATTGTGCTTGCCGCAGGGCCTGAAAGAATGGATTCTACCGGAAGCTTGCGAGCTTCCGCAAGCGGGATAGTTCCGCCATCTGCCTTTAAAATGTGAACAGGGCAATGTATTTCCATTGAAACGAGATTTTTTTCGATTGCATCGGCAAAAGCATTAAAAAGTCGCCACACTGCTGAATTCAAATAGGCTGTCCCGATTCTCCTCGGGAAACCGAGCTTCCCCGAAATCCGATGTCCCAATGTAACAAAATCTGCATCCGCGCATGCATCTCGTATTTGCTCTTCATGCGACGGATTGCGCGTGGAAAACTTCGTCACTGCAGAGAAAACTTTTATGCCATCCTTTTTACATGCGTCGATCGCCTTTCGAAGTTCTTCTGCATTAAGCTTTGATATTTCTTTTCCCCGATGATCGATTGAACCGCTAATGGGGAAATAATGCTGTTCAATTTTGAAATGGGATGGATGGATACCTGGCCCCGATGAAACAATCACTCCAACGTTTTCTGTTTTCCCTTCAACGATTGCATTGGTAGAAAGAGTGGTGCTTAAGTTAATTCTTTTAAGTTTTTTCTTTACCTCATCAGAAGGGTAAGAACGAAAAATTTGTTCAAATGCCTTTTGCACTGATTGAATAAGGTTTGCATGATCGGTAACAACCTTTGCAGTTGCGACAATTCCATTTTCATCTACCACCACCGCATCGGTATGGGTGCCACCTACATCAAGACCCAACCACATATGAATACTCCAAAAAATATTCAACAACGACAAAGTGGAGTTTTTAAGAGAAATGCCTTTAGTGTCAAGAAAGATTAATGCGTTACAAATAAACGACGCAAAAAATTGCGCATAACCTTTCATTGAAAAGGCTCAATAATTCACCTCACAACGGTTCCTTCCATTTACTTTGGCACGGTAAAGCGCATCATCAGCCCTCTTTAGCAATGTTTCTACAGTATCATTCGTTTTGAATGCGGCAATCCCAATGCTTACTGTAGAAATGACCTTTTTTCCGTCTTTGGTTTCAAAAACATTTTGTTCAAACCTCGAGCGAATTTTTTCTGCTACGATTCGCGCATCATCAATCTCAGCCGCGTTCAATATTACAACAAATTCTTCCCCACCATACCTGCACGGGATGTCATCACCACGAATTGTCGATCTTACAATCTGGGCAAATCTTACTAACAAGCGATCGCCCTCAAGGTGTCCATGGGTATCGTTAAATTTTTTAAAATGGTCAATATCCATCATTAAAATCGAAAAGGGATGCGTTGTGGCGCCTTTTTCTGAAATTGCTTCCTTTAAATAGGTATTAAGATAGCGTTTGTTATATAAATTCGTTAATCCATCTGTGTTCGATAAAAATTCAAGTTCTACCTCTTTTCGTCTCAGCTCTTCGCTTTCCTCGCGTATGGTTTTTATCCGGTACCCAAGAGCAAAGGAAAGCACAATCGCTTCTATTGATGAACCGATAAATATCGCATAATGCGTGGCAGGATTTTGTGGGATAATCCCCAATCCCCTTAATACGAAAATCACCGCTCCGCTAATTAAAAAAATCCACGCAACCAAAAAGTATTTTGCAGGAACAAATCCCGACTTAAGCGATGAAATTCCCGCTGTCAAAATCAGAACATCCATTGCAAGGACAACATAATACAACGCAGCATTCGCGAGAAATCGCTGCTTGAAAATTGCGATCAACAATATTGCACCGCAAACAACAGATGCTCCAAGCATGAGTTTATGATGAATTGGTGCATAGCGCTTTAAATTTAAAAATGAAATGACAAACAAAATTATTACTAAAAGGAGCACCGACACAATTTCCGGAATCATGGATATTAAAAAGTTTCCCATTGCGCGGTTGATGTACCGAAAAGTTCCCGTCACGCTGCACTGGTACATCATCATCATGAAAACATACACGAGGTAGATAAAATAATTGCGATCTCTCAAAAATATAAAAATCGTGCCATTATAAAGAAACATTGAAATGAGCACTCCCATTGCCATCCCCAAGATCATCACCCTCACCATTCCGCTGGAACGAAAATCATCTGGCGCGCGCAAATAACATCCCGTTGTTGGAAGATACGGTGTGAGAATTCTCACATATAACGGCTTTGTATCGTCGATCTCAAGGGGAAGACGAAGTGCAGGATTTACAAAAGGCACTTCGCCGTTTTCGCGTTCAACTAACCATCCACCTTTTAGACTTATATATTTCGACAACCCCGCCTCAACGACAGGGCAGTACACCTCAACTATGCCCAACGCTGCATTATCAAACTCAATGTAGCGCGGTAGCTGCAACTTCCCCCCTGTTTTTACATAAAAACGGATCCAAAAGGCAGAGCGTTTCACCCCAAATTTAAAGGAAGAGTGATTGTTTGCAATAAACGGGGGACTTGTGCGGATGATATCGTCAAAAGCAAGTGAACGGCTCTTATCCTCAAAATATTCTGAATAAAGGGCCACATTCGCCGATATGAATGAATCCGAGATATCTATTATCGAGTTCGCATACCCCCCTAAAGCAAAAAAATGCAATAAAGAAACCGCAATACAAATCGCTTTTAATAATTTCATATTTTTATTAATCTAATAAAGAAATATATGCGGCACAATTTACAGTTGTTATAAAATTATCTGTTTGTCAATCACTATTGCGAACAATACGGATTAAATATTTAAAAATTATAGTTCAAAAATTATTTATTAACTTTAGAATTTTATTTTTTATTTTTATCTCTGTCGAGGTATTCTGATATATTCTTGAGCACGTTTGGATCCAACTCTGTTTTTGTTGCTGCGATATTTTCACGTTGAATTTCTTCGTACACCTCTTTGCGATGGACGCTCACCTGCTTTGGGGCTTTTATTCCAAGCTTCACTTGATCGCCTTTGATATCGATGACAATCACCTCGACATCATCGCCAATCATAATGCTTTCGTTTATTTTTCTCGCCAATACCAGCATTATGGTTTATCCTCAATCCACTCGTTTCATACCCTCCAAAATGAGGTGGCGCACTCCGTATTTATCGGAAATCGAAATTGCCTGTTTGCCAATCCTCGTTTTGGGATTTATAATAATTGGCCCCATTAAATTCGCCGTCATCTTTTTGAAATCCGCTGGAATCGTGACAATCGCAAACACTAAAAGCTCATCGCTCGATTTCGCCCCAACTGCTTCGTAATCTCCCTGAGAAATATCCAACTCGTAATCTGCGATAAAATCTGATACAAGAATAATGACAAATGCCAACGTCGGTTCGTCCACTGCCTGCATCCATCGAAATGGCGAACCGGGATATGCATCGTCTAATATTGCAAATCGTTTCACAAAATCAAATCCCAAAATACCTTCTGGGAAATCGATGATCTGCTTTTCCTCTATTTCGATTTCTCCGAATGGCCGTGTGTGTAATTTAATCGCCACCACCAATGCTCCTTTTTTAACGCAAAAAGTCCATCAATGTTGGACGAATGGTGCGCGCACCAACAGAAAGCGCATATTGATGCACGCTTTCAATCCAGCGAAAATTCATAATCGTTTCTGCATAATCGATCCCTTCATTTGACGCAAGTAAGCTTAACACATTCGTGCGTTCGTACTCAGATCGGCGAGCAAGCTCTTCCACGCGATTTTGACGCGCACCAACAGACGCGATATGGCGGAGAATATTATCCAGCGCCATGTCGAGGAGCCCAAGATCTCTCCCGCCGACAACTTCCTGGTCACCCCGCACTAAATCGTCGCGAAGCTGGATCACCATTTCAAAAATTGACATGCCATCGACAGTTGCAGTGGGATCGATGTTGTTTGGCGGATTTGGGTATTGTGGATTGATGAGCCCAAGGTCGCGTAGCACCGTCCCGCTTCCTACATCTTCAAGCCATATTTGATGGGGTGTTGTCGTTTCGAGTACTAAGTTTTCGCGAATTCCCTTGGATGCGCGAACGCTTAAGCCCGCATTATTTATTTTAATGATAATGTCATCGAGCGTATCGCCAGCCGATATGTTAATTTCAACCCCATCGATGCGAATTTTCTGATTCGTTTCGGATTTATAGTCCGACACATCGCGATTGGAAGTAATAATTTGATTTGTTGCCCAAAATACCCAGTTTCCAGGAATATTGACATCGAGATACTCGCCAGTAGCTACTTCGCGTTGTACCCGCCCAATGTTGCCACGATACTCCACTCCTGTCATCGCATCTCCCTGATTTCCCGCAGTGAGCGTCTGATAAATCGCCACAAAGGGATCGGGTATGTCTTCTGTTCCCGTTTGAAATCCGCCAAAGATGGGACGTCCCGTTGCGCTTCGCGTATTTGCAATCGCCACCAACTCTTCGAGCAATTCATTGATTTCCGCTGCAGCTGCTTCTTTTCGTTCAAATGCCGTATAAATTCCATGGGCTCCTTGCACCGCAAGCACGCGCAAACGCTGAAAAATCCGCAACGCCGATTGCAGTGCGGTATCCACTTCATCAAGGCGCGCGCGGCTCTCATCGATATTGCTGGCATATTGGTCCACTTCGGTAAGCCGCGTGCGATAGAGCATCTGATTTGCTGCCGCAATTGGGTTATCGCGCGGAAGCCGTACATTGCGCCCCGTGGCAAGCATTTCTTGAGTGCGATCCATCTCATGTTGATGGCGCATTAAATTGAATATCATGGTATCGTTGAGCATGCGATTGGTAACGCGTTGCATATTAGGCTCCTAATCGAATGATTGTTTCAAGCATTTTGTCGAACATCGAAATCACTCGCGCCGATGCATTGTAGCCATGTTGAAACATGACCATGTTCGACATCTCTTCATCGAGGTTTATACCAGAAATCGATTCGCGCAAGTTTTTCAAGTTCGTCAAAAGAATTGTTTGATTGCGAACTCTATCCTGCGCTTGTTGCCCCTGCGTGCCAATGCGGGCAATCAAACCATTGTAAAATTCATTAAACGTGGTGTTGGAATCGATCATCGCATTTTTTTGACGCAGGCGCGCTATGCGAAGGGCATTTCGTCCATCTCCCACACCATCGGAAGTATTAAAATCTCCTGTGCCACCAACATCTCTCCCCTGCGCTGCTGCAATTCTATCGACATCGGCAAGAATGGCATCATCAACTGCCATACTCGAAGCGGGATTGTACTGCGGGGTAATGGTGATGTGCTCGCGATCGGGCAAAAATTTCATAATATCGTTGACGCGGCGATAATCGAACGAACCTGCAGGCCCACTTTCGCGGAGAATGCCCGTAAGGCCTACCAAAAATTGGCCCGAATCTTCAAGATAGCGAATCATGAAATTGCGCCGATCGTCATCGCGAGCAACCGTCGCTTTCAGTGCAAGATGTCCGTTATGATCTAAATACGCCACCACTCCTGTGCGCGCATCGTTTATTTTTCTGATAACCGTGAGCACCGTATCGTTCGCATTGTAGGTTATCTGGACGGGCATATCGCGCCCATCGTTGGTCATAAGAGTAATTGTGCCCGCAATGCCAATTGGAGCCGATGCATCAACGCGATTGTTGCCCGAGACCTTGAAAATGGCAGTGACATCAGCAACGCCATCATTGTTCAAATCGAAATTCCCATCTACATCATCGCCGCTGATTGGAATATGGCGAAAAAAATTCACATTAGTCTCGCCCCTTCTGCCAAATCCGTCGCGATGCACTTCATTGGTCAGATCGATGAGGTTTATTGCAAAGGCATTGATGTCATTTATGTTTTCGCGAAGCACTGCATCGCGTATCTCTACAAGCCCTTTGAGAACACCGCCGTCTAACGTAATATCGCGACCAGTTTCTTCCCATACTATTCGGTAAAAGCCATGATTTTCGCTATCGGGAATTGCAGCAAGGGGACGGAATACTTCGCCCTGAATGAAATTTTCGCCGCCAATATAGACGATTGTTTCATCGCGATCGCTTCGACCTACGGAAACGTTCACTAAACGCGAAAGCTGTTCAATCAGCGCATCGCGCCTGTCGCGCAAATCATTTGGGTTATCGCCAACTGCTTCCGCTTTCATAATGCGGACATTGAGATCGCGAATATTTCTGCCGATGGAATTTATTTCTTCGACGCGAGCGCCTACTTGGTTATTAACATTCTGTCGTAAATCGTACAATTGGCGAAAAATATTGCGCACTTCATTTGCAAGGTTTACTGCTTTTTCCTTTACCACTTCCCGCGTCGCACGCTGTTCGGGATAGCGCGAAAGCTCTTCCCATGCACGCCATAGCTCATCGAGACGGGAACGCAGGGAATCGGCAGATGGTTCATTGTAAATTTGCTCAATTTGCCGAATGAATTCATTTCTCGTTTCCCACCATCCGCTTACTTCTGTTTCAGCAACGATTCGATCATCTATGAACGTATTTCGTATTCTCTCCACAATTGCAACCATCGAACCTTGCCCTATATTGCCAGGACGTTCAGCTCGATTGAGCGCGGGAACATACAAAGGATCAGCAGAGGTTATCACCACGCGCTGGCGCGAATATTCCCGATTCTCGGCATTCGAGATATTGTGCCCCGTTGTATGCAATGCCTGTTGATGCGAAGAAAGGCCACGCCTTCCAATTTCAATTCCCATAAACGATGAGCTCATAGTCACCCCTCACCTATGCAGTTCTGTTAATTACTAATGGGTTATCGAGAGAACAATGTTCAACCGCATCTTTATTGTATCCTGTACGTAGCGAAAGCCGACTTTTAATTTCCTTCAAAAGCAGCGCAAACATTTCTATACGATCGCGCGCAAGTTTTTCATTTGTCTGCGCCAATGCCTGAATTTTATACAAAAGCTCTTTTAACGAATTTCCTAACTGGCGAATTCTTTTGGCTGCATCTCCCTCAGCATAATGGAGAATCTCTTGGAGTGTGATTTCTTTCGAAGAGTTATTTAACATTTCTTTTTGGTATTGCGCAATGCACTTCTCTCTGTCCGCTTCAACTTCCAATATTTCAGAAAGAACTTTTTCCTGTTCAAAAGAAAGCTTTTCAAGGAGGATTCCATTGCGGCGTATTATTGCCTCTCCCTTTTGTTCCTCGAGCATGTAAACTTTTTGGTACAATTCAAGTTCGCGCTGTAAAATTCGTTCGATGACAACAACAATCTCCATGCAATCCCTCCATGGAAAACCTCATTACAATCCTTCCAGTATCATATAGTCATATCGGAAGAATTAGCAAAATGAATAAGGACTTTTTTATCTTTAAAATGGATTTCGAGTGCATTGCGAAAAAATAATAATTGCAAACAAATCCAAGGATTGGTAGCATGTTCAGTGGAAAGAATTTTACATTCATCATGACAATCGATGACAGAAAATATTTAAAAAAGATAATGGAATCGCCCGAGGGCGAATTTGAGCGCGCTCAATCACAGCGTTTGCGAAGCTTCAGCGAGCGATACGAAGAAATAATTGCAATCCGACAAAAACTCAAAGAAATGAAAGAAGACCTCGAGGCGAGCGAACAATCCCTTCAATTCCAACATCAACTCTTTCAACGATTCGCAGAAATCCCAAAGTTTCGCAACAGATATTACGACCGCTCAATATTCAAAGTGCACCCAACCAGCTTCCTGGGAAGAATATCCCATTATTTTGAGTTGAAGCGAAAATTTAAACATAAATATGTTATGTTTAAACCAATTTCAGCAAGCATAATCAATTACATTATCAATGGCGCCCCATTTTATCCATCCGACGAAACGTGCGCATTTGTGCAAAATATTTTAATTTTGCAAGAAGAATTGCGCGAAATCGCTCGGCGCATGTATACCGCTGGTTGGCTCGACAGAATTGGAGCTGATGTTCTTACCCCCTTTGAATACAATCTCATAAGCGAATTAGAACGCCTTACTGCTGATCCTTCAATTTTTAATTTTCTCATATATCGAAGAAAACCTCACATCGCAATAAAAAAAATAAATCCTTTTTTAGGATACTTCCTTTCGCTCACCCGAAATTCCGAACATCGCATGCGACTTTTCACTGCAGTAAAAAAATCGCTTCAAAAAATCGTTCAAACGGAACTAACTGACACTAAATCGACAGACATAATCATTTCAAAATTGGAGCAACTCCTCTCGCATGAAACGCTCATTCGGTTTATCATTCCCCTCTTTGAATGCGCATATACACAAGCATTTACTGTCGAAACAATTTTTTCACTCATTTCTCTCGATGAAATCGATGAAACTTGTTACCGAGCAGATGCGAAACTCCTTGAAGCGATGGAAGAAAAAAAGCGAATTTTCAATGACGCGTTAAAGAAAAGTATCTTTCAATTGGAAGAAGAATTAAACTTTGTGCTCGATTTAAAAAATTCGATAGCAGCTACCTATGAACTTCCCAATGAACGTGTGGGGAATTTTTTAGATTACCTCCGCTACTACTATTACCACGCGCGCAACCTTTCGCTCCCTGCAAAAGATCACAATGTGGCAATTACCGCAGGCGATCTGTGCGACATATTTACTCTCTGCTATGAAGCAATTTTATCTGAAGGAGTAAGCATTAAAATTTCAAATGAAATTAAAACAATAAAACTTTTCGAACAAACTCTCTTTCAGAAAGAAATCGAAAGCATTCGAAATAACCGCCGCGCGCTTATAAGTTACGATCGGAAAAGATACACTCCACATATATTGTATTCCGACGATATCGATTCCGAAAAGGCATTTTTCATAAAATCGCTTCAAGAATTAGTCGATTCCTTCTATTTCATCGGTGAAAAGCTTTATTATGTTATCAAAGGCAATGATGAGTCTTCATTAAAAGAAGAGAAAATAGCAGAATCATCAATAACCGAAAAAAACATTGGGAAAACTCGCATCCCCTTTGCAAATCACTCCATATGCGGAAAAGAAGGTTCTACTCTCTATCAATATCTCATCGCGAATCGAACAGTTTGCGAAGTTCTCGAAGATATTAAAAAATTTGCTTACAACTTTGCCCATACCTTTGAACACAAAAAGCGGGATCTCTCAACAAGCATTAGAAAAGAGTCCATTGCCCAAAAAATAAAAAAACTCGATGAAATAATTCAACAAATACGCGAGCTCAACTCGGGAAGAATCCATCGCCCAAATAATATAATTAAAACGCAATGAAGAAAAATATGTCGATCTATGCAATGATTTTTATTTTTATCGCATGCGGTACAATCATCATTTGCCTTCAAAACATGCACGAAACGCTTTTTCGGATTTTTTTCTGGGATGTAAAAATCCCTACAATTGTGTTGATTTTCATCACACTCATCATCGGTTTTACTGCGGGATATTTAAGTTCTGTGATTTCCACACGGAAAGATCATACAAAAAAATCAGCCGATAAATAGCAATATTTCCTTTTATCATTGCCGCACATATACTGTGCGTGTTGGGAAGGGAATCCCGATTCCCGCATCGTTGAGCGCATTGTAAATTTTCGTCGTTGCTTCCACTTTCTTCATGAGTTGGTTGCCAAACATCGGTATCCAAAATCGAGCCTGAAAATTGAGAGAATATTCTCCCATCGACATGAATAGAACCTCTGGGATGGGTTCTTCCTTAACTTCGCTTACCGTTTTTACTGCAGCTAACACTACTTCCTGAACACGGTTCACATCGCTGCCATACGCGACGCTAAAATCGACAACGACGCGAATTTCTGGATTGGGGAGAGCAAAATTTTTGAACTTTTTGTTCACCAGTTCCCCATTTGGAATGACAATCACTTCGTTGTCGTATGTTTGTATGAGCGTGTTGCGCAGTCCAACTTCGTGCACCACACCCACTTCTCCGTCGATGCTTACTTTATCGCCAACTGCGAAGCTTTTATCGAGCGTAAGGATGATTCCACCAATTACATTTGCCAGCGTATCTTTAATCGCAAATCCGATCGCAAAACCAGCAATTCCCAACGACGCAAGCAAAGGGGTGATTTCAATTCGAAACTGCGTAAGGACAAGTAACGCGGTTATGATAATGATAAATATCCTGCTCATTTTTGTAAACAGCGGTACCAAATCGTCATTAAGCCGCGATTGAAGTTTTTTGGAAATTTTTACTCCCCATTCGTGAATGAGAATGTCAGATATTCTCAATGCGAGATATCCCGCAAGTGCAATAATAAAACTCAAAATGATATTTGTAACAAACAAATAAACAGACGCAGAAAGTTTTAATGGAAGCAGTGCAAGTTTAAATCCAAACGCAATGATAATCCACCGAATGGGAAACTGTGCGACAGCAAGAATCTGATCATCAACAGTTGTTTGGGTTTTACTTGTCAATTTTACTAATATTTTTACCATAAAAATTTTGGCCACGATCGCTATTCCAATAAACCCAATAACAATCAAAAGAGCACACAGCCATTTGTTTGTAAAAATTATTCCAACTCTCGAATCGCGTATTTCATAAAACAGCGTTCTTAGTGGCGTAATTTTTTCAGCTTCGAGTTGAACAACTACTTCGGAAAGGGCTTCGTGCGTTATCCATTCGGCAAGCTTGGTAGAAGCACTCGCAACCACTTCCAGAAGATTGTTATCGCTTATTGTACTTTGATATTCATCGCTCGCCAGCACTTTTTCCTTTGAAATATCAAAAACTTTTCCCTGCAAAATAAAAATTTTTCCTTCAAAAAGATAGCGTCCTACTACTGCAATGTCTGCCTTAAGTTCTCTTGCCAACAGTATCGCTCGAGTGGTATCGTATAATTCTTTCGGCGTTGCACTGTATTTTTTCATCAACTCGTCAATGCGTTCGAAAGAAGCGCTTTTTAGATAATTCCCGAAAGGAAGATGTTTTTCAATTAGTTCAGGAATATATGTTTCCAAATATGTAGCTTTTGAATTTGCATAATCGTAAAATCGGAAGATTGCGACTGTTAATTTTTTTTGATTTTCTCGAGAAGCCCCAATTTGGTCTTGCGCAAAGAGAGCTGTTACGATGTAACCGACAATACTCAGTGTAACGAAAAAAAAAGTACGAGACCACATAAATCTGCTCCTTTTTTGTTTTCGAAGTTTATGGAGAATACCACCGAATGGTGGGCACCTTTTCAATTAATCGTTCTTCCGCAGCGATATCGAAATAAAATCGAAGAGCATCGCGAAGCTCATCGGTAAACGAAAATTTCAATAATCGGTAATAATCATCAATATATGATCTGTCAAATTCAGGATACCGCTTGGATGCAGATCCGATGAGCGAAATGCGATCGTTTTCCAAACAACCAATCGACTTGTGAAATGAATGGACAATCGTATCGATCTGCCGCCTTTTTTCGACAATCGCATCATTTCTCACCGCAAAAACAGCAAAAACAACGGGATATCCCGTTTTTATACGCCACAGCTCGCCAATATCGTACATAAATTTTACCCGTGCGATTTTCTCACTCAATGCTTCATTGCCAATCACAAGTGCAGCATCAACGGAAGTAAGATCGGGAAAAGGGGGAGATGCAATATACGACGGGAAGATGCGATAGTACCTCTGCAGCAACACTTTAAGCAACACCACAGATGTTTCGGAAGCAGAAGAAAGTGCTACTCTTTTGCCTTCTAAATCTTCAATTGGCACATTGCTCGCTAACACCACAGAGCGCACATAGCCTATCGATGAAAGGCAAAATTCTCGCAAAAGACACACCTCGTGCTGCATTTTGGCAAACGCGGCAGAAGAAATCGGACTCATATGAAGATTCCCATGCGCAATCATTTCATTAAGGGCACGTGGATAATCCGCAATAATGGAAATTCCGTAAAGTTTTTCTTTCTCAAACATGAGATAATAAAAAGGATAGCAATTCAAATAGTCAATATACCCCAAGCGCATGAATCACCTCATACGACGCATTGACGCGAACAGGGACAAACCCCGCATTGGTAATCAGGTGCACAATACGCGCTTCTGTTCCACTCTGGGGTGTTTTTGCCCCCGCAGCGTGAACCACTTTTTCATTCATGTACGTAGCGCCGAATTCATCGACTCCAAACGAAAGAAGAACCTGCGCCATCTTCTCCCCTAAATACATCCACAGCGCTTTGATGTGCGGTACATTGTATAGAAATATTCGTGCTGATGCAAAAATCCGTATATCATCAAACCCCGTACTCTCGCGACGCTTCGCAGGCACCTTTGTATTTTCCTCATGAAAAACTAACGGAACAAATGTTTTAAACCCACCCGTTTCCTCTTGAAGATTTCGAATTCTACAAAGGTGATCGATAATGTCGGCAGTCGCCTCAATGTGATTGTACAGCATCGTTGCATTTGTTTTTATTCCAGCCCTGTGGGCAATGCGCATCACCTCAAGCCACCGATCTGCTGTTATCTTTCTTGGTGCGATTTGCGATCGTATGCGCTCGTGAAAAATCTCCGCGCCTCCACCTGGAATAGCGTTGAGACCAGCTTTTCTAAATCTGTCGAATATTTCTTCGAGTGGCAATCCACTTTTTTGAGAAAAATAATCGTACTCAACTGCCGTAAAAGCAACGATGTGGAGATTCGATTTTATCCTTTTAATTCGCGTCAACATTTCGAGATAATATTCGAAGGGCAATTCAGGATTAAGCCCGCCTACGATGTGCACTTCATCGATTCCACATGCTACTGCATCGCTCACTTTCCTTTCTATTTCATCGAGCGAAAGGACAAATGCCCCCTCCTCACCCTTACTTTTCGAATACGCACACAGCGGACATCGAAGCTCGCAAATATTTGTATAATTGATGTTTGCATTGACGCCATAATATACCTTATCTCCATGTAACCTGTGGCGAACAAAGTTTGCAATGGCTCCTAATTCTAAAATATTATTTGTTGTAAGCAAATATTCAAGATCGCCTTCGCTTATGGGACTATTCGCCACAACCGATTCCGCAATCGAACGCATGCGCCTATCTTTTATCCGTTCCAAAAGGCTCGCTGAATCGCTCACACATTCCCCCATGCGCGAAAGAGATGATGCGTTATTCCGAGCGTTTGTAAAATTTTACCTACGACAAAATTAACCATATCGTCAACTGTCTGTGGCTTATGATAAAAGGCAGGCATCGGTGGTAACACAATTGCCCCCGCGCGCGTTAATCGAAGCATGTGCGTAAGATGAATTTCTGAAAGCGGAGTCTCCCTCGGTACAATCACCGCTTTTCGTCGCTCCTTTAACGCAACTCCGAATGCGCGCAGCATGAGCGTATCATCTATACCGCACGCAAGTTTGCCGAGCGTTTTCATCGAACACGGAACGATGGCTATCCCATCGAACATCACGCTCCCGCTGGAAATTGGTGCAAATAGATCGTCATTTGCATATTCAACGAGATTCGCATAGCTCACGTTTCGGTACGCAAGAATATCGCGCACCGAATGAAACTCATTTCCCGGATAAAGCTCTTCGCCTGAAAGCAAAAGGGCAGTGCGAGATGCAATGACCGCAGTTTTTTTGCCTGATGCAAGCAACTCCTCTACCAATCGGATGCCATATATGACCCCGCTTGCGCCTGTAATTCCAACAATATACATCAGTACTTTATCACCACATCGATAAATGTTCCCACAAAAAGAGCTGGGGAAACAAAAGTGTTTACCTGAAAAAGTTCTTTAATTGCTGCTCCGCGATCGGGCCTCCGCGCAAGCTTTTGCTGATACACAAACACAATTGCGACACACGCCACCGAAACCCAATACGCATCTTTCCGTTTTGCAAGAACGCCAACGACAACAAGGCATACTATTGCAAGCGCATACAAAATCCGCGAAATTACGATCGCTTTTTCTTTGCCGTACTTTGCAGGAATGGATTTTAATCCTTCCCTTCTATCGAAATCGATATCCAACATCGCATAGATGATATCCAACCCCGCAATCCAACACATGATTGCACCGCCTAACAAAAATGGAATAGCATCGAATCTCCCTGGGGTATAAAAAACGCCAGTTACTGCAAGATATCCGCCAATAGGTGCTGCCGCTTCAATAAAACCAAGATACAAATGAGTTGCGGCGGTAAATCTTTTGAAATACGAATACGAAATCAAAAGCGCAACAGCAACAAAAGACAGCTGAAAACAAAGGCGATTTAACATATACGCAGAAAATACGAATATCACACACGAAATTACTGCCACAACTAAAACCTGCGTTACCGATAGCTCTCCTGCGGGAATTGCTCTATCTTTCGTACGGGGATTTCGCGCATCGATATCTGCATCGATGATGCGATTAAACGACATGCCCGCCGTGCGCGCAGCAACCAGAGCAAGCGTAACCCAAAACCACGTTTCTATGGTTCTGCCATTTGCAAAGAGCACTCCTAAATACGCAAAGGGAAGTGCGAAAAGCGTTTGTTCAAACATCACGAGCGTTAAAAATTTTTTAATCATCGAAGCCATACTCTTTCCATCGTTGAGTTACAAAATCTTTTATGTCATCGCTCATTTCAATTTCATCTGGCCATTCGCGTCCCATGCCTTCTTCTTTTGTTTTGCGGGTTGCATCGATACCCATTTTCCCTCCAAAATTCGCATACGGGGCAGAATGATCGAGAGCATCCAGCGGCCCTTCGGAGATCAAAAGATCGCGACGCGGATCAACATTATTCAACAACTTCCACACCACAGAAGAATAGTCGCGCAAATTTACATCCTTATCGAACACAGCGATGAATTTGGTTGAGGACATCTGACCTAATCCCCACAGCGCATGTATTACCTTTTTTGCCTGACCGGGAAAGCGCTTATCGATTGAAACAAGCGCACAGTTATGAAATACCCCCTCAATTGGGAGTTCAATATCGACAATTTCGTTGACTAAAAGCTTGATAAACGGCAAAAATATTCGTTCTGTCGCTTTCGCCATGTAGCAATCTTCCATAGGCGGCTTGCCCACTA
Source organism: Spirochaetota bacterium (assembly GCA_026419015.1). Taxonomy (GTDB): domain Bacteria; phylum Spirochaetota; class UBA4802; order UBA4802; family JAGODF01; genus DYLV01. The sequence goes on from JAOAAF010000028.1 coordinate 26,501, forward strand.
TCGTTGATGGATACACTGCGTTTTTTCTTCCCGTAATGCATGTGACATGAAATACTGGATATTCATCTGCCGGCGAATAAAAACCGGTATGATCGCCAAAGGGTCCCTCAATGCGCTTTTCATTTGGATCGATATATCCCTCAATAATAAAATCGGATTCGGCGGGCACATACAAGTCAACCGTTTTTGCTTTTACCACCTCTATTGGCCTTCCTTCTAAAAATCCAGCAAACAAAAATTCATCCGCATCCGGTGGAAGAGGGGCTGTTGCCGCATAGGTGACTGCTGGGCACCCGCCAAGGGCAACAGCAACTTCCATGCGCTTTGCCATTTCACTATATTTTCGATAATGTCGAGCTCCATCTTTGTTGTACTGCCAATGCATCCCCGTTTCGGTATTGCTGAATTTCTGCATGCGATACATCCCAGCATTTTGCATCCCGCTTTGCGGATCTTTTGTGATGACAACCGGCAATGTAATAAATGGCCCTGCATCTTTTGGCCAACAGGTCATAATTGGAAGCAAATCTAAAAGCGCTCCCTCTGTGACCACCCACTCTTGACATGCAGCATGCGTAACCTTTTTTGGCACAAACGATGCAAGTTCTTTAAGAGTAAAAAGCAATTTAATTTTTTCGGAAATGCTCGAAGGAGGGCGAATCTTTAAAAGCGACTCTATTTTTGCAGCAATCTCATCGAACGAAGAACAGTTTAGCGCCATCTGCATTCTGCGATAGCTTCCAAACGCGTTTATGAGAATGGGGAACCGAAACCCTTTTACGTTTTCAAACAACAACGCTGGCCCATTGCCTTTGCAGATGCGATCGACAATTTCGGTAATTTCTAAAACTGGATCAACTTCGACGCGAATGCGTTTTAATTCGCCATGCGCTTCAAGATGTGCTATGAACTCTTGTAAATTCTTAAATGGCATGAAACCCTTCACCTTTTTACGTATGTGCAAACCGTTTACATGCATCAGTAAAATTCAAAACGGTCAACTACATTTTAATACCACCGTTTGAATCCTCCAATTTTATAAAAAAATAATAACCTCTTTACGGAAAAAAAACTTAACTCGCATACATTGGTAATACGAATTTCCGATGCAGCGGAGGAGATATATGATCGAAACAAATCGCAACCGCAATAACGATTCTTCCGTAAAGACTGTTTCGGTTCAATTTAACAGCGCTTCTCTCCCACGGGAAGAAAGTCCTGTAGTATTTGAAATGCGCCCCACTTCAATTCATGGGAAGGTAATTGCCAGCATTGCAAGCAGCTTTTACTGCGCATCATACAATACCAAAATACACGATCTTGCCGATTGGTTTACAAAGAACAATGAAGCGAAATCCATTGGTGTGGTTGACAACGATGGCAATGCGAAAGGCGTGATTGTACGAACCGAGCTTTTCAATACATTAAGCACAAAATTTGGACGCGAGTTGTATTTCGCGAAAACGCTTGAATCGATTGCGCATCCTGCGCAAACATTCAACTATACAGAAAACATTTTCAGCATTGCCTCTCAAATTTCACAGAGCATCACAAATCCCGAACCCACTTACTTTTTGCTCGTCGATCAAGAAGGGAAATTTTCAGGAGTTTTTTCAACGCACGATGTACTCGTGTACCTTTCAGAAATTACCAACAAGGATATCGTTCGCGCTTCAAAAATACAAGCTTGCATCGTGCCAGAAAAAAAATCAATCGAAGGGAAATGCTTTTCGTTGATGGCCCAATCTAAGATGGCAAAAGGCGTGGGCGGTGATTTCTATACCGCAAAGGAATATTATCCTGGAAGATGGTTTTTTGCCCTCTGCGACGTTTCTGGGAAGGGGATGGCTGCAGCGCTGGTATCGGTGACAATTGGAGGCATGGTTCACCTCTACGATTTTTCACGAGGGCTTAAAAGTTTAATAGAATCGATAAATGAATATTTTTTCAACACATTTCGTTCTGAACAATTTGTTACAGGTGTATTTTTCGATTTTGACGAAAAGGCTGGAAAATTCGAATTTTGTGATGTTGGCCATTCTCTGCTATTTCTTTTTCGCGATGGGCAGATTAAAAGGTTACGTACAAAATTTGAAAACCCACCGCTTGGCATACAAAAAGATTTTTCTGCAAATATCGCTGCTTTTTCGCTAAAACCCAATGATATGATCATTAGCTATTCTGACGGCATTGAAGATCAAAAAGATGCAGCGGGCAATTCCTATGGTTCAGATCGCTTTTTGAGAATAATAACAAAAAAACAAAATGCTCCCTTTGATGAAATATTCCAAAGCGTTCTTTGGGACATAAAGCAATTTCGCCAGCACCAGCCACAAGATGATGATATCAGCGTATTGCTATTTAAATATCACGGTGTGTAAC